>JARDZU010000147.1 GCA_029240695.1 Acidimicrobiia bacterium | reverse complement strand
ATTGTATGCCTGGAAACTGGGCGCACCCGGTTA
The DNA here is from genome assembly GCA_029240695.1 of Acidimicrobiia bacterium. Taxonomy (GTDB): domain Bacteria; phylum Actinomycetota; class Acidimicrobiia; order Spongiisociales; family ZC4RG35; genus JARDZU01. The sequence goes on along the minus strand of JARDZU010000147.1, from coordinate 7,023 downwards.
CCGTTTTAGTGCAATGTCAGTCTTCCTGGTGCGTCTTGGTGTATTCATACTCTCTGCAGCGGCGATCGGCATTGCCTTGATACCGATCCTCGTCCTCATCGACCTGCTCGACGGAGGCACTGGCTGGGGTCTCTGCCCTCAGGGCATCGAGGCCTGCAGCAACCCGTACACCACCGCGGCCGAATTCGGGGTCCTCCTCACCATTGGGCTGTTCCTGTCGGTCTTGGGTATCCGGCTCCTGATGAAGTTGGCCCGACGTCTCCGCTCTGACGACTACCAGGTGAGTCAGTGAGCCGGTGTCACCGCTTCGGCCTCGATTGACGCTTGGTCGGTCTGCTTCGTCACCACGATGAAGATCGCAATGAGGATGAGGGCTGCGCCGGCCCACCCCGCCACTGTGAGCCTCTCGCCAAGGACCACCCATGCCGTGGCGACGGCGAATGCCGGCTCCGCCGCGAGTACTACAGCTGCGGTGGTAGCGCCGACGACGGTCTGAGCCCAGATCTGGAGAACGAAGCATCCGGCGCTGGCCCCTATCCCCGTGATCAAGAGCGCGCCCCACACCGAGCTTGGCGGTAGGACGGGGCCCTCGACTAGCAAAGCCGCAGGGAACGCCAATGCCGAGGTGATCGCCAACTGCACGACCGTGAACGGGACGACGGGGTGGTGACGAGCGAGACGGGACAGGACGACGATGTGCGTGGAGAAGCAGAACGCACACGCCAGGGTGAGGAGGTCACCCCGATCCAAGCCGAGGTCCCCGGCTCCAGTTATCAGGATCAGACCCCCGAACGACAACGCGGCCGCACCCACGCTCCACCAACTCGGTGGTCGTCGGGCGAACATTGCGGCGAGAAAGGGTGTGATCACCACGTACAGACCGGTGATCAACGCCGAGTTGCTGGCGCTGGTCTCGGTCAGGCCAGCGGTTTGGAAGGCGTATCCCCCGAAGAGAGCGAGCCCGGCCAAAGCGCCGTGCCACCAGATCCTGCGCCCGCGGGGAAAGGCGAAAATGGAGAGGAGGAGCGCGCCGAGAAGGAAGCGCCAAGCCACAAAGGTCAAAGGTGGGACGTCTACAACCGCAGACTTGACCACCACGAAAGTCGCGCCAAAGACGAACGATGCCGCCAGTAAGGCGAGAATTGCCCGGCTTCGATTGGACTTGAACATGAGCTGGGGCAGGGTAGGAGCGGGACCGGTTGCGTCCACGCCTCTGTCGCCTGCGGTGGTCAATACGATGCCGGCTCATGCCGCTGAGCAGAGCCGACGGGTCGGTGCCGTCACGGGCTGAGAAAGGGAAGGCACGCGCCGTCCTCAATCGTCTCCGTCGCCGCTACGTGAGCATCGGCACCGCTCTCGACTACGAGTCACCCTTCCAGCTTCTGGTTGTGACTGTTCTCTCGGCGCAGACCACGGACGAGAACGTGAACAAGGTGGCGCCGGTTCTCTTCGAGGCCTATCCGGGGGTCAGCGACCTCGCCGACGCCGACCCCGAAGAGGTGGAGAAGATCGTCTACTCCACCGGCTTCTTCCGCCAGAAGACGAAGTCGATCATCAAGCTGGCCCAGGGGATCGAGGAGATGTTTGACGGCGAGGTACCCATGGACCTCGACGAGTTGGTCAAGCTCCCAGGAGTTGGTCGCAAGACCGCAAGTGTGTTGCTCGCCGAAGCGTGGGATGTGCCGGCGATCGCCGTCGACACCCACGTGCGAAGGGTCACCCGCCGCCTCGGCCTGACCGATCAGATCGACCCCGTGAAGATCGAGCGTGACCTGATGGCGCTCTACCCGAAGGGGGAATGGTCCGGACTGTCGATGAGGATCATCCAGTTTGGGCGTGACGTATGTGATGCCAAGCGGCCGTTGTGTGGGCAATGCGAGCTATTCGATCTCTGCGAGTTCCCGGATCGATTCGCATTCGCACACAAGACCCCTCCACGGTGACCAACACCCGAATCGCCAATCGGGCCATCCTCCGGCTCGCCATTCCTGCCTTGGGCACCCTGGCGATAGACCCGCTCCTGACTCTCATCGACACCGCCTTCGTGGCGCGGATTGGAGTCGACGAGTTGGCGGCGTTGGGCGTCGACACCGCCATCCTCGGCTTCGTCTTCTTCGGGTTCAACTTCCTCGCCTACGCGACGACGCCGTTGGTGGCACAGGCCCTAGGTCGGGGGAATCCAACGGAAGCGCGACGATGGGTCGGCGACGCCCTCGTGCTCGCCGCGCTCCTCGGTCTCGCCGCGGCAATCGTGATCGGAGTCCTTGCCCCATGGTTCGTTGGCTTGATGGGCGCCAGTGACGAGGTAGCGGGACCCGCCGTTGCCTATCTTCGGATACGGGGCCTAGCTACGCCAGCGGTGCTCCTGGTGACCGCGGGCCACGGCGCCTTTCGCGGCTACCAGGACACACGTACCCCGTTCCGGGTCGCGGTGGGGATCAATGTCATCAACCTGGTGCTCGACCCTCTCCTCATCTTCGTCGTCGGTTTGGGCCTCGAAGGCGCAGCCCTCGGCACGGTGATCGCTCAATGGGTGGGGGCGTTGTGGTTCCTGCAGCTGATCCGCTCCCGGGGCATGGCCGACCGGCCCACCGGTCTCAGGAAGGCCCTCCCCACCATCCTGGCCCTGGCCCGGAATGGGGTCCTGGTATCGATTCGGACCGGGTTCCTCCTTCTCGGCCTGACCTTCGCGGCAGCGACAGCGACCAGGCTCGGCCCGGCCGATATCGCCGCTCATCAGGTGGTGATGCAGGTCTGGCTGCTGGCCGCCATGATCGCTGACGCGTTTGCGATTGCCGGTCAAGCGATGGTCGCCGAGGCAGTTGGCGGGAGAGAATCGAGAACAACAGATGACCTGTCACGGCGGCTGCTGCTCTGGGGAGTGCTCACCGGAGTGGTTCTGATGAGCGCGTTTTTCCTTGGCGGTCCCGCACTCGCCGGTCTCGTCACCGATCCAACCGTGGCAGCCTTGACAGTGTCCGCAGCGGCAGTCGCCGGGTGGACGATGCCGATCGGAGCGCCCCTGTTCGTCGCCGACGGCATTTTTTTCGGGCTCCTGGCATTCGGGACGATCATCGTTTCGACCGCTCTTGGCTCTGCTGTCCTCGTGACCCTCATCTCGGTTACACCGTTGGGCGACTCGCTCGACGGCATCTGGTGGGCGATGGGGGCGATGCTTGCCGTTCGTGGCCTGGTGTTCGTCTTCGGCTATAAGCGGGCTGTGCGAACGGCTCTCAGATCCTGACCCCTCGTCTCGGGGAGGAGCAGGGTCAGCAATGCGGCGATCCCCATTCCGAGCCCGAGGATCGTGACCGTCTGGGAGAGCCCGAAGCGATCGATAGTGAAGACCCCAAGGATCAGCCCGAGACCGGACCCGACCAATCCGAAGTTGGTCGCTGCCGTGTTGGCGCTTGCCCTGAGCCCGGTCGGGAAGAGCTCCGCCCGATGTGAGCCTCCGGCGGGGACAAGGGCGAAGGTGCCAAATGACGACACCATCACGGCCACGACGATCCACGGGATCGAGTTGGACCAATAGATGACAAGGCCACCTCCGACTGCCAACAGCAGGCTCACGACCGTCGTCCTTCGCCTACCCCAGGCATCGGCCAGATGGCCCCCGACGAAAAAGCCGAGACCGCCGAGGGTCCCCCCGAGAAGGGCGATCAGGACGGTCGATCCCGTGCTCAGGCCGAGGTATTCGATCAACCGCGTCGTGGAGAAGGCCAGAGCCACGGCCGAGAAAGCGGAGACGAGGAAGGCGATGATCACCACCACCCAGAACCGACGCGCCCACTCGCCGATAGCCAGCTCCCGCCAGTGCCTGTCCTCGTGGTCTTCGATGAAGATGTGGCTCTCCGGCACGTTGCGGATCACGAATGGGAGGACGAGGAAGCCGAGGGCGATCATGAGATGTGGGATTCGCCAGCTCTCGCCGCCTCCGTCTGCAAGGGGAAGTGTCATCAAGGCCAGGCCACCGCCAAATGACACCGCAGCCCCGTAAAAGGAGATCGCGTAGGCGCGGATGTGCGGCGAGACTTGCTCGGCGAGGAGGACAATGGCCAGGCCCCCCATGCCGGCGGTGCCAGTGCGCAGGATCGCCTGGGCGGTCCCAAACTGCCATGCCTCAAAGGCGAGTCCCGCCAGGGTGCCACCAATGATCACGATTGTGAGAGACCAGAGGAAGGGGCGCCTCCGGCCCTTGTGGTCCCCGAGCCATCCGAGAGGAAGAGCTGCGAACGCGGCAAGCCGGGCAAGGCCGAGAAGGAGGCTCATCTCGCCCTCGGTGAGTCCGAGACCGGCGCGCGTGAACGGGAGCGTCGCAGCCGCCTGGGACTGGGCAAATCCCTGTATGACTCCGGCTGTCCAGATGACGAACACGATTCGGCGATCGCCCGAGGTGAACCTGTCCACCGGGAGCAACGGGCCCAGAACGCGTCGCAACCACGGTGCCACGAGTCGAGAGTAGAGGGGCACGCGTGCGATCATCCCCAGACTTCGGCAAATCACCGGGGAACCAAAGTGTTCGACAACGTCGACTCCGCCGCCTACATCCTCCAGATCCTGATCGCATTCGGGGCGGGCATCATCTCGTTCGTGTCCCCGTGCGTGCTGCCGCTTCTCCCCGGCTATCTGTCGATGATGTCCGGGTACTCGGCGAGCCAATTAGAGGAGGGCGATGTCTCCATGGCGCGGATGACCCGGGTCATCCTCCTCTTCATCGCGGGCTTCACTGTGGTGTTTGTCGCACTTGGGGCCATCGCCACCGGTCTTCGTGCGTGGCTGGTCCAGAACCTGACCACCTTCACCAGACTGGCGGGGCTGACTGTGATCGTGTTCGGGGTGCTCATGGTGGCCATGGCGGTGTCCGATAGAGGGCCACTCGCCACCATCGGGAGAGATCGCAGAGTCGACGTCCGGCCCAGCCGGCTCGGATCATGGGGACCACCGGTCATGGGGCTGGCCTTCGGCTTCGCCTGGACCCCATGCATCGGCCCCGTTCTGACCGTGATCCTCGCCACCGCATCACTCCAGGAGACACTCGGCGAGGGCATGTTGCTCCTCCTTGCCTACTCCCTGGGGTTGGGAGTGCCTTTCCTCCTGAGCGGCCTTGGCCTTTTCAAGTTGTTCGGACGTCTCAAGCCCTACCTCCGCCCAATCAATATCGCCTCGGGCGTATTGTTGACCCTGTTCGGCGTTCTCATGGTGACGGGCAATGTGGGCGCGTTGTCGACCTGGTTCTCTGACGTCCTGCTCTCGATACCGTTCCTCCGTGACCTGGCGACGATCTGAATGAGCCTCACCGAGCCCCATCTCGCCCCGTCGTCACCCGAGCTGGTCTGGTTCGGAGGCTCCGACGCGATCCGGTTCCTGAATGACCTCGTCAGCCAGGAGATCGGCGACATGGAGCCGGGCACGGTGCGTCGATCACTGTTGCTCACCCCGCAAGGCAAGCTCGACCACATCATGTGGGTGCTTCGCGGAGCAGATGACATTGGTTTGGTGGTCGACGCCGGCCGCGGCGAGGATCTGGTCGCCAAGCTGGGGCGATACCGGATCCGGGTGGACGTCGACATCGAGCCCTCTCCGCTCGAGCGATGGCTCGTCGTGGGCCCGTTCGGTGGCGATCCGGGGCGATGGACCGGTGATCGGTCGGCTCTCGTCGCCGACGTGTCGTGGTCCAACGTCGAGCGAGCTCTGGTCGTGGGATCGAGGCCGGACCTGCCTCTCTTTGATGTCGACCACTACGAGAAGTTCCGCATCGAGGCAGGAGAGCCGCTCATGGGAGTGGATGTCACCGACGCCACCATTCCCCAGGAGACGGGGCTGGTGGGAGAGACGATCTCGTTCGACAAGGGGTGCTTCCTCGGTCAGGAGCTGGTCGCACGTCTCGATAGCAGGGGCGGGCGGGTCAATCACCATCTCCGAATCCTGCGCTTCGACGGATCGGCTCCCGAGGTCGGCGAGCCGGTCTCAAAGGAAGATGAGCACATAGGCACCATGACCTCCTCGGCCGGCGACGTGGGGCTAGGCCTGTTACGTCGTGGCATCGAACCGGGTGAGATAGTGAAGGTGGGACGGGTGCAAGGAGTGGTTGAGGCCGTGCCCGAAGACTGACTATCGGAGTTGGTGCCGGAGGTGGGACTCGAACCCACACGCCCTTGCGGACAATGGATTTTGAATCCATCGCGTCTGCCGTTCCGCCACTCCGGCCTGCTGTGATGCGCCTAAGAACGTTAACGATATCCGCGGGCTTCCCGATACCCTGCGTAGGTCTTGAAGCGCATCCATCGCAAGCTGTTTCGGATCAACGACCAGATCGACTCGCTCAGCCGTGAGCTGAATTTGGTGAACGCCGAGCTCTCCAACCACCGCTCGATCGACGAGGATGCCCAGCGTGACGCCGTCATCGGCAACTACATCGACCGAGAAGAGGCCGGGCGAACCGCCGGCGATGTTCGTCGGTTCGAGCGGACTGCCTTCATCATCCGGGTTCGTCGAGCCAAGCTGATCAAGACCAGGGACAGGCTCCTCGCCCGCCTGCCCGACTGATCGGGCGCGCCGCTACCGTCAGGCCGGTGCCCACACTTGCCCTGATCGACGGCAACTCCATCGCCTACCGGGCCTTCTACGCTCTCCCGGAGGACCTGGCGACGAAGAGCGGTCAGGTGACGAACGCTGTATTCGGGTTTACCCGGATGCTGATCAGGCTGCTCAAGGACTACCACCCCGATGGCATCGCAGTGGCCTGGGACGTGTCACGTCAGACCTTCCGCACGGAATCCTTTCCCGAGTACAAGGCACAACGCGAAAAGGCGCCGGATCACTTCCGCAGCCAGCTGCCCTTGATGGACGAAGTGCTGCAGACGCTCGACATCACTCAACTCCGCGAAGAGGGCTTCGAGGCCGACGACATCATCGCCACTCTCACCAGGAACGGGATAGCCGCCGGATGGGAGATCCTCATCGTCACCGGCGACCGAGACGCATTCCAGCTGATTGAAAAGACCGTGAAAGTGGTCTACA
>JARDZU010000146.1 GCA_029240695.1 Acidimicrobiia bacterium | reverse complement strand
TGCATAGGACGGCTGGCCGGTATCGAGGCGTCGGTGACCACGGTCCCGAGCAGCAACCAAGGCCCGTGTCCGGGCGCCAAGACCATCGTGCTCCTCCCTAGCCACCCCACACCGGCGCGCAATGCGGCCGCCCTGTCGACGAGACGGTTGTCGTCACTCAAGATCTCGGCCCGGAATCCCCGATCGAGGAGATGTGCGGCGGTCGCCTCGGTGATGCGACGGACGCCCTCGTACTGATTGGCCGTCGCAAACCGCCCGACGACAGCCCCCTCCTGTGACGGCGTATCGGACCGCGGCAGGTAGTCATAGCTCACAACGACCAGCGATTTCGCCCACGGGAACGTTCGTGAGACGTCGGTGGCCAGATCGGGGTCGTCGTAGGTGAAGCGAAGTGGTCCGGCATGGCCCGCCTCATGCGATGCCCTGAGTGCTGCCCTCTCCCGACCAAAGATCTCCACTCCAGCCACGCCAAAGCCGGCAGCGCCATTGCGGTGGGCCAACGTGGAGAGCTCCTCGGCCAAGCCGGCGTTCATGACCCGAATACTGCCCCCTCAGGGAACCATCGTCGTCACCTACCGGGCGGGACGACCGGCCTACACGATTCAGTCGTAGGAGGGCAGCTGCTGGATCGCCCAGCCGTTGCCGTCGGGGTCGCTGAAGAAAACGAAGTCTCCCCAATCGAAATGCTGGACGTCGCTCACCTCGACTCCCCTGCTCGCTAGCTCGTCGTGCGCCGCCTGAACATCGGAAACGACCATCTGCACCCCCTGAACCGACCCGGGAGGCGTATCGATCACACCCACGCCGATCGTGATCGAGCACGCAGATCCCGGTGGCGTCAGTTGGATGAAGCGGAGGTCGTCGCTGACTTTGTGGTCGTGGTCCAGCACGAACCCGACCTGCTCGGTGTAGAAGGCCTTTGCCCGCTCCACATCGGAAACGGGGATCCCGATCAGCTCTATCTTCCAATCCATTGGCGGAGGATAAGCCCGGGGGATCCCCGGCTCACTCGACGACGATCGTCCCCGTCATGTCAGGGTGTACCTCGCAGAAGTAGGCGAACGTGCCGGCCTCCTCGAAGGTGAACGGGAACTCGTCGCCTTCGTTCAGTGTCCCCGAGGACCAGAGCTCGTCTTCCGAGGTAGACGTGTGGGGAAGGTTCGGGTCTGCACTCACCCAGGTGACCGTGGTGCCGACAGCTACGGTCAGGGTGTCCGGATCGAATGCGAGATCGGCGATCTCCACGCTCTGCTCCTCGGCTCCGGTGGATCCGGTGGTATCAGTGCTCTCCCCGCTACAAGCCGCCAACAGCGAGGCCAGAACCGCCCCAAGGACGAGAACACGTTTCACAGATGCTCCTTCTTCGCTTGCCGGAGCATTACGAGCCGCAGCCCGGTTGGGTTCGCGGGCTCTTTTGCTGGGAGAATCACCGAACAGAGGAAAAAGGCCGGTTCGATTCATGAGCGCCGAAAAGCACATCGTCCTGTCCAACGGTGTTTCGATGCCTGTGATCGGATACGGAACCTGGCCCATCCCCGATGGTCATGCCGAGCGGATGGTGGTCGCTGCCATCGCTGCCGGATACCGGCTCGTCGACACCGCCGAGATGTACCGCAACGAGGAAGGAGTGGGGCGGGGATTGCGGTCAAGTGGGGTCGAGCGTGGCGAGTTGTTCATCACGACGAAGCTCAGCCAGCGGTGGCACGGGTACCAGGAAGCCCAAGAAGCCTTTGCAATCAGCTGTAGACGTCTCGGGCTCGACTATCTCGACTTGTTCCTGATCCACTGGCCGAATCCGAGCCTGGGGAGGTTCGTCGACGCTTGGCGAGGGATGATCGAACTGCTGCAGCAGGAAAGAGTCAGGGCGATCGGAGTCTCCAACTTCAAGCCGTCCCACCTCCAGCGACTCATCGACGAGACAGGGGTGGTCCCCCACGTCAATCAGATCCAGCTCAATCCCTGGGTGACTCGGGAGGCGGAACGGGAGTACCACCACCAACATGGCATCGCCACCGAGTCGTGGGCACCGATCGGTAAGGGCGGGGGCCTGCTCGGCGACCCGGTGATCGCCAAGGTGGCAGATGCCCGTGACAGAACGCCGGCACAGGTCGTGCTTCGGTGGCATCTCCAACTCGGGTTGATCCCGATACCGAAGACCGCCCGACGCGAGCGACTCGCACCAAACCTCGACATATTCGACTTCTCGCTCAGCGACGACGAGATGCGGGCACTATCGACCCTGGACAAGGGAAAACGGGTGGCTGTCGACTCCGACAGGACCGGGCTCTGAGGTCACAGCAACGGGAGTCGTTGGTCATGGGCTTACCGGCTCCGGCTGACCAAACCTGAGCAGGGTCGACTCAGATCATGGAATAGGAAACCGAGGATGCGTGTTGCACCGGTTTCCAATCGAGACTCAAAGGACAACCGATCCCATGCCCGAGACCGCCCAACTGACCCTTCCCGTCCTCCCCCTTCACAACGGTGTGGTCTTCCCCCACATGGTCGTGACCATTCGTATCGAGACTGAAGAGGGCCGGACCGCCGTCGCCGCTGCTTCCAAGGCAGACGGACGCCTTCTCCTGGTCCCACGGCTCGAGGGTCGATACGCCGCGGTCGGGACCATTGCGGACATCCAAGAAGCCGACAACGACGGCAACATCGTCGTGTCTGGCGTCTCCCGGGCGCGGGTCGGCGCCGGCTCGGTCGACGAGACCGGTGCCCTGTGGGTCGACGCCGAGTCTTCCCCCGAGGTCGACATCATCGACGACGAGCTCGATTCCCTGGTGGCCGAGTACAGGGCGGTGGTCATCGCCGTCCTCGAGAACAGGGGCATGGCCGGCGTGGCCGAGCGTCTCTTAGACGTTGACAATCCGTCGCGCCTGGCCGACCTCGCTGTCTACTCCCCCGACCTCTCCCTGGAGCAGAAGGTGGAGCTCCTCGATGCCCTGGACATCCGCCAGCGTCTCGGCAAGCTCTTGGTCTGGATGCGCGAGGTACTGGCCGACCTCGAGCTTCGGCGCAAGGTCCGGGATGAGGCGACCGAGCAGATCGAAAAGGGGCAGAAGGAATACATCCTCCGTCAGCAGATGGAGGCCATCCGCAAGGAATTGGGCGAGGAGGCTGACGTTGCCTCTGAATACCGGGCGAAGCTGGGCGAGCGAGATCTTCCCGAGAAGGTGGCCGAGTCCATCGAGCGGGAGATCGGCCGCCTGGAGCGAATGAGTGAACAGTCGCCGGAGCACTCGTGGATCCGCACTTGGCTCGACACCATGTTCGAACTGCCTTGGGGCGTTTCATCTGATGACCGCCTCGACCTCGATGAGGCATGGACCGTGCTCGACGCCGATCACACCGGTCTCATCGACGTGAAGGAGCGGATCATCGAGCATCTGGCCGTGCGCAAGCTCCGCGCAGAACGTGGCCTGATCGATGGCGACGATCGAAATACGGGCACGATTCTGCTCCTCGTCGGTCCTCCCGGAGTGGGCAAAACCTCCCTCGGTGAGTCGGTCGCCCGTGCCCTGGGACGCAAATTCGTCCGCGTCGCCCTTGGTGGGGTGAGGGACGAAGCAGAGATTCGAGGACACCGCCGGACCTACGTCGGAGCGCGGCCGGGGCGAATCGCTCGTGCTCTCACCGAAGCCGAGACGATGAACCCGGTGTTCCTGCTCGACGAGATGGACAAGGTCGGCGCCGACTGGCGTGGCGACCCCTCGTCAGCCCTGCTCGAAGTGCTCGATCCTGCCCAGAACCACACCTTCAGGGACCACTACCTCGAGGTCGATCTCGACCTGTCTGAGGTTCTCTTCATTGGCACTGCCAACGTCCTGGAGACCATCCCCGGGCCGCTATTGGATCGGACGGAGGTGATCAACATCGACGGCTACACCGACGCCGAAAAGGTGGAGATCGCACGTGACCACCTCCTCCCCCGTCAGCTCCGTTCAACAGGCCTCGAGCCCGAAGAGTTGGAAGTCACCGAAGGCGCCCTGGCCGCGGTGGTCGACCGCTATACCCGGGAGGCCGGGGTGAGGAACCTCGAGCGGGAGCTGGGCAAGCTCGCCCGCAAGGTCGCCACCGAGGTGGCCAAGGAATCTGGAACGGACCATGTCGTGGTCGACGAGCATTCGGTCAGGGATTACTTGGGTAAGCCGAAGGTCTGGAAAGATGAGGCATCTGACCGCACCGATGTGCCCGGGGTGGCGACCGGTCTCGCAGTCACCGGCGCCGGTGGCGATGTGTTGTTCATCGAGGCAACCGCCATGGACGGCGAGCCCGGTCTGACATTGACAGGTCAGCTCGGCGATGTGATGAAAGAATCCGCTCGCATCGCCCTCTCGTACGTCGAGGCCCACGCCGACGAGCTCGGGATCGATCCAACTGCGATGACCAAGCGGTACCACGTCCATGTCCCCGCTGGAGCCATACCGAAAGATGGGCCATCGGCCGGCGTGGCGATGCTCACCGCCCTGGTATCGCTGCTCACCGGGCGCAAGGTCAAGGACACGGTCGGGATGACCGGGGAAATCACCCTTCAGGGCAAGGTGTTGCCGATCGGTGGGGTAAAGCAGAAAGTGCTCGCCGCCCACCGGGCCGGTCTCAAAGAAGTGATCGTGCCTCGTCGTAACGAAGCCGACCTCGACGACGTGCCGGAGAAAGTGCGGGACGAGATGGCCTTCACCATCGCCGACAATGCAGGCGACGTGCTGGAGGCGGCCCTCCAAGCCTGAGCCGGGCTATCGGCCCAGTCGGCGACGACCCGAAGAGGTGTCTGGCTCGAGATCGGAGGGGCGTGCGAAGACAGCTCGGTCGACGTCGGTCTCGACTGGTCTGCCCGCATCTCGTGCGCGGACATCGACGTGCCCGCACGATTCACACACCACCCTTTCGAAGCCCATTGTGTGAACCGAAACAGTGGTGTGATGACGACAGCGACTTTGCCGCAATTTGCGACTCAGGACGTGCATATTTGACCAAGCCTTCCCCTCGAGAGCCAACCCCGGGGAAGATTGCCCGGGGCCGGGTCACCGGGCCATAGGTCGGACGGCCCCAGTAGTTCAGATCGCAGGTGCGAAGCGATTGGAACGGCTCGGGATCAGCCGGAGACGAGATCGACGACAACCGCAGCATGATCGGATCCGAGTATCGGAGCCACCGACGTCGAGATGACGCTGAGCCCTCGTCCGAACACATGGTCGATTCGCAGCATTCTCGGCCACCCGGGTCGCCACCCCCAGGTCGGCATCAACCTGTTTCCCGACTGTTCAGCCCAGCGAGCCACGAGGTCGTCCCAACGCTCGGCGAGACTCCGATATACCGGCCAGGCGGGCGAAGCGTTCATGTCGCCGGCGAGCACGAAGGGAACAGAAGGATCGAGATTGACCTCGGCCCACTCGAACAAGGAATCCAGCTGGGTTCCCCGATACTTCACCGACGTCCACCACGGAAAGGCCACGGCGTTCCGAACGTGAATGTTGGCGACCTGAAGTCCGAGGTCGAGTCGAGCCCACAATCCGGGCCGCCACGGAAGCGGCAGTTCCAGGAAGGTTCCAGGCAGCTTGCTGGCGATCCCGCGGCCCTTGGCCTCGAGATCGGGGTGGAGATCGTGGTATTCGAAGCGGTCTGCGATGAGGTCGGCCGCGTTTTCGCCGAGTTCCTGAATCAGGAGAAGGTCAGGATCGAACTGGCGCAGGATGCTGTCAAGATGGACGACGTCTGCCCTGCCACTGAGCAGGTTGGCCGTCATCAGCCGGATGGGTCGGTCCATGGGCGGAGCACGCTAACCGGGCATCGGGCGCATCAAATTGTCGGAAAAGTTCTCAGAAGTCGCTTGGGTCGCTGGACCTATATGCCGAGTGAATATGTGTGATGGCTGCTGTAGATACCAAGGTCACATTGGTGCGAGGCTCGGGAAGCGTCGTTGCCTCGGTGGTGGGCGACGCCCTTGTCGGCGAACTGACTGCCAACTGTGAGCACGGTGGGGAGGCTGACCGCGGTGAGTACGTGGTTGGCCATGCCGGCCGATCAATTACGTGGCGCGTGCGCTTCTGCGATCCATGTTGGGAGCATTTCCGTGATCACCAAGAAGTGATCGACCTTCATCTCTTCGAGAATTCCCCAAGCGGGACGGGGAGCATCGACTCCCGCTGACCGTCGGGCTCAGCCGCCCAGGCGGCCGTCGGCCAGATCGGCAAACACGTCGGATGCCGAGTCTGACAAGAAGACGACACTGGCCTGACCAGCCTGACCCGCCGAGCCGGGCAACACGACATTGGGGACCGCCGCCGGCTTGGCTACGACGGTCTGAGCGGCGAACGTGAGAAGCTCTGCCGGACCGAGGTCCGTCATCATGAACGGCTCCGACAACTCGAGGAGTTTCGGTAGCGCCATGATTCCCCTCCCCTTCAGGTTTTTCATGACGTCGAGCATCACGCGCCCCTGATTGAACGATCTGTCGAAGTCGCCGTTGGGGAGCGACTTGCGGGCCCGTGAGAAAGCGAGAGCCTGGTCGCCATCGACGATTTGTCGGCCCGCCTCCAAGTCGGCCTTCGCGGCTTGGTCCTTCATGCGGTATGGCACGCCCAGCTCGAACCCACCCAGGACCGAGCTGATCATCTCCTCGAAACCGAGGAATCCTGTCATGACGTATCCCTCGAGGGGGAGACCGCTCAGATCCCGGAAGGTCTCCATCATCCCCTCGGTGCCGGCCCAACTGAGTGCGGCATTGATCTTCGACCGTCCCCCGCCGGCAATGGGGACCCAGGAGTCACGAGGGACGCCAACGATCCCACCGTGGCCCTTGCCGTCGAGACCTACGAAATGGATGCTGTCGGTCCGGGTCGTGAGGATGTCCTCCCCTGGCCGGGCGTCTGAGCCCACCACGGCGACCAGACGCGGGCTCGGGCCCCATCGGGCAGGGACCGAGATGCTGGGCCATTTACCGCCGACGATGCGCCACCCATCGCCGTTGTGCACCAGGAGAAAGATGTCATCATTCATCTTGACAGTGGCGACACGGTCCTTCTTGAACAAACCGACCGAG
>JARDZU010000145.1 GCA_029240695.1 Acidimicrobiia bacterium | reverse complement strand
ATCAGGCGGTAGGTGACGTCCTGATCGAGGGTCATGTCCATGACGAAACCGGACATCTCGCCGGTCTCTTCGTCGGGGACGTTCATGTCCATCGAGATCGTGCTGGCCGCCGCGGTCTCCGACTGCCTGGCCAGCCCGGCCTCGGCGTCGAACCAAGTCGTGCTGTCGGCGGTGCTGTCGTCGACGCTGATCAGGAACTGGAGCTGATCCATCATCGCCTCGAATTCGGCGGTCTCCTCAGGCGTGGTGCTATCGGGAGCCATGGCGCCGAACATGCCGGCGAAGAACTGGGCGAGATCGAACTCGATCAATGAGGTGGTGGCGTTGCTGTCGATGACGAGGACTTCGACCCCATCCAATTCCTCGACGCCGGTCACGGTGCTGGTGATGCTGGTCGTGATCGGGTCCTCGCTGAGACCGGGAGTCTCGATCTCGTCAGTCCAAGTGTCGCCCACTGTCACCTCCTCGTCGGGCAGCGGGGGCCCCACGAACTTACCGGGATCCAGCCCGGGAGCCGGGTTGGCACCGCCGCCCAATGCCCCGAGACCGCCAAGCATCCCGCCCAAGGGGTCCTCGCTGTCGCCGCCCTCGTGGATGATATTGCCCTGCTCGTCCACAACGACGGTCACATCGATCGGGTCCATCGCCGCAAAATCGGGAATGTCGCTGGAATCGACGGGCTCGCCGTCGGCATTCCCGGTGACGCTGACGTCGGCGAACTCACCGGTGATGTGGACTTCGTGGGTACCGGGCTCGGGCCCGTCGGAGATGGCGTGGATGAACGCGGCTGTTCCGGCGATGTCGACTGAAGCCTCACCCGGGACATCCTCACCGGCGAGCATGGCCGCGTCACCCGAGGCGGTCATCTCGATGTGCTGCTCGAGACCGACTTCGTATTGGAACTCGTCTCCGGAAGTCAAGGAATAAGAGAGCTGCATGGCCTCGGGAGATGGCTCGCCACAGGCGGCGAGTGCGACCGAGAGCACCGCGATGAGAGTAAGGAGACGCTTCATGTGGACACGTTATCGGTGACCCCGGCCTTAACTTTCAGCGGGGATCCGGGTTGTACCGTCCCGCCCTCATGAATCCCTGGACCCCGCTCGTGGCAGCGATCCTCGGGTGGGGCTCGGCGGCGGTCCTCACCCGGGCCGTGCTGACCAGTGGCGTGTCGCCGTTCGTCGTGGTGCCCATGCGCTTCGGCGTCGCCCTGGTTGCGCTCCTCCTCATCTCCCTCTTCTGGACCCGCTTCCGTGGGCTCGAGCGACGCCACTGGGCGAGAGGCGTCGTCCTTGGCACGATCGCCCTCGTAATACCAAATACCCTTTTCACCCTCGGGCTCGAAGAGCTTCCGGTCAACATCGGTGGGCTGCTCATCGCCCTGATCCCCATCGCGACCGTTGGCGCGGCCCACTTCCTCGTCGAAGGTGAGCGGTTCAACCCCCGATCGATTCCCGGTTTGATCACTTCCCTGGTCGGGACCGGGATCCTGGTCGGCCTGGGGGGCGGGAGCGTCGACGGTGTCGGCAATCTTTGGCGGGGTGTCGGCCTGAGCTTGATCGGCGTGGCCCTGGCCGGGACAGGTGGGGCCCTCACCCGCAGGTTCGCGCTGGAGGTGGGCGGGGACAGGCTGGTGATCCCTCAGTTCGCCACTGCCACGATCCTCGGGGTGCTTGCGATGCCGTTCCTGAACACGACACCGCTGTCGTCGATCGAGACGCAGCAGTGGGTCTTGCTTCTCGCCCTGGGCCTGTTCGCCACGGCAATCCCCTTCACCTCGTTTCTGATCGCCGCCGAGGTGAACCCGGCGGCGCGGCTCGGCGTGGCCGCGTACTTCGTCCCGATGGTCGCGGTCACTCTGGCGGTCATATTCCTCGGCGAGACCCCGACCCCGGCCGTGGTCGTCGGCGCCGTTCTCATCATCGGCGGCGTGATCGTCACCGAGCGGTCCAGCCGCCATGTCCCGGTCCCCGGCGTCGATATCGCCGAGTGACACACCGGGGTCGCGTTTACCCTCCGACCATGAGTCAGCGGATCCTGGTTGCGGTGGCGTGGCCCTATGCGAGTGGGTCGCTCCATCTCGGGCATCTCGGTGGCGCCTACCTGCCGGCCGACATTTTCGCCCGCTACCACCGCATCGCCGGGAACCAGGTGCTGATGGTCTCGGGATCCGACGCCCATGGCACCCCGATCACCGTCAAGGCAGATGAAGAGGGGATCACTCCCCGCGAGGTAGTCGAGCGGTATCACCCCGAGATCCTCGGCTACTGGGATGCGATCGGCATCTCCTTCGACCTGTTCACGACGACGATGACCGAGAATCACGCCGCGGTCACTCAGGACATCTTTCTCCGCCTGCTCGAGAAGGGCTATCTCGTCAAAGGCACGTCGACCCAGTTCTTCGACCCCGAGGCCGAGCGTTTTCTCCCCGACCGGTATGTCGAAGGAACCTGCCCGCACTGCAACTACCCCCGTGCCCGTGGCGACCAGTGCGAGAACTGCGGCCGCACATTGGACGCAACCGACCTGATCGATCCCCGCTCACGCCTCACCGGAGCCACCCCGGTCCTCAGAGAGACCGAGCACTATTTCTTCAAGCTCCCCGAGTTCGCAGACCCACTTCGTGAATGGTTGGAGTCGAAGACGACATGGCGACGGCACGTGAAGAACTGGGCACTCGGGATGATCGACGAGGGAATGCCGGAGCGGGCGATGACGCGGGACATCGACTGGGGCGTCGAAGTCCCGGTCGACGATCTGGGGCCCAGCAAGCGAATCTACGTCTGGTTCGACGCCGTGATCGGGTACCTGAGCGCGGCCAAGGAATGGGCTTCTCTGATTGAGGATCCCGAGGCGTGGCGGAAATGGTGGGAGGATCCCGCCGCCGAGTCGTATTACTTCGTCGGCAAGGACAACATCCCGTTCCATACCGTCATCTGGCCGGCGATGCTCATGGGCTACGGCGGGCTCAACCTGCCCACCGACGTCCCCGCCAACCAGTACATCACGTTCAAGGGCGAGAAGGCCTCTAAGTCTTCGGGTATCGGCCGCTCGA
The DNA here is from genome assembly GCA_029240695.1 of Acidimicrobiia bacterium. Taxonomy (GTDB): domain Bacteria; phylum Actinomycetota; class Acidimicrobiia; order Spongiisociales; family ZC4RG35; genus JARDZU01. The sequence continues at coordinate 4,075 of JARDZU010000145.1, read as the reverse complement.
TCGGTTGGTACGCCGACCGGCTCGAGCCCGACGCCCTGCGTTATGCGATCGCGGCCGTGCTCCCCGAGCAGAACGACACCGATCTCAGCGACGATGACATGATCCGAAGGATCAACGAGGAGCTGGTCGCCACCTGGGGCAACCTGGTCAATCGTGTCCTGTCATTGAGCGATCGGAACTTCGGGGGCACAGTTCCCGAGCCGGGGCCGCTCACGACCACCGACGAAGCGCTGGTCGCGTCGATCGACAAGACGTTGGAGACGGCCGCGGGCCACATCGAGGCGATCGAGCTACGTGCCGGGCTGCGAGCGGCTATGGATGCCGCCTCGGAAGTCAACGCCTATCTCAACTCCGAAGAGCCCTGGCATGTGCTCAAGGAGGACGAGAAACGCGCGGCAACCATCCTGTGGACCGCGATCCAGGCGATCAGCGGGATCAGAGTGGCCCTCTCTCCTTACCTGCCCTGGACCTCGGCGCGACTCGGCGAGATGCTCGGCATCGGCCCCAAGGTGACAGGTTGGGAGCGACCTGAGGTGACCGGGGGCTCCGAGCTGGGGACCGTCGAGACCCTCTTCACCAAACTGGATGCTGACGCTCTCGACGACTGAGGTCTCTGAACTCCTACCGGTGAGGGCCGATACACTCACGACATGGAAGTGGAACGGGCAGCCCGCATCGCAGGTGGATATGCCCTCCTGGGCGCCGGCACCGCCATGCTCGTCCTGCCAGGGCCTGGCGTATTGGCCATCCTCGGCGGTCTAGCCCTGCTCGAGAAGGACATCCCCTGGGCCAAGCGCATGACCGACCGGATCAAGGCGAAGAAGGCCGGTGAGCCCGAGCAGGAGACCGACTAGCTCGGCGGGTAGACCCCCGCGGTCTTCGCCTTCTCGGTCTGCCAGAACACCCCGGCGATCTCATCAATGAGGTCGACCAGTTTCTGACCGTCGGCCGGATCGACCGATTTCTTGGCATTCCCGGCCTGCAGGATCGCCCGCCAGAACAAGTCGTCCAGATCGGGGAACTCTTGGCGATGGTCGGCGGTGAAAAAGTCGACCCAAAGCACCATCAGGTGATGCTTGACCAGTTCCGCCCGCTCTTCCTTGATCGATATGGCCCTGGCCCGGAACACATCGTCGTCGGACCCCTGGTACTTCTCAGCCGACTTGAGAACCGACATCGCCTCGATCTTGGCCTGGGCGGGGTCATACACCCCGCAGAAGAGATCGCAGTGGGCGTGGGCAATCGTTGTCTGCCGCATGGCACTCCTTCGTTGTCGACTTGCTCAGCCGACCATACCCTGCGGGGGCAATTTCCATGCAGCGCTTCCAGGTCTCCGAAGACTCGATGCGACCGACACTGGCGCCGGGTGACGAGTTCGTCGCCACCGGTTCGAGACGAGCTGACGTCGGCGACGTCGTCGCGCTCCCCCATCCCGGTCGAGATGACTTCTGGCTCGTCAAGCGGGTCGGCGCCGTCCCCGGCGACCTCGTGGATGGCGGGAGTCGGTTGGGGCCTGGTGAGGCGTGGGTGATCTCGGACAATCCCGGGGAAGGGGCTACCGATTCACGCAGCTTCGGCCCGGTGCCCATCGCCAAGCTCAGGCCGATGGTCACCCACCTCGACGAGACAACCTTTCGCGAAGCCGTTGACCTGCTCGTCTCCGAGGAGCCGGTGTTCGCCGCGGTCATCGATGAGCACGGGGCCCCGCCGTTCTGGTCGCGGCCCGCCGGCTTCGCCACCCTGGTCTGGCTGATCATGGAGCAGCAGGTCTCCCTCGAATCCGGGGCGGCCATGTACCGGCGGGTTCACGGGTTGCTGGGGGCGATCACACCCGAGGGGGTCGCAGCGTCCACCGAGTCGGACCTTCGCGGCATCGGGGTCACACGGCAGAAGGCCTCCTACCTCCTCGAGTTGGGCCGCTCCGTGGCCGGCGGCGATCTCGATCTCGACGCCCTGGGCCACATGCCGTTCTCCGAGGCGAGGGACACCCTTCTCGAGGTCAAGGGGATCGGGCCCTGGACCGCCGATGTCTATCTTCTCTCCGCTCTTCGCTTCCCCGACGTGTTCCCACTCGGTGACCGAGCGCTCCAGGTAGGTGCCGGGGAGGTGCTCGGCATGATCGCGGTGCCCGATGGGGACGAGCTCGAGCTCCTCTCCCTCCCCTGGCGCCCGATCCGGGCGGCGGCGGCGAGGATCATCTGGCACGCCTACCTCGCGAACAGAGGCAGAGTCGAGCCACCAGACCCAACCGGTGGCCACCGAGTCGCGCGACCGGCGTAGAGTCATCTCATGACCGAGTTCGTGGTCCAGATGGAGAATCGCCCTGGCCGACTCGCATCGCTGACCGAGGCCCTCGCCGCCTTCGGGGTCAACATCGAAGCTCTGGCCGCCTACGGCCACGACGGAGAAGGGACCGTCAGATTGATCGTCGACGATGCAACGACGACTCGTCGCGTCCTCGAAGAGGCGGCCCTCAACGCCGAGGAACGCACGGTCCTCACCGCACAACTCCCCCACCGCCCTGGCGAGCTGGCCCGACTCACCCGTCTCCTCGCCGATGCCGGGGTGAACATCGATGCCCTATACGTGCTGAGGGCGAACGCGGAAGGGATAGAATTCGCGATCTCCATCGACCAGGCCGACGCCGCCTTGCCCGAGTTGCCGATAACCGGCGGAGCGTTAGTGGTCTAATAACGGGGCAGCGATACTCTGCCCGCCCCATGCTCTCAACATTCACACAGTGGGTCAGTGCCCACAAGGTCATCTCAATACTGGCGGCAGCCGTTCTCGTCGTCGGCGTCGGCACCGGTATCTTCATGGCGGCGAACGCCTCGACGGGCGCCACCACCACGACGAGTGCTTCGACGACGAGCGCTCCGACCACCAGTTCGAGCACGACCACGACAGAGGCGACGACAACCAGCGTGGTCTCCAGCGACTCACCGATCAATGGGCTTCCGGTGGACGATGCGGCTCTCCTCGACCGCCGATTGTTGGCAGTGAAGGTCGACAACCATCCTCTCGCTCGGCCCCAGTCCGGTATCAACCTCGCCGACATGGTCTTCGAGATCAGGGTCGAGGGCATCACACGGTTCCTGACAATGTGGATGCAGTCAGACGCCGAGTTCCTGGGGCCGATGCGTTCCGGCCGACCCACAGACGCCACCTTGCTGGCCGCCCTCAACACCCCGACCTTCGCCATCTCGGGGGCCCAAGGCTGGGTCCAGTCGATGATCACCTCGATGGGGATCAATCTCCTCACCGAGACGACGCCCGCCGCATTTCGGGTCGACTTCCGGAACGCGCCCCACAACCTCTACACGACCACCGCTGGGCTGAGAGCCGATGCAGATGCCAGGCAATACGAGGACGAGCCACCGACCGGCCCCATTTGGGAGTTCGGGCCGATGCCTGCCGATGCCGCCCCTGCCAACGCAGTCCACATCAACTTCGTGGGAACCAGCGTCGACTGGACCTGGGACCAGGCAACAGGGACCTGGCTGCGAAGCGCCGATGGGGCGGAATCGAACTTCCGCGATGAGGATCAGACCGAGGGCCGCATTGGGTTCCCTGTCCTGATTGGCCTCGTCTCGGAGCAGTACTCGAACAACGGTCTGCCCAGTTCGCACACCGTCGGCACAGGCCAGGCGTGGTTGTTTGCCGATGGCAAGGTCGTCGAGGGAACCTGGACCCGGGAGACCGAGACCGAGTGGTACACGCTGACCGATGCCGAGGGCAAGACGATCGCGGTGCCCCCCGGCCAGGCCTGGATCTCTCTGGTTCCTGACACCGGCGGTCTCACGTACGAATAGGTCGACGCCTGGTTGGCATTAGCTTCGCTGCGTGACGCGATCGCGGACAACGGAACGAGTCGCCGAAGCGCTGGACAAAGCAGACGCGGCCCAGGCGACCCTGAACATCTTCACGCAACTCGACCACGAGGCGGCGTTGCAGCGTGCTGCCGGTGCGGACCTCCCCACCGGCGCACTGGCCGGTGTGCCCGTGGGGATCAAGGACCTGATCGATCACGAGGGCCGGGTCACGACCGCTGGCTCTGCGTTCTACCGCCATGAGG
>JARDZU010000144.1 GCA_029240695.1 Acidimicrobiia bacterium | reverse complement strand
TAAAGATGACATCGGCAGTCATTGTCCAACGGGTTGTCCCCCGGTCACGTGTCAACTCGGTGCTGCTCGTCATCGGCGCCGCAGCATTGACCGCACTGGCCGCCCAGTGGGAGATCCACTTGCCGTTCACCCCCGTCCCGGTGACGGGTCAGACCTTTGCCGTCCTTCTCACCGGCGCTGCGCTAGGCATGACTCTCGGGGCTGCGGGGCAGGCCGTCTATGTCGTCGCCGGGGCCTTTGGGCTACCTGTGTACGCGGGAGGGGCGAGTGGCTGGGACACGGCCAGCGCGCAGGGCAGCGCCGGTTATCTGATCGGCTTCATCTTCGCCGCCGGTTTCGTCGGCTTCATGGCGGAGCGGCGGCAAGACCGGACCTTTCCCACGATGTTCACGGCTTTCATCGCCGGGTCGTTCATCATCTACGCCTTCGGCGTGGCCGGGCTGATGATCCTGCTCGACATGACGTTCACGGAGGCCGTCGTCGCCGGCGTCGTCCCCTTTGTCCTCGGTGACATCATCAAGGCCGCTGCCGCCGGCCTCCTCCTCCCCGGTGCCTGGAAGTTGTTAGGCGAGTACCCGAGGCCGTAACCGCCTTATACGGTCTCCACCTCTTCGCCCAGGTAGGCCTTGACCACGTTGGGGTTCTTTTGCACCGACGAGGGAGTGCCTTCGGCGATGGGCTTGCCGAAGTCGACGACGAGGATGCGGTCGGCGATGTCCATCACCAGGCCCATGTCGTGCTCGACGAGGATGATGGCGATGCCGAGCTCGTCCTGGACGTCGAGGATGAACCGCGCCATGTCTTCGGTCTCCTCCAGATTCATCCCGGCGACGGGCTCGTCGAGCATCAGTAGCTCGGGGTCCATAGCCAGGGCCCGGCCTAGCTCGACCCGCTTCTGGATCCCGTAGGGCAGGAGGCCGACCGGGTACTTCCGCCATTGCTCGATCTCGAGGAAGTCGATGATGTCCTCGACGATTTCGCGGTTCTCGATCTCCTCCCGCTTGGCCTTGCCCAGCCAGACGCTCCCGGCCAGCCATGAGCTCCGCATGCGTACATGACGTCCGGTCAACAGGTTCTCGATGACTGTCATATGGGGAAATAGAGCGATGTTCTGAAATGTCCGGGCGATGCCACGTTCGGCCGTCTCGTTGGGCTTGAGCCCCATGAGACTCTCCCCCTTCCACCTCACGTCTCCCTGCTGAGGCTCGTAAACCTGGTTGACCACGTTGAACAGCGACGTCTTCCCTGCGCCGTTGGGCCCGATGATGGCGAACAACTCGCCGTCATCGACGTGGAACGACACCCCGGCGATGGCCTTGACCCCCTTGAAGGCCAGGTGGATATCGGTCACATCGAGCAGATGGTCATAGTCCTTCGGCCCGGAACGCTCCGCCCGACGCTCCAGCAGCTTGCCGCTCACGACAGCCACCTCTTGCGCCGCTTGTAATGCTTCACATCGCGGAACGACTTCTGCTCCCCCGTGGTGTGCAGCCCCAGGTAGAACTCTTTGACATCCTCGTCCTTCAGGAGTTTGCCGGGGTCGCCATCCATCACCATCTTCCCGGTCTCCATGATGTAGCCGTAGTCGGCGATGGAAAGCGCCATGTTGGCGTTTTGCTCGATCAGTAGGACCGCAGTCCCCTGAGAGTTGATCTCGACGATGATGTCCCGAACTTCCTGAACGAGGAGCGGGGCAAGACCCAGAGAAGGCTCGTCGAGGATCAGGAGCTTCGGGACCTGCATCAGCGCACGGCCGATGGCGAGCATCTGTTGCTCGCCCCCCGAGAGATAGCCCGCGGTGGCGTTACGCCGGTCGGCCAGCTTCGGGAAGAGGGTCATGACCCGCTCACGCGCTTCCTTCACGAGGTTGGCGTCGCGATTCGAGTACGCCCCTGCGCGGAGATTGTCGTCCACAGTCATCTCGGCGAAAACCCGTCTCCCCTCCATCACCTGGCTGATCCCCCGCCGCACCCTCGCGGCCGGGTCCTCCTCGGTGATGTCTGCTCCGTCGAAGGTGATCTCACCTTTGGTCACATCGCCCTCGTGCATATCGAGAAGACCTGTGATGGCGCGAAGCGTCGTCGTCTTGCCGGCGCCGTTGGTGCCGAGCAGGGCGACGATCTTGCCGTCGGGAACCTCGAGGGAGATCCCGCGCAGAACCAGGACGACGTCGTTGTATACGACCTCGAGATTCTCTACCGCAAGCAATTCGTTGGCACCGGTCTCGAAGGGGTGATGGTGGCCCCAAGCGGGGCCACCATCACCACCTGCTCAGCCGAGACTGAAACAGGCCTCGTTGAACTCGAACGCCTCGGCGATGGGCGAGGTGTAGTTCGACTCCACCAGCGTGGACCCGGTAGACGTGCCGTCGGCCAGACCCGCCGGATCGGGACGCGAGATGAACTGCGCCCGCTGCACCCGCTCGTTGGGCTCACCGACGTAGGTCTCATCGGGGGCGAGCCCGCCGAACGTGACCGACTCGAGGCCCTTTGCCGCGGCCAGCACTCCGGCCTGTGTCAAGTCCCCGGCGTCATAGGCGGCCTGCAACGCCTGATGCAGGATCGTGGCCTCGATCACGCCCTCGGCGTAGTAGTCGAGTGGATCCGCACCCGCTGCGGTCACCAGGTCGCGCACCGCCGCATTGCCTTCGGACTCGGCGGCCCACGGTGCGTAGTACGCCGAGATGTAGAAGTCGTTCGACAGCGGCTCGGAAATCGCTGAATCCGGTGCCACCAGGGCCGGGTTCCACGTCGGGCCGGCGCCGGACCACAGGGCTCCGGAGAATCCGGCAGCTAGGGCCTGACCGTAAATCGACCCGAATGGAGTCGGCGATGTGGTCACCCACACCAGCTCTGCTCCTGAGGAGGCGATCCCGCCCGCGACCTCGGTCAGCGTGGCCTCGTCCGCCTGGTTGATCAACCCGGTGCCGTTGTATACGACCTCCAACCCGAGGGCCTCCGCGGCCAATACAGCACCAGCATTCGAGTCCTCGCCGTAGTCACCGGGACTCGATGCGATGGCGATAGTGGTCGCATCGGGGGCCTGGAGTGTCAGGTACTCGATCATGTTCATGGCCTCGATGCAGTAGGGCACACCGTGGGGCACGAGATTGGAGTTGATCGCGGGGTCGGACCAACCCGAGTACCAGGTGAGGGGGATCGCCAGGATCCCGTCGGCCTGGAGTTGGGGGTTGATGGCCATGGTTTGCGGCGAACCAGTCGAATGGCCGAAGGCCACCACCTGCGTCTTGAGCTCCTCGTAGAGCTGGACATGCTGGGCGGGGTCATACGCGGTATCGCGGGTCTCGATCTGCACCTGCAGGCCGCCGATCCCGCCGTTCGCGTTGACGTCGGCCCAATACATCTCCTGACCGGCGACGATGACCTGGACCAGCGGGGCGAACGGGCCGCTCAGATCGGACAGGAGCCCGATGGTGAGGGTTTGCGCCTCGAGGTCGACTCCGACGTCGGTTGCCACTTCGCCCGCGCCCTCTTCGGCCGCGCTCGTGGTGGTCTCCTCTGCCGGGGCCGCGGTGGTCGTGGGCTCCTCCTCTGCGGCCGCGGTCGTGGTGGTGTCGCCACTCCCGCCGTCACCACAGGCGGCGAGAATCAGACCGAGAACCAAGAGCAGAGCCAGCCACTGGGGCTTTCTTCTCATTCGTTCCTTCCTCCTCTGTTACTTGTGAGGGCAGGAGCCCTCTCGTGACCGCTCAATAGGTGAACGGCCAACCCTTCCAATAGTTGCGGATGCGGAGCCAGATCCCGAACAAGCCGAGCGGCTCGAAGATGAGAAACCCGATGATCAGTAGACCGTATAGGACGAGGTTCAGCTGAGCGACGGAGAGCCCGGGACCGACACCGGCCATGGTGTTGATCAACCCGAAATCCGTCTGGGATGTCGCGATGAAAACATTGGCAATAGCGCCGAGAAGCCCTTCGCCTTCGAGGGCGAGCGACTGCAGCCACAGGGTGAAGTTCTGCACGATCCGGGGCAGGAGGACGACAAACGCCGATCCGAGCAGGGCACCGGTGACTGTGCCCGCGCCGCCGATGAGGATGATCGCGATGAACTGCACCGAGAGGAAGAGGTTCCACTGCTCGGGTATGACGCGGGTCAGGAACGAGGCGAGCAAGGCGCCTGCGATCCCCGCATAGAACGACGAGATCCCAAAGGCGAGGAGCTTGTACGCAAACTCGTTCACCCCCATGATCTCCGCGGCGATGTCGCGATCCCGGATGGACATGAACGCCCGGCCCACCCTTGTTCGCTGCAGGTTCTTGGCCAGGAGGGTGTAGACCCCGGCGAGGAGGGCGAGGAGGAAGAAGGTCTTGGCGATACCCGACACTTCGAGGCCGAACCAGGTGCTTGGTGTCGTGAAGTCGATCACCGGGACCTCCTCCTTCCACCACCGGAACTCGAGCGGCGGGAAATCCCGGCCGACCTGAGCCCCGCCGGTAAGTGATGCCCAGTTCCGGAACAGGTAGTCCCCGATGAAGACGAGCCCCAGAGTCACGATGGCTAGATAGAGGCCACGCACCCGCACCGCGGTTGGCCCCACAGCCACCCCGATCAGCGCGGCCACGATCCCGGCCGCGGGGAGCCAGATCCAGATCGGGAGCCCGAGCCCGAGGAGCGGTCCGTCCTCCGGGCCTCCGAGCCAAACCGCCGTGTAGGCGCCAACGCCCATGAAGAAGGCGTGCCCGAGTGAGACCTGGCCGGCGAGGCCCGTCAGGATGTTCAGCCCGAGCGCCCCAATTGCGAAAATCGCGGTGGTGGAAAGCAGGCGGAGCCAGTCGGCCTGGCCCAGGAACTGCAGCCCCGGGATGACCTGGAAAGGAATCGTCACCAGAACGAGCAGGAAGAGACCGAGCATCACCTTCTTGGACGTGGTGTTGAGCAGACCTTGGTCCGCCTCGTAGCTCGTGTAGAGAAGGGGCCTGCCCTTCATACTCGCCTTATCTCCGGGGTCCCGAACAGGCCGTACGGGCGGATGAGCAGCACCACCATCATCAGCAGGTAGCCGACGATTCCTGGGAAGCCGTTGCCGAGGAACTCGAAGCCCAGATAGGTGTTGGCCGCCGACTCGGCGATCCCAACTGCGAAGCCACCCACCACCGCCCCCGGTATCGAGTCGAGCCCGCCGATGATCACGGCTGGAAAGGCGCGAAAGGCGATGAATGCCGTCGCCTGGTCGACACCGGTGGCCCGGCGAGGGAACACCGAGTAGAACAGACCAGCGACGGCGGCGAGAAACGCACCGATCGCCCAGGCCACCGAGAACACCCGTCCCACGTTCACCCCTTGGGCCCGAGCTGTCTCCTGATCGAAGGCCGTCGCCCGCATCGCAACCCCGGTCCGGGTCCGCAAGAACATTGCGATTGCAACCAACAAGACGACGGTCACCACGATCTGAATGACCTCCGACCAGGCGATTATGACCCACCCCAGATCGATGACATTGAGCCCCCACGGGGCGCCGACGGGACGGGGCTGGGTCCCAATGAAGTCGTTGGTGATGGTCCTCACCACTATGTCGATACCGAGGGTCACGATGGCGACGGCGAACAGGGCCTCCCCCACCATCGGCCTGAGGAAGACGCGCTCGATGAGGACGCCGAACAGTGCGGCGACCGCGAAGGCGGTCAGGACGTTGGCTGTCCATTGCGCCCACTCGGGGAAAGAGGTGAGAAAACGACCCGGGAAGTCGAGGACCGTGGCAAAGGCGACAACGAGGAAGGCTCCAAGCCCGGTGAGGGCGCCATGAGCGAAATTGATCACCGATGTCGCCTTGAAGATGATCACGAAGCCCATAGCCAAAAGGGCGTAGATGGCCCCGAAACTGATCCCGCCGACGAGCATCTGTGCAAAGGCATTGCCATCCGCCGTTGCCTGCGCCAGAACGACGAGACCGGTGATCACGACCGATACATATCCTCGATCAAGCCACCGAACATCGAGGTCATCGAGGTCCGTTTCAGCTTCTGAGTAGCGGTCAGCTCCCCGTCCTCGTGGTCGAGCTCTTTCGGGATCAAGCGGAACTTCTGGATGCTCTCGACATGTGAGGTCTTCTCGTTCGCCTCATTGACGACGCCCTGGATCAGCTCGATGACCTGTGGCTTTGTGGTCAGATCGCGGTAGGTCGTGTAGGGGATTTGCCGTCTGGTCGCCCAGTCACCAACCACATCGGACTCGATGGCGATCAGGGCGGACAGATACTTGCGACCGTCGCCGATCACCATCGCCTCCTTGACGAATGGTGAGACCTTGAGGGAGTTCTCGATCTCGGACGGTGAGACGTTCTTCCCGCCCGAAGTGATGATGATGTCCTTGATCCGGTCGACGATCTTGACGTGGGTTCCATCCACCCACTCGCCGACGTCGCCCGTCCTCAGCCAGCCGTCCTCGGTGAACGCCTCGGCCGTCTTCTCCGGCTTGTTCCAGTATCCCTTGAAGACACCAGGATGCCGGGTTTGGATCTCGCCGGTCACCTCATCGATGCGCAGCTCCGTCCCCGGATAGGGCACCCCGACCGTCCCGACCTTGTTGGCACCGGGGAAGTTGCACGTCGCCACGGCGGAGTTCTCGGTCATCCCGTATAGCTCGAAGAGCGGAACCCCCATCCCGAGGAAGTCCCGCAAGACCTCGGGTGCGATCGGCGCAGCCCCGCTGGCGGCGTATCGAACCCGGCGCAGGCCGATCCGCTCCTTGATCGCCCGGAACACGATCGGGTATCCGATCGCATAGAGGAACCGGCTGAGTGCGGTGTGGTCGCCTTCGTTGGCCACCCTGAGGTCGCCGATCCGTCTGGCGAGCTTCATCCCGATCCCGAACCACAACCGCTTGAACCGGGTGCCATCCCTGCCCTTGATGGCGATCGAGGCGTGGATTCGCTCCCAGATCCGCGGCACCGCGAAGAAAATCGTCGGTTGTATCTCGCGAAGGTTCTGTTGCACCGTCTCGATCGACTCGGCGAAATTGAGGGAAGGGCCTCGGGACACCGACGACCAGGTGGAGAAGATGCGCTCGGCCACGTGACAGAGTGGCAGATAGGTGAGGATGAGGTCATCGGGACCGATGGGTTTGCCGTCCGGGGTTCGATTCTCCACCCCGATCAACACGTCGGCGTTGAAGGCGAAGTTGGCGTTGGTGAGCATCGCGCCCTTGGGCGGCCCGGTGGTGCCCGAGGTATAGACCAGGGTGATCACGTCGTCCCCGGT
>JARDZU010000020.1 GCA_029240695.1 Acidimicrobiia bacterium | reverse complement strand
GGTGATCAGATTGTCCGCATCGGTCTTTCCACCGTGGGACCGGGGGATGACATGGTGGACTTGCAGGCGATCACTGAAGGGACAGCCGTCGACAGTGCAACCTCCGTCACGGTGGAGAACATGCCGTCGCAGGTTTCGGCCCACGGTTCGGGATCGGCGTCCCAGGTTGAGTGGTTTGCTTTTCTCGGCGAGGCCGATCAGATCGACATTCCCGTTACAGAGAATCTCTTCGAGCGCACCGGGTCCGAGTCGAGGCCCGGCCAGGACCGAAACACCGGTCTCCCCCTCGGTTTCTGCAGCATTGCGGGCGTCGACGATCACCGCCACGTCGACAGGAGCAGATTCTGAGGAGCCGCCCTGGTAGAGATCGTCCTGACAGATGGCGACAAAGGCCAAGGCCCGTCGCTCTGCCACCGCCAGTCTCTGGTCGGATGGAATGATCTCATCGGCCCTCTGATCCAATGCCTTCTCCACTATCCGGGCGTCCCAGCCGGGGAAGGCGCCCCAGATTGGGACCATCAGGTCATCAGAACCCGACGTCAGATGCAGATACCCGTTCCCGGACTTGCGTTCACGTTTCCGGGTCAAACGTCGGTGATGGGCCACCAGACGACGGAGCTGGGCGATGTCATAACCTTGATGACCATCCCGGTGCTCAGACGGCAACCGGGCCAGCAGTTGAGCCCGGTCAAAGCTGATCTCACCGGCCGCTAGCTCTGCGGCCACTTCGGGTGCCTCCTGGAGACGGGTCGCGGTCCAGCACAGGCGTCGAGCGGTCTCCTGGGAGACGTCAGCCCAGGCGGCGATCCAATCGACGAGCGACCGGCTCCCGTCCTGAGGATGCGACTTTCGGTGTTTCTTCTCGGCCACTACGGCCATCTCAACGGCCCGCCACACACGATTCGGATTCGCCCCGGATCAACAACTGATCCAGTTGATCCTCGGAGTAACTCCCCAACTCCATACCCGACAACGTACGAGGACGGTGTGACAAATTTGTCGTTGGAAGAAGAAGATCTGCGCGAATTTCTTCTAGAGGATTGCCCCTGCGATCAGTTTCGCCACGTAGCTGAGGTTGAAGTTCTTGGAGAACTCCAGCCGGACCTTTCCAAGACCACTGAAGTACATCTCGAGCTCCGCATCGCGGTCGAAGGTTCCCGCCGTTTCGATGGAGAAAGCCTGGATCTTGCTGTAAGGGAGCGACGAGATGTCGACCTTGCTCCCCGTCAAACCTTGTCTGTTGACGGCGATGATGCGCTTGTTGGTGAACATGACCTGATCGCGCGCCCCCGCCGCCGCGAGCAGCGACTTCTCGTCGTCTACGTAGAGCGGTGCGACCCTTTCCTCCACCGTTGCGACCGCAACCTCCCCAAGCTTTACCAACCGTGCGTTAGTGAAATCGATCACGGACATCTCCTTTGCCGGGTCTGTGTCCGAGCGAGGGTAAGACACGAGAAACCCCGAGAAAGCTTTGGCCGAAGCCGAAGCCCTCTCGGGGCTCTCAGTGCCACTCGACCGGGAAAGCGGGCCCCCAGTCAGGTGGCGATCCGGAGGGGCCGAAGCCCTCTCCTTCCCCGACCCGGGCGAACCCGTGTCGGTAAGCGGCAAAGTACGAGAACCCGACCTCACCCGTCAAGCCACACATGGCCCTTGTTTTCGCGGCCTAGCCGATCTTTTCGCGTTTAGCCTTCGTCCATGGCGACGGCCCGAAAGAGCGTGCCGACAGCATGGGTCGTGGTCCTCTTTCTCATCACAGTCGTACTCGTCTTCGCCGTGATCCGGGTGACCATCGACAGCCAGAACATCGCCAACGGAGTGATCCCGGAAGAGGGCGAGTTCGATCACCGATATGCCCGGTATCCGATCCTGGCCTACGCCCACATCCTCCCCGGAGTCGTCTACCTGGTCCTTGCTCCCTTCCAGGTCTCCCGCCGGTTCCGCAATCGGCACCTCGACCTGCACCGAAAGATGGGCCGCTTCCTGGTGCCGATCGGGATCGTTTCCGGTGTCATGGGAGTCTTATTCGGCTTCTTCTTCTCCTTCGGCGGGTTCGCCGAGGCCAGTGCCGCTGTGGTGTTCGGCACCTGGTTCGTCATCGCCCTCGCCCTGGCCTACAGCTACATTCGAGCCGGCGACACGGTCCGTCATCGCCGATGGATGATCCGAGCCTTCGCCATCGGGCTCGGAGTTGGGACGATCAGGATCTGGGTCGGGGTGTTCCAGGGATTCGGCCTGCTCGACGAAGTCACTTCCTTCGGCGTGGCCTTCTGGTTGTCGTGGACTCTGCACGTCATCGCGGCCGAGATCTGGCTGTGGCGACGGCCCACCTGACCGATCTCCCCATTCCTGTCACAGGCCGGTCTTACACTCGGCATCGTGACCGTAGAACTGGAATTGGCCCCCCTGGAAACCCTCTCCCCGAGCCGTGCCGGGGACTTCAAGGCGTGCCCACAGCTCTTCAAATTCCGGGCTATCGACCGTCTCAGCGAGCCCGCATCGGTGTATCAGGCCCGGGGCACCACGGCCCATCTCGCCCTGCAGCGACTCTTCGACCACCCCTCCATCGATCGTTCACCCGAGCTCCTGTATGACCTGTTCCGGGAGGCTTGGACCGAGCTCCGAGGGAGCGAGGAGTTCGAAGACCTCTTCGGCGACACCGACGAGGAGCGGCAGTGGGGCGTGGAGTCCCTCGCCCTTCTGACCAACTACTTCAGCATCGAGGACCCGACCGGGTTCGATCCGGTGGACCGCGAGCTGGACATGCTCGAAGACCTCGACGGGATCACGATCAGGGGGATCCTCGACCGGATCGACCGTGACGACGACGGTCGTCTCGTCATCACCGACTACAAGACGGGCAAGGCCCCACCGGAGAGGTACGCCCTCCCCGCCTTCTTCGCCCTGAAGATCTACGCCCTTCTCATCCGACGCCGCACCGGGGAGACTCCCAAGGAGCTTCGCCTCCTCTATCTGAGCGGGCCAACGCTGTACAGGCTCGACATCGACGACCGCCAGCTCGACGCGATGGACTCGCAGCTGAGGGCGCTGTGGAACGCGATCGACCGCGCCCTGGCCACGCGAAACTTCCCCACCCGACCCGGCACGTTGTGCAACTGGTGCTCGTTCAAGGAGATCTGCCCCGCCTTCGCTGGCGCTCAGGCCAAAGCCTCTTAGGGGAAGATCCCCCGCACCAGCTTGGCGTCGGCCACCTTGCGGATCCCTTTGATGAGGGCGGCAGTCCTCAGATCGACGTCTTCGTTGATGGCGATGTTGTGCACATCGCTGAACGCTCGGGTCATGATCTCGCGCAGTCGTGCGACGACTTCGTTCTCGGTCCAAAAGTACTTCTGGACATCCTGGACCCACTCGAAATAGGAGACTGTCACACCGCCAGCGTTGGCCAGGATGTCGGGGATGATCAGGACATCCTTCTCGCGGAGAATGTCGTCGGCTTCAATCGTTGTCGGCCCGTTGGCGCCCTCGATGATGATCTTGGCCTGGATCTCGCCGGCGTTGTCGCCACGGATGACGTTCTGGATGGCGGCCGGCACGAGGACGTCGACCGGCAATGAGAAGATCTTGTCACCATCGATGAAATCGGCGTCCGGAAAGCCCTCGAGGAATCGGTTCTCGTCGACCCATTTGGCCACTGCGTCGACGTCCAGTCCCTCCGGGTCGTAGAGCGCACCGGAGATGTCGGACACAGCCGCGATCTTGACTCCCATCTGATGGCCGGCGATGGCCGCATACCGGCCCACGTTGCCGAAGCCGTGGATCGCAACCGCGACATTGTTGGGGTCGATCCCCCGGACCCCCGCCGCCTGGGGTAGAAGGAACATCAGCCCGCGGCCTGTCGCCTCCCGCCGGGCCACGCTGCCCCCAAGGGCGGGCGGTTTCCCGGTGACTACCGCGGGGACCGAATGCCCGACGTGTTGAGAGTATGTGTCCATGAGCCAGGCCATCACCTGCTCGTTGGTGCCGAGGTCGGGCGCGGGGATGTCGGTCTCCGGCCCGATCACGTTGATGATCTCCATCGTGAAACGTCTGGTCACCCGTTGCAGCTCGGCGCGGGAGAGCTGCATCGGGTCGACACGGACACCACCCTTTGCCCCGCCGAAGGGGAGACCGACGATCGAGCACTTCCAGGTCATCAACATGGCGAGGGCGGCGACTTCGCCCAGATCGACGTCGGGGGCGAACCGTATCCCGCCTTTGGTCGGGCCCATGGTGGTGAGGTGCTGGATCCGGTAACCGAAGAGGGTCTCCACCTCCGAATAAGTGTCACGGCGGAACGGGAAGCTGACCATGGTCGACTTCTGCGGGACACGGAGCCGGTCGGCGATGTTGTCATCCAGGCCCATGAGGCGGGCTACCCGGTCGAACTGGCCGGCGGCCTCCTTGTACATCGGTGAGTCGAATTCGTTGCCAACCACAGTGGTCACGCCGACCTCCGTTCATTCACCGCCACGTCACCCATCCTATGCGCTGAGACTCTTCAGAAAATGTGTCACACCCGATCGATAGCTTCCCCGATATGAGCTACTTCGAGACATTCCAACCGACCACCGAGCCCGACTTCGACCCTTTTGCCGACCCTGTCCGCTACCTGGCCGAATACGGGATTCAGGCGGAGCTCGTTGCGGAGATCGCCCGGCTTCCCGAGGCGGCCTGACCCTACGATCAGCCCTGTGCCGTTGACCGAGATCCGGCTCGAGCCGGAAGACTGGGGCCCCGTGCTCGCCGACGCCGACGGCCCCCAAATCGTGGTGGCCGGGCCCGGCACCGGGAAGACCGAGTTCCTGGTGCGCCGGGTCTGTTCCCTCATCGAATCCGGACAGGCGCGCAGAGACCAGGTTGCCCTGCTGACTTTCTCCCGCCGAGCTGCCGGCGACATCCGGCGGCGGGTCGATGCCGCCCTCAGTGGCGGCGGGATGCCCATCGGTGCCTCCACATTCCATTCGCTGGCCCTCCGACTCCTGGAGGCCGCCCCCGCATCCGACCGCCCCATCCCCCTCACCACACCGGAACAGATCGGCCTGGTCGGTGAGCTTCTCCAAACGGAGGACCCGGAGCAATGGCCGGTCCTCTATCGGGGCATCCTGGGCACGAGTGCCTTCGCCGGTGAGGTCGCCGACTTCCTCATGCGTTGCTCCGAGAGAATGCTCTCGCCCGAGGACCTCGAGGCGAGGGCCACCGAGCGCGCCGACTGGCGAGGCATCCCGGGTTTGTTCCGACGGTATCGGGAGACGCTGGGGGAGCGTGGCCGCACCGACTACGCGACTCTCCTCGTCTCGGCTGTCGATCTACTCGGGCGCCCGGAGGGGCAGGATCTGGCAGCCCAGTTCACTCACGTGCTGGTCGACGAATATCAGGACACGTCGACGGTCCAGGCCGAGATCGCCCGTCTCATGGCCCTACCCCACGGCAATCTCACGGCCGCGGGAGACCCCTACCAGTCGATCTACTCATTCCGGGGCGCAGAGGTCAGAAACATCGCTGCTTTCACCGAGCAGCATCCCGACGCCCGGCGCATCGTTCTGGGTCGGAGCTTGAGGGTCCCGGCACAGATCCTCGACTCGGCACTTCGCATCGTCTCCGCCGGCGAGCTTCCCGGAGCCGCCGGACCGGTTGCCCCGGCGGCCCACACCGGGCGGGTCGAGACTTACGTGTTCGACCAGGAGACCGCCGAGGCGGATTGGATCGCACGGGACATCGAGCACCAAATCCGGGTCGAAGGTCGGAAGCCGTCCGCCATCGCGGTGCTGGTCCGATCGAAACGGGAGATGCTCAACGAGCTGAGCCGGGCGCTCGACCGAAGAAACGTGCCTCACGACTCCCCAGAGGCCCGTCTCACAGAGAACCCGGCGGTGCGGATGATCCAGGATCTCGTGATAGTGGCCAAGTGCGGCGGGGCAACCCCTCTGGTCGCACCGGGAGAAGCGGTCGACGCCGACCGGGCGATGAGAAGGCTCTTGTTGGGCCCGCTGATCGGAATAGGGCTGGGAAAAGAGCGCGAGATCCTGCGTTCCCGTCTCCGCACCTGGGATCCATGGCCCGCCGTCCTCGCCCGCGAGCTTCCCGAGCATGCCGGGCTGGCCGCTGTGCTCGACCAGCCCGATTGGGCCGTCGAGCTGCCGGCGATCGACGGCTTCTGGAAACTCTGGACCAGCATCGACGAATTGGAACGGGTGGTGCTGGACCCGGAGCGGAAGGAATGGCGTCTCGGCTTCACGTCGTTCTCCCAGGTGTTGGAGCGCCAGGCGGAACGGGACACAACGGTGACCCTGGACGCCGTGTTCAGCCTGACGGAGGAGGACGGCATCGAGTCGACCCCGCTTCTCCCCTACCGGTCCATCGAGCAGCAGGTCACACTCACCACGCTCCACCAGGCCAAGGGCCTCGAATTCGAAGTCGTCTACATCGCCAACGCCGTCGAGGGGGTCTTCCCCGACCTTCGACGGGGGCGGAGGATGTTGAGGCCCGAGCTTCTCTCCCCGGAACGGACCACCAACCCCGAGGCTCAGCATCTGTTTCAGATCCAGGAGGAGATGCGTCTCGCCTACACCGCGATGACTCGGGCCAGATCCAAGGTGGTCTGGACCGCCACTTCGGCCGGAGTCGACCAGGGTGAGCACCGGCCATCTCGCTTTCTCATGGCGGCCGCCGAACCAGGGGTCGGCCCCGGCCTGCCCGAGGAGCAGGACGGCCCACCGGTTTCGCTGAGCGAGGCGGAGGTCTCCCTGCGACGGACACTGCTCGACCCTGGCGCCACCGCCTTCGATCGTCTCGCCGCAGCACAACTGCTGGCCCGGCCACCGGCTCCCTGGTGGAATCCGATGGCGTTTGCCGGAGTGCCCGCCCCCGGGCCCGAGCAGCCGATCCTGGGGGAAGGTCTTCGGCTTTCCCCCAGCCAGGCAGGCGCCTACATAACCTGCCCCCGGCAATATGCACTGGAGCGGCGCCTCGGCCTGAGCGACACGTTCTCCCCTTATGCCGAGCTCGGAACCCTCGTCCATGCCGCCTTGGAGGCCGCCGAAAAAGAGGTCATCGGTTCGGAAAAGACCCATGCCGATCTCTCCGACGCCATGAAACACCTGGAGAGCGTGTGGGCCGGGGCGGACTTCGGAACGCCGCAGCTCGACCAAGCATGGCTGCGCCACGCCCGTGAAACCGTTCTCCGGCTCTACGAGAGATGGCCCAGCGACGGGGCGCCGGTCGAGTTGGAGAAGAAGGTCGAGACCGAGATCGGCGGCGTTCAATGGGTTGGCTACATCGACAGGCTGGAGAGAGGCCCGGACGGACTTCGGGTCGTCGACTACAAGACCTCGAAGAATCCCCCCAGCGTCTCTGAAGGGAAAGCGTCGGTTCAACTCGGCTTCTATGCGTCGGCTGTGACCAGGGAAACCGGGGAACCCGTCGTCGCAGCCGAAATGTGGTTCCCTCGAAAGGAGTCCGCATCGGTGACCAGGAGGTCGTTCGACATGGAGCTCCTGCCCGACGTCATGGGAACGATGGAGGAAGTGACCGACTCGATCCTTGCTGAGCAATGGGAACCGAAGGTCAACAGTCGGTGCAACAAATGCGCCTTTAGGTTGTCTTGCCCGGCCTGGGCAGAAGGAAAGGGCGCCTACCTGCCATGAGCTCGTTCCAGCCGTCGCCGGAGCAGAAGGAAGTCCTCGACATGGGTCTGGACACGATCCGGATACGGGCTGGGGCGGGCACCGGCAAGACGACGACCGTCGCCCTCGTCATCGCCAACCTCGTGGAGAACCATGGCGTCGACCCGGAGCAGATTCTTGGGATCACATTCACCAACAAGGCGGCATCCGAGCTGGCCGACAAGGTGAAGGCATTTCTCGGGTCCGCCGTAGAGGAGGGCCGTCAAGCAGAGGTCCACACTTATCACGGCTTCGCCGCGCAGATCCTGGCGGAGTTCGGCGCCCTCGCCGGGGTCGACACCAGAGTCAGGGTGATCACCCCGACCTTCTCCCGACAGATCCTCTCCGAGACCTATCACCACACCACGTATGACCATCTCGACATCACCAACCCACATGGGTTGGACAAGATCCGGACTCTGGGCGACCGAATGGGCGACCACCTCGTCACCCCTGATGCCCTGATCGCCCACGCCGATCCCGCCGACGGGGTGTGGGCGATGCGTGCCGAGATGCTGAAAACACTGCAACGTTATGACGCTGACAAACGACGGCTCAGAGTTGTCGACTACTCCGATCTGGTCACGTTGTCCACCCGTCTCCTGACCGATCACCCCGAGCTGGTGGCAGAGATCCGCGGCCGCTACCAGGTCGTGATCCTGGACGAGTACCAGGACACCAATCCGGCGCAGCGGGTGTTGCTCACCACGGTGTTCGGCCCGTCCGACGGGCAGACGGGGATCCCGGTGATCGCGGTGGGTGACGAGGACCAGACGATCTACGAATGGCGGGGGGCATCAGCCGAGAACTTCGAGCTCTTCCCCACCCACTTCCCGGCACCGGACGGAGGGCCCGCCAAGCACGGCACCCTCACCCTCAACCGGCGCTCGGCTCCGGAGATACTCGAGGTTGCGAACGAGATCCGGCGGCGCGCCAACCCGGCTGCAGAAGACCTCGTCTCCAGCGATCCCGGCTCGAAGGGCGAGGTGGTGACGCACTGGGCAGAAGACGCCGTTGCAGAAGCCGATTGGATCGCTCGCAGATTCGATGCGTTGCACCAAGCGGACACACCGTGGTCGGAGATGGCCGTTCTTTTCAGGAAGAACAAGGACTTCTCCGTAGTCGTCGACTCTTTCGCCCGGCATGACATACCGGTCGAGGTGGCCAACCTCGGTGGACTGCTCTCGGTGCCCGAAGTGGCCGACCTCCGAGCGTGGCTCACGGTGCTCGACCGGCCCGGGAACTCGCCCTCCCTGGTTCAGATCCTCTTCGGAAGCCGATATCGCCTGGGCTACGCCGACATCGCGCCCCTGTCGCACTGGCTGGGCAGCATCCGCCGAGAAGACGTAGATCGCGACGCGGTGCCGGGCGTGACGCTGCTCGAGGCGATCGAACAGGTCGACGAGATCG
Organism: Acidimicrobiia bacterium; assembly: GCA_029240695.1. Classification (GTDB taxonomy): domain Bacteria; phylum Actinomycetota; class Acidimicrobiia; order Spongiisociales; family ZC4RG35; genus JARDZU01. Next base: position 13,019 of record JARDZU010000020.1, on the reverse strand, counting down.
GGGGTCTCCGTCCCGAGGCCCGCTCCGCCTACGAGCACTTCCTGGAAATCTACCGCGACGTGCTTGCCGAGAGCCAGGGCGCCAGCCTGGTCGAGGTCTGCCGGCTCGTCCTCGACCGGACCCGCGCCTGGCAGGACGTCGAATCACTCCCCGCCAATCAAAGGACGACGGCCCGACTCAATCTGTATCGCCTCCTCGACCTGGCCGAGGACTGGAGCCCCCTCAAGGGACGTCCTTCGCTTTCGGCCTTCCTCGACTACCTGGAGGCGATGGAGGACGAGCCGGCCGAGGAGCTCGACTCCGCGCATCTCTCGGGGGAGGAGGCGGTCACGCTGGTGACCGTGCATCGGGCAAAAGGCCTGGAGTGGGATGTGGTCGCAATCCCGGCCGTCACCGATAAGAGCTTCCCGGTGAAGACCGGGACTTTTCCCGACCCCGTCCGGTTCGCCCAGTTCCTTCCTCCGGAGCATCGCATCGACAACGCACTAGCCGACATGCCTGACGACGAAAAAGAGCGAATGGACTACTTCCGGGATCTGAACGCGCTACAGGAGTGGAGGGTGGCCTATGTGGCGGCGACGCGGGCCCGATCGATGCTGATCATGACTGGTTCTTACTGGTATGGCCTCCCCGAGCCCACGATCAATGCCAAGAAGCCTTCTGAGCTCTTCGATCTCGTCGAACAGCACCCGGTTACGCGGAAAGAGGGTCATGTCGACGAGCCGGAGCGGCCGGCGCTGCTCCGTTTCGCGTCTGCGGGCGTCACGCCCGACCCGTTGTTCGAAGAGGGTTGGGACGGCGCATTGCGGGCCGCGGTCGTGGACGCGGATGCCCTCCTCCAGATGGCCGGGACGATGGGCGTCGCCGAGGCGTATCAGCAGAAGGTCGAGGAGATGCGCCAGACACTCTTCGACCTCGACGCCCTCGGAGACATTGTTGCCGAGCCAGAGAAGACGCGGGTCGTCTCGGTGACGGGCCTCGTCACCTATGCCCAGTGCCCCAAGCGCTTCTTCTGGTCCGAGGTCGACCCCTTGCCCCGTCGTCGCAACATGGCCGCCATCGCCGGCACGGCGTTGCATCGCCGGATCGAGCTTCATCAAAGGGGTCAGGTCCCCTTCGAAGACCTCGAGCCCGGGCTCTACGACGCCATGGACGAATCGACCGGCGAGGGCGGTTTCAAGGCTTTTCTCGGGTCCCGGTACGGGACCGAGGATGCGTTGTTGGTAGAGGCCCCATTCAGCCTGTCCACAAAGAGCGGATATGAGGTCAAGGGCCGGATCGATGCGGTTTACGAGAGCGAGGGGAACTGGGAGATCGTCGATTTCAAGAGCGGGAGAAGGAGGGACGAGCCCAGTCGCCTAGTGCAGCTCCAGGCGTATGCGGTCGCCGCCGCCGAGGTGGATCTCGGCGTGGACAAGCCTCACGAGATCGACGTCACCTTCGCCTATCTCGGGGGCGGGCTCGACGTTCACACGGAGCATGCCGATGAGGAGTGGCGGCAGGATGCGACCAGGAACCTCGAAGTGCTGACCTCCGCCATCGAAGACGAGCGGTTCGAGGCGGTGCCGGGTGACTGGTGTCACAGCTGTGACTTTCTCCGCTTCTGCGCGGAGGGCAAGAGCGAGGTCGGTGAATGACGATCCTCCTGGCGGCCCTGGCCGGGTACGCCATCGGTTCGGTGCCCACTGCCGTCTGGTTGGGCCGGCTCTGGAGGGTCGACCTCCTGCAGGACGGGTCGGGCAACCCCGGTGCGAACAATGCCCGGCGCCTCGGCGGTCACACACTCGCCATCCTGATCCTGATCATCGAGGTCGCCAAGGGTCTGACGGCTGTGGTGGTCGGCCTGGCTATCGGGGGCGAAGCCGCGATCATGGGCGGCGAGGCCGCGAGCCTCGCCGCGGGGTTGGGTGCGGTGGCAGGGAACGTCTACAACGTCTGGCACGAATTCAAGGGTGGGAAAGGCGTCGGCATCAGCGGTGGCGTGGTCCTGGGTCTGTGGCCCGCCGCCTTTCCCTTCATCGTGCTGACACTTGTCTTCGCTTGTGTCCTGACCAGGTCCACGGGGATCGGGACCCTCGTGACCCTGGGGGCTGTCCTCGTCGGCGCCTTCGCATGGGAAAGCACCGGGCTCGAGAATCCGTGGGGTCTCGCCGACCCTGTGCTGCTCGTCTTGTTGGTGATTGGCATCGGGCTGATCATCGGTCCGAGGCATTGGCGGGATGCCCGCAACCGTCTCAGGTCACCCGTCCGTCCCTGATCTCCAACAAGATCGTCACCGGGCCGGAGTTCACCAACTCGACGTTCATCGACGCCCCGAACACACCGGTCTCGACGTGCACGCCCGACCTGCGGAGTCCGTCCACGAAACGATCGACCATCGTCTCCGCCTCTTTTGGAGGGGCCGCCCCGACGAACGATGGTCGTCGTCCCTTGCGGAGGTCGCCAAGCAGTGTGAACTGGCTCACGACGAGAGCCGAACCATCGGTATCGAGGAGCGAGCGGTTCATCTGCCCTGCCTCGTCAGGGAAGACTCTGAGATGGCCGACCTTGTCAACAGCACGAGCGATGTCGTCCTCCGTGTCCGAGGGCTCGATGCCGACGAGGAGGAGAAACCCGGAATCGATCGATCCCACGACGACACCATTTATCTCGACGGAGGCCCGGGTCACACGTTGCACGACGATCCGCACGGGTGGCGATTGTGGCAGCCCAATAGAGTGGTGCCGTGGCTAGGAAGTCGGCCGATCCCCCAGAATTGCTGACCGGACCGGCCGACTCGCGGGTCGTCTACCTCCTGGACGCCGCCTCCGACTACGAAGCCTCCCTCCTCACCCGATGGGCCGGGGACGAGATCGGTCGCGAGCTCGAGACGGTCAGGATCACGTCGTCGCGCCGGGGCAAGGGTGGTGACATCGACGCCTTGACCGACACGTTGGTCGCTGCCGACGACCCCTTCCTCATACCGCTTCGAGTCCTCTGGCTGGCACCGATCAAGAAGGGTCGAAGGGCCGTCAGCTGGTGGGACATGCTGCGACCAGGAGACGCCAGAGACCCGAGAGGGATACGGGCGAGATGGATCAGAATGGCCCGGCCGGGGCGAATTCGCTTCACCGCCGCCGCAGGGGCTCATGCCTCGGACCTCGCCAACGACTATCAGGCTTCTGGCCAGGTAGACCCCTTGTCCAACTACGTGACCAGGAGGGCGTGGCTGATACTCGACCGGGCCGAACGGAGGCTGGTAGGCAACCGTTACAAGATCCCGCGGTTCGTGCCCGAGGCCATCCTGTCCCGCCGGGAGTTCCTCGAGGCGGTGGACGCCGTCGCTGCCGAGACAAACATCGCCCCCGCCCTGGCACGCGAGAAGGCGGAGCGTTATCTCCGCGAGATCGCCGCCACCCACTCGCCGTATGTGATCGACCTGATCGCCAACGGCATCCACAAGCTGTATAGCCAGGGCTACGGCGACATCAAATATTCGGAGGACGACGTTCGGCGTCTCGCCGCCCTGGGCGATGGCGACCCGATCATCTTCCTACCCGCCCACCGCTCGAATCTCGACCGTCTGAGCCTCCAATTCATGCTCTGGGAGAACGACTTCCCCCCTAATCACACGGCAGGGGGCATCAACCTGAACTTCTTCCCGGTGGGGCCACTCGTCCGACGCACAGGTGTGTTCTTCATCCGCCGCTCCTTCAAGGACAACTCTCTCTTCAAGATGGTCCTGCGCTCGTATCTGGACTATCTGGTCGAGAAGCGGTTCCCCCTCGAGTGGTATATGGAGGGTGGGCGGTCGCGCTCGGGCAAGCTGATGCCGCCTCGTCTCGGGCTTCTGAGCTACGTGACAGATTCCATGCACCGTGGTAAGGCGGATGATCTCCAGTTGGTCCCGGTGTCGATCGCCTACGACCAGATTCAGGACGTCCCCGACTACGCGCGTGAGGCGCAGGGAAAGGACAAGGAGAAGGAATCTCTCGGGTGGATGCTGAAGGCGGTGCGGTCGCTACGCCGGCGATACGGTGACATCCATATCCGGTTCGGGGAGCCTGTTTCGGCGCGGAGCATGGTCGGACCTACGGACCTCGGCGAAGAGACGTCCATCGGGCTCCAGAAACTGGCCTTCGAAGTCATGTATCGGATTGCACATGTCACCCCGATCACCCCGACCGCCTTGATCAGTGTTGCCCTGCTCGCAGCGAGGGGTACGGCCCGGACGTCAGCCCAACTGGCCGAGGGGGCCGCCCGGCTCGTGGAGTTCGCCCGGGCCCGCGACCTGCCCACCACCGAGGATTCGGATCTGCGCGACCCGTCGCGGGTGGCCACCATCCTCGATTGGCTCGCCGAGCACGACAACGTGAGCAGTCACGAGGCTCTCGGACGGCGAGTCTTCTGGCTCGACGAGGACCAAATGATCCGAATTTCGTACTACCGCAACATGATCGTGCACTTCTTCATCAATCGCGCCCTGGCCGAGATGGCGATCGGCTCGGTGGCCGAGACCGGCGAGGAGCACCCAGAACAGGTGAGGGATGCCCTTCTCGCCTACCGCGACCTGCTCAAGTTCGAGTTCTTCTTCCCGGAAAAGGACGATTTTCTCGCCGACGTCGAATCCGACATCGGCATCGACGTCCCCGGTTGGGAGCATGTCCTGACAGCGACCGGGTCGGCCGAAGTGCAGGCCAAGCTCGGGTCGCCTCTGGCCTACTGGGCGGTGCTGCCGATCCTCGACGCCTATCAAGTGGTAGGTGACGAGTTAGAAAGCCTCAAGGGCCGATACGAAGAGAAGTCTTTCCTCAAAGCGTGTCTGGCCCGGGCGCGCATGTACCGGATCGAGGAGCGCCTTATCTCGGGTGAGAGCGCCAGCCAGGTCCTCTTCAAGTCGGCGCTTGCCCTCGCCGCCAACCGTGGCCTGATCGATGATGCCGACGGTGTCGCCGCCCGCCGCGCCGCATTCGCCGCCGAAGTTCGAAACGCCCGGACCCTCGCCGCCGCCGGGCTGTAGGCGCCCGCTCAACGAGGTCTCCCCCATTTCTTGCGCGCCTCGTCGATCAGTTGGCGCGACGTCTTCGGCTCGGGGGGTACCAGTGGCGGGGGGAGGTCGGCGGGTTCCACGGCTGGAGTTTCCGTTGGAGACGGGACCGGCTTTGGCGCCGGCTTGATGATCGTGGGCAGCGGCGGGCTTGGCGAAGGCGGCGTTTCGGTCTGCATCGATTCGATCCGGATCGTTGGCACCCGCTTCTCGGTTGGGCCGGGCACAGGTGCCGGCGCGACCGGCTCGATTTTTGCCTCCATCGTGCGGGCCCGGCGGCGCAGGACGCGGCCGGCCCACAGGAGCAGGACACCTGGAATAGCGCTCCCAAACGCACCGGCGAAGAAACCCTCTCTGACGCCCACGTCCGACAGCACGCCAATTCCCGCCAACACGACGAAGCCGAGCCAGAGTGTCCCGAGGATGGTGAGGACCCGCCCGAGACATCCGACAGGATTGATGTTCTGATCAGCCACCGATGCTCATTCAAACATCAGGGCCGGGTCAGCACCGCCCGAAGCCGCCAGCTGGCAAGGAGGAGCAGAACGGTGGCGTAGACGACCAGGACGCCAAGCTCGGGGAGGATGTCGGCCACGGTGCCATCCCGGCGGACGAGCTCGGCGAACCCGTCGAGCGCCCATGCGTGCGGCGTGAGATGTGCAACCCGGGTCATAGCCGGGGAGAACAGCTCGATCGGGAGCATGCACCCGCCGAGGGCCGCCAGCCCGAGACTGAGGACGACACCGATCCCGCCGGCCTGCTGGTCGTTCTTGAACGTCGCCCCCATCAGCATCCCGGCTCCGGCCCCGACCGCCGAGAAGGCGACCAGGATGAGAAGGGCACCCCACGGGTCACCCCAATCGACCCGGAACAGCAGGTAAGTCACGATCACGATGTAGAGCCCCTGGACCATCGCCACCGCCCAGCGCCCGGCGCCCTCGCCGCCCACGATGGTCCCCGTGGAGGTTGGAGTGGAGAGCATCCGGCGGGAGATGCCCAGCTTTCTGCTGAGTATCAGGGCAGCCGACCCGGCAAGAGCCGTCAGAAAGGTGAACAGGACGAGTTGCTGCGCGGCCCCCAGGTCGAACCTGCCCAGCGTCGTTGGGAAAAGCGCCTCACCGACCGCGATGGTCTCGACATCGAGCCCGGGGGCGGCATCGGTCTGTGACCGTGCCACTTCGAGAGCCTCGTCGAAGCTCGCTCCCGCTTTTTCGGCCCCGAACTGGGCCGCCCCCACGGGCGTCATCACCCGGGCGACACCGGCGCTGACGACCGACTGCAATTGGGGGCCGGCCCCATCGGGTCTCGCTACGAATCCCAATTCGACCTGTTCTCCGGCTTCGGCTCGACCACTGGCTCCGGCCGGGATGAACAGGCCCGCCTGGACCGTGCCTCTCTCAACGGCGTCGAGCAATTCGTCCCGCGTCTCGAAGATCGTGACCGCCAACGAGTCGTCGCTTTGGATCTCCTCGGTGATGGCGGCCGCCAGCGGGCCCTCATCCTCCTGGTGGATCCCGACCCCGGGATCGAAGTCCCCGCCGAACTGAGCCCCGATGAGCAGGATCAGGGCAATCGGGAAGATGAAGACGAAGAAGATGTTGGAGCGCTCACGCAACATGCGACGCACGTTGGAACCGGCGATGGCGAGGATCTTCCTCATCGCGTCAGCTTTCGCTGGAGGAGCACCCAGGCCACCGTCCCGAAGACGAGTGTGAACAGGAGCAGGGCACCGACAGCAGGTAGAACCTCGGTCCACTCCGCTCCGCCGGAGATGTTGGCGAGACCGCGCATGAACCATGCGTGCGGGGTCAGGTACGAGAGCCGGGCGAGGAAGTCGTTGCCCTGGCCGATCGGAAAGAATGTCCCGCCCAGCATCCCCAGGATCACCGCGATGATCGCCCCCAGGTTGGCGGCGCCGTCGGCACTGGTGGCGGTGGCGGCGATGACCCCCATGATGGAGGTCGCGGCGAGGACGCCGGCGACGACCAGCAGCGCCACCCCCAGAGGGGGGCCCCACTCCGCATCCATCAGGTAGTGAGTGGCAACGATCAACACGGTCATCGAGATGAGACCGAGAGCGAACGAGAGGATCGCCTTGCCCGCCACCACGCTGGTGTGGCTGATCGGCGCTGCCAGCAGCCGGGCCAGGGTTCCGCCCTGTTTCTCCTCGAGGATGCCGACAACGCCGAATTGAACGGTGAAGAAGAGGAAGAACACAGCCATCCCGGCGGCAAAGAAGGTGTTGGCGTCGAGTTGCCGGGTGTCGGCGGAGACATCCACGAAGGTGAAGGCCGGCGGTCGAAGGGCAGCCTCCTCGCCCCAGATGGCCAGCTCATCTGGAGGCGGCGGCTGGCCCAGAGCGATCGCCGTGGTCACCGAGAGCTGGGACCGCTCGATAGCCGATCCGAATTCGGAGGCGATCGAGGACGTCACCTGGGTCGTCGTCTGACTGTCGACGTCGCCGACCACCTCGATCGTGAATGGCTGGCCTTGGATGGCAGCGGCGCCGAGGCCCTGATTGAGGAGGATGTAGGCGCCGATCTCGCCATCTTCTACCGAGGCTTCGGCCGAAGCCGTGTCGTCGAAGTCGGTCAGGACCAGGACCCCCTCGGCCTCCAGCCCGGAGAGCGCCTCACCCAGAGACTGTGACACCTGGGTGTCGTCCAGGTCGACCAATCCGACCTGGAGGTCCAATGCTTCCTCGCTGAATGTCCCGCCGAAGACGAGGTGGAAGATGTAGGCCAGGGCCAACGGCGTGACTATCCCCATGATGAACGCCGAACGATCACGCACACGGAGCTTGAGGTCCTTCCCCGCGATCCGGGTCGCCGCCCCCATGATCAGTCGCGCAAGGCCTTGCCGGTCAGATGCAGGAAAACCGCCTCGAGATTGGGCTCCGACACGGCCACACCGGTGACGTTGGCGCCGGTCGCAGCCACCCGGGACAGCAACTCGGGGAGAACTGACGAGGCGTCGTTGGCCAGGACGTCTACGCCTGAGTCGGCAGGGCTGGCCTCGTGGACCGCCGGCAACTCAGAAGCGACGCGGGCGACTTCGACCAGGTCCCCGGTCACCGTCACCCGGATCCGGTCCTTCTCCCCCACCAGTGACACCAACTCGCGTCTGGTGCCCTCGGCCTTGATCACCCCCTCGTCGATGATGGCCACGCGGTCGCAGAGCCGCTCTGCCTCCTCCATGTAGTGGGTGGTGTAGAGAACTGCTATCCCCTCACCCGACAGGTCCTCGACGGATTCGAGGATGGCGTTCCGGGACTGGGGATCCACGCCGACCGTCGGCTCGTCCAATATGAGCAGGCGGGGTCGGTGGAGCAGCCCGATGCCAATGTTCAGCCTCCGTTGCATTCCGCCAGAGAACTCGCTGACCAGATCATCCTGACGCTCGGAGAGCCCGATCACCTCGAGCACTTCCTCTACGCGTTTGTCCAACGTCTCGCCGGGCATGTCGTAGAGACGCCCGAAGAATCTCAGGTTCTCCGTAGCAGTCAGGTCGGGGTAGATGGCGATTTCCTGGGGCACCAGACCGATGTCCGACCTTCCGTTGGTCGAATTGGTCCGGATCTGGGTCCCCGCCACGTGAACGGTGCCGTTGTCGGGCTCCAGTAGACCTGCGACCATCGAAATCGACGTGGTCTTTCCCGCCCCGTTGGGCCCGAGGAGGCCAAAGGTCTCCCCCTCCGCGATCTCGAAGCTGACCCCGTTCACCGCGATCAGATCACCGAAGCTCTTGATGAGCCCTTGCGCCGCCAGGACCGCCGTCATCTTCTCCTCTATGCCGATGCGAGCGGCACCCTACCGATGGTGAGTCCCACTGCCGCAGCCTGACCTGCGGTGGGCTCCGCACAACAGAACCAGCTCTCGGTCAGGCGCGGCGCCGGTGGCGACGAAGGCATGGCCGCCATTTGGACACCCGTCATCTCCCCGATCCTCTCCCGCATCAGAAGCAGGGTGTCGCCGGCGTCCGCCCCACAATCGGAGGCCTCGGCCGCTATCGAGTCGAGAGCTCCCTGCAGCCGCTCTGTGGTTTGATCTGCGAACCGCCACGTCCAGGTCAACGATTCCGGTTGATAGGCGGTCAGGTAGGGCACGACTGCCGGGTGCGTCTCCAGGAGCGACCCCTCGGGGATGAGGAGCTTGATCGCCAGTTGCACGGGGTCAGTCGCCGGCCACAGCCGATGATCGTCGATGAAGCCCACGATGCCGGTCAGATCCGACGGCAGGGTCCACGGGAAGAAAGGGAGCCAGGTCGGCCTCACATGGATGCCTGAGGAGCGAAGTAATGCCACCGCCTCGGACATGTCAGCCGCCGTGTGGTTCTTGTCGAGCACGTCGAGAGTGCGATCGTCGGTGCTCTCGAAGGCGCTGACCACGAAGAGAACCCCGAGCTCTGCCATCTGAGGCCACAGGGACCGATGCGCCAGGATGTGCTCGACCTTGACTGTCACGTCATAGGTCAGCTCCGGATGAGCGGCATGGGCCTCCGTCAACAGGTCCATCGAATACCGGGGTGCATTGAGAAAGTCCGGATCGCCGAATGTCACATGCCGTATCCCGTCGGAAGCGAGGTGGTCGATGTCCGCCAGCACGGAATCCGCCCCGACCACCCGCATCCTCCCGTCGTAGACAACGGGAATCGGGCAATGGCGACAACGGTGCCGGCATCCGTGCGAAGCCTCGACAGCGGCAGCGAGACGCGCCTCGCCCATCCACTCGAGGCGGGCGTAGTTATCGTGCGAGGGCAACGTGGATCGCGCGGGTCGGTGAAACTTTGTCCGCCCCCGACTACGGCTCACGCCTTTTTCTTCAGTCCCCGATCCAACGGTCGTTGCCCATTCCACGAGATCCGGCTCGTACTCGCCGACAAAGACCGAGTCGGCGACATCGCCAACCACCAGGTCCTGACCCACGCCGGCGTAAAGACCGTAAAAGGCGATCGGGAGCCCGGGCTGCTGCCGGCGCAACTCCCTCGCCATCGGGATGGCTAGTCGCATGGCGGTGTGCATCGGCACCGAGAAGGCGACAGCGTCGACGCCGTCCAGACGAGCGCTGTCCCAGTCCTCCACGGCGAGATCGACAGTGGCGACGTCGACTTCGGCCGCGGTGAGGGCTGCCGCCGGCGAGGCGATGTGGACCGGCTGACGCCCCAGCTCGTACGTGGAGACAAGGAGCAAGCGCATCGAGCCAGTGTATGACCGGCCCCCGGTACCCTTTCGACGATGGGCAACTACGTCAGCACCCCAATGGGACCGATGCACGAAGTCGACTTCGGGGGCACCGGGCCGAGCCTGATTCTCATCCACGGCCTCGGCGGATCGACGACCAATTGGAACGCAGTAGCGCCGACGCTGACCGCCCTCGGGCGGGTGCGGGCCGTCGATCTACCCGGGTTCGGCCTCACCCCGCCGCGGTCAGACTTCCGACTGGGAACACACCGCGATTCGGTGATCGCATATCTCGAGACGATGGACGGGCCCTTCACCCTCATCGGGAACTCGACCGGTGGGCTCCTCGCCGAGTTGATCGCGTCGGCCCGGCCCGACCTCGTCGATCGGCTGATCCTGGTGTCGCCGGCGACGCCACCGGTGGTACCCGACCCCCGGCTCGACTGGCCGACGGCAGCCCGGCTCGCCATACAGGCCATGCCCGGCATCGGCGCGGCATATGGCCGCCGCTTCATCCGGACCAATACCCCCGAACAATTGGTGCGGAAGAGCTTGAACATGATCACCCACAAGCCGGGGCGGGTCCCCATGTCACTCATCGAAGAGTCACGGGAGATGGCCCGGATCCGAAAGCAGCTCCCCTGGGCCGGATACGCCACTGCCCGGACGGCGACTTCGATCGCAAGGCTCTATTCGCGACGGCCCGTGTACGTGGCCATGGTCCTCGCCATCGAGGCACCCACCCTCGTGGTGCAGGGGATCTCCGACCACATCGTCTCACCTACGGCAGTCGAGTGGCTCTGCGCCCTCCGCCCCGATTGGGAGCTGGTCCACCTCGACGACACAGGGCACACCCCGCAGATGGACGCCCCTCATCGTTTCGTCGATGTCGTTCGCAGATGGCTGACGCGAGCCGAGGATCAGGCGGTCGGAGCGTAGGACCTCCGGGGAGGAGAATTGCCTCCGCTAACTAGGCTTGGTCTCATGACAGGCGATCTGAGCCGCACCCTCGGCGACGAATACGTCCATCAGATGCCGGACTCGGATCCGATGGAGACCCAGGAGTGGATCGACTCCCTGGATGCGGTCGTCAACGAGCAGGGGCCGGACCGTGCCAAGTATCTCGTAGCCAAGCTCCTCGAGAGGGCCCACGAGAACAACGTCGGTATCGCCGGCGCCATCACCACGCCGTACATCAACACGATTCCTCCCGAGGAGGAAGCTGAGTACCCCGGTGACGCGGACATCGAGAGGCGGATCCGGCGGTTCATCCGGTGGAACGCGGCCGTGATGGTGATCAAGGCCAACCACCGCTCCAAGGGGATCGGGGGGCATCTGTCCACGTTCGCCTCGTCGGCCACCCTCTACGAAGTCGGCTTCAACCATTTCTTCAAGGGGAAGGGCGCCGACGGCAAGGGCGACCACGTCTACATGCAGGGACACGCTGCACCCGGGATCTATGCCCGGGCCTATCTCGAGGGGAGATTCGACGAGAAGCACCTCGACAATTTCCGATTCGAGATCGATGGTCACGGTCTCTCCTCCTATCCCCACCCCCGTCTCATGCCCGACTTTTGGGAGTTCCCCACCGTGTCGATGGGTCTGGGGCCGATCAACTCGATCTACCACGCCCGCTTCAACAAGTACCTCCACAACCGTGGTCTCGACGACACCTCCAAGTCCAGGGTGTGGTGCTTCATCGGCGATGGCGAAGTCGACGAGCCCGAGACTCTGGGTGCCATCTCCCTGGCCACCCGGGAAGGGCTGGACAACCTGACGTGGGTGGTCAATTGCAACCTGCAGCGCCTCGACGGGCCCGTGCGCGGCAACGGCCAGGTCATCACCGAGCTCGAGTCGGCCTTCCGAGGTGCCGGCTGGAACGTGATCAAGGTGATCTGGGGCTCCGGCTGGGATGCGCTCCTCGCCCGCGATCACGAGGGCGCCCTCATCAACGTGATGAACACCACTGTCGACGGGGAATACCAGCGGTACAAGGCGGAGAACGGTGCCTACGTCCGGGAGCATTTCTTCGGCAAAGACCCACGCACCAAGGAGATGGTCGCCGACATGAGCGACGACGAGATCTGGGCGTTGCGACGCGGTGGCCTCGACTACAAGAAGGTGTACGCGGCCTACAAGGTGGCAACCGAGCTCGACAACGGCAAGCCGACCGTGATCCTGGCCAAGACGATCAAGGGATGGACCCTGGGCCCTGACGTCGAGGGCAGGAACGCCACGCATCAGATCAAAGAGCTCACCAACCAACAGCTAATGGTGCTTCGAGAGAGGCTCAGCCTCCAGGAGGAGATCCCTGAAGAATCCCTCGCGGGTGAGAGCGTGCCCCCCTATTTCCGGCCCGAGCCCGGAACGCCCGAGCACGCGTACCTCCACGCCAGACGTCAGGAACTGGGCGGATTCCTCCCCAGTCGTGTCGTGCCCGAAAACACACTCGTGCTCCCCCCGCCCGAGACCTTCGCCGAGGTGTACGCCGGTTCGGGCAAGGTCGAAGCCTCGACGACCACCGCCTTCACCCGACTGCTGCGCGGTCTGGCCCGTTCGGAGGGGTTTGGCAAGCACGTGGTGCCAATCGTCCCCGACGAGGCGCGGACATTTGGCATGGACTCCCTCTTCCGCGAGCTCAAGATCTACGCCTCCAAGGGCCAGCTCTACGAGCCGGTCGACGCGTCGATGATCCTCTCCTACTCGGAGAGCCAAAGCGGCCAGATCCTCGAGGAGGGGATCACCGAGGCTGGGTCGATGGCGTCCTGGATCGCTGCCGGGACCTCGTATGCAACCCGCGGCGTTCCGATGGTC
>JARDZU010000019.1 GCA_029240695.1 Acidimicrobiia bacterium | reverse complement strand
CGCCACTCCCTGGTGACATACCCCAGTCGGTGCAGTCGATGCAGCAGCGGGTAGAGCATGCCATCGGTCCACTCGAGCTCACCGTCCGAGATCTCCCGGACACGCTTAAGAATGGCATATCCGTAACTCTCGCTCTCGGCCAGGATCGCCAGCACCAGCGGCGTCGCCGATGCCGCCACCAGGTCCTTGTCGATGTTCATCCGCTCTCCTCAGGCACGGGGTTATATACATAGAAGCACAAGGTGCATGATACTTCAAGGTGTAACGGATAGGCCACCCAATTCCCTTCGCGTACGGTCCCGCCGCATGAATCCAATGCAACTGCCGTCAGAGCCTGAGATTCTCACGACAACAGTGGGCTCGTACCCACCCATCAGTTGGCTACTCGCCTCACCGTCCGAGCAAGCGCTGATCGATGCCACTTCCGCCGTGATCCACACACAGAAGCGCGCCGGGATCGACCTGCCGACAGATGGGGAGCTGTACCGGTTCGACCCCAATCACGCCGAGACGAACGGCATGATCGATTACTTCGTTTCCCGGATGGGAGGCATTCGGACCGAGATCGGGAGAAGCGACAATGCAGCCTTTCGGGCGAAGTCGGAGACGGGCTTCAGACGCAAGCCCGCCGGCGTGGTCGAGGATGAGATCTCCGAAGGCACTCTCGACCTGCCAAATGCCTGCCTGAGGTCGGCGTCGGTTGCGGATGGGCCACTCAAGTTCACTCTCACCAGCCCGTTCATGCTGGCGCGCATGCTCCTCGACAATCACTACAACGACGTCGAGGCGCTGACCATGGCGATTGCAGAGTGCCTGGCGCGTCAGGTACCTGACCTCTCTTCTGTATGCGTGCAGGTGGATGAGGCGAATGTGCCCGGGAGTCCGGAGTACGCGCCCATTGCCCAGGCCGGCATCAACCGGATCCTCGACGCGATCGAGGTCGAAAGCGCCGTGCACCTCTGCTTCGGCAATTACGGCGGTCAGACGGTCCAGTCAGGTGAATGGAAGGCTCTCATCGAGTTCCTCAACGGGCTCCGCGCCGATCACCTGGTTCTCGAGCTCGCCCACCGCCCGGACTCGGACCTCGATGCTCTTCGAGAGGTCGGCGACCACGTCGCCATCGGCGTTGGTGTGATCGACATCAAGGTGAACCACGTCGAGACGGCAGACGAGGTTGCCGCCAGAATCGAGAATGCCATCAAGGCGTTCGGCCCGGGCCGCGTCCGGTGGGTGCATCCCGACTGTGGGTTCTGGATGCTTCATCGCTCGGTGGCCGATCGGAAGATCAGCGCCCTCGTGGCGGGGCGGGACCGATTCTTGGGGAGTTGACCGCCATAATCGCAGCGCAGGATCCCTGAGAGGAGAGGGAGCATTGACCAAGGCAAATGGGTTTGACGTTGCGATCGTTGGCGGCGGGCCTGCCGGAGCGGTCCTGGCAAATCGGCTGACCGACGACGCCGACCGAACAGTGCTCCTTCTTGAGGCCGGGCCCGACTATGGCCCAGATGTTTCAGACTGGCCGGCGGATCTCCTCTTCCCTCAGCAGCAGCCACTGACATCGCACTCATGGGGGCTCCACGATGCCGAAAATGGGAACTTCCTTCCCCGAGCTCGCGTGCTCGGCGGGTCGTCGGCAGTGAACGCCTGCTATTGGATACGCGCCTCGGCGGCTGACTACGACGAATGGGAGGCCCTCGGCAATCCGGGATGGGGGTTCGACGGTCTGCTGCCGTACTTCCGGCGAGCCGAGTCCGACCCACTCGGAGGCCCACTCCATGGAACCGAGGGCCCGGTTCAGGTATGGCGGGCGACCGACTGGTCGCAAGGGGACCTGGCCTTCACCGATGCCGCCAACTCCCTGGGATTGAGCAAGGTCGTGGACATCAACGGCGACCGGGACCAATCTCCTTCCGTTGGCCCGGTACCCAAGAACATCGTCGCCGACAATCGCTTCAACGCCGCACTGAGCTATCTGGCATCGGTCCGCGACCGGCCGAATCTGACGATCCAGACGGACACTCTGGTCGACCGGGTGCGTTTTTCAGATGAGCGCGCAATCGGGATCGTCACGAGCACCGGGGACGAGATCGATGCCGATTTGGTGGTTCTGGCGGCGGGCGCCTACTTCACACCCGGAATCTTGAACCGCTCGGGGTACGGGAACGGAAAAGACCTCCACGCGCTCGCTATCCCGGTCCGCCAGCATCTTCCCGGGGTCGGCCAAAACCTGCTCGATCACCCCTTCGCGATCGACGTCGCCGAGGCACTCATTGTCCCGGAGGCGGTGTACGGCGAGAAGATCCAGGGACAGGCAATGGCACGGAGTCGATCCCCCAGGTCACCCGGAGAGATCGACTGTCATATCTACAACGGTCAGAGCTTCGACAACGACCTGGGGCGTTGGGTCATGGGCCTGGCAGTCTCGATGGTGAACGCTCGGTCTGTCGGCGTCGTCTCGCTCACATCCGCAGATCCGACCGCCCTTCCCCATGTCGAACATCGGCACTATTCGGAACCGGAAGATCTCGAAAGGATGTGCGACGGCATCGAGATGGCCATGGAGATCTACTCATCCTCCCAGCTGGCTGCCGTCATCGAACCAGCCGGGAAACGGCGTTGGGAGTGGAGCGATCGGAAGTCCTTCGAGGAGCTCGTCCGGCAGCGGTCGCAGACGACCAACCACTGCTCCGGCACGGCCAAGGTCGGCCCCGCAAGCGATTCGCACGCAGTCACCGACTCGTCCGGCCGCGTGTACGGAGCGGAGAACCTCGTCGTAGCCGACAGCTCGCTCTTCCCGACCTGCCCGCGTGGGAACATCCACTTTCCCGTAGTGGCCGTCGCGGAGAAGATCGCCGCCGGGCTCACGTGAGCGGTATCCGGCCGCGGTCTCAGTCGACCGACCACCTCCGGGTCGAGGGCAGGGGCACATCGCCGTAACCGTGGCAGCGGGCCTCGCTCAGTTGGAACTCGAACAGGACGTAGCGGTCCGGCGGGTCGTACCCCGCTGCTTCGGCCACAAGGGCCCACAAATCTGAATCGTCCTCGGCGAGCCCGATGCCACTGGCCGAGAACTCGCCACCTGTGCCCGCATTGTCCGGGACCCCGCTGTGCAAGGCGAAAAATCCCCGCTCGAGGAGGTCTCGACGTTTGGGTGAAGTCGGCTCCATGAAGAGGAACAGGCCGTCGCCGGCGAAGATCGGCGTCACCGGGTGAACTCGAGGTGCCCCCGACTTACGAACAGTCGCCAGGTATGCCGGCGCTGCCGTCAGTCTGCCTGCGCCGAACCGCGCCAGGTCCGGCTCACGTTTGGCGAAGTCACGCCAGCTGATCACCCGAGACGATTCTGGGTCCAGCATGCCCGTTGTCTGGCTCTGATCCGGCTCTAGCCCTGCTCGATGCGGATCATGTTGCCCGCGGGATCCCGCAACGCGGCGTCGCGGACACCCCAGAACTGATCAGCCGGCTCTGACAGGACCTCGACGCCCGGCGAGGCGGCCGTCTTGTCGAAGGTGGTGTCGAGATCGTCGGTACGGAAGAACGGGCCTGGCAGCTCACCTTTGGCGAGCAGGGCTGCGAGGGTGTCTCCGTCCTCCTGAGACCTGCCGGCATGCGGCTGTGACAACACGATCTTGATCTCGGGCTGGCTCTCGGTGGCAAGGGTGATCCAGCGGAAGCCCTCGTTCTCGACCTCGTCCTGCACCGTGAGTCCCAGGGTGTCTCGGTAGAAGCCGAGGGCGGCATCAGGGTCGTCGACGTAGATGTGCACTGTGCTTAGTGAAACGCTCATGGCAGGAACCCTACGAGGGGGTGGCGACGGTTGCTTCTCCAAAACTGCTCGCTTCCGCCCCGGTGCGCCGGTCCTTCCTTGGCCGGGTGGCCACCATCGTCTGGCAGGAAGGAACGCCCACCATCTCGCCATGATCGCGGGCGCGGTACGCACTCGGCGCCTCGCCGACGAGCTCGGTGAACTTGGAGGAGAAAGAGCCGAGGCTCGTACAGCCGACCGCCATGCAGACCTCGGTGACCGATAGGTCACCGATACGCAGCAGCCATTTCGCCCGTTCGATCCGCCGGGTCATCAGGTATGAGTACGGCGTCTCCGAGTAAGCCTCGCGGAAACGCCGGCTGAAATGTGCCGGCGACATCGCTGCCGTGCGGGCGAGCGCCGGGACGTCGAGCGGCTCCGCGTACTCGCGGTCCATCTGGTCCCGGGCCTGCCGCAAGAGACGAAGCTCGTCCAGGTCGAGGCTCACAGGCCCAGCCTAGATCTCGACTTTGTCATGTCGACCGAGCCCCTCGACTGGCCCTATGCCGATCCCACGTACTCGGCGAGATGCTGGCCGGTGAGGGTCGAACGCGCTGCTACCAGGTCGGCCGGGGTTCCTTCGAAAACGACCCGGCCACCGTCATGCCCGGCTCCGGGGCCGAGGTCGATGATCCAGTCGGCGTGGGCCATCACCGCCTGGTTGTGCTCGATCACGATGACGGACTTCCCTGAATCGACGAGCTGGTCGAGAAGGCCAAGCAGATGCTCGACATCGGCGAGATGCAGCCCGCTGGTCGGTTCGTCCAGCACGTAGATTCCCCCTTTCTCCGCCATGTGGATGGCCAGCTTCAACCGCTGGCGCTCGCCACCCGAGAGTGTCGTCAGCGGTTGACCAATGCTCAGGTAACCAAGCCCGACTGCGGACATCCGTTCCAGGATGGCATGGGCGGCCGGCACCCTGGCCTCGCCCTCGGCGAAGAAACGCTCGGCGCTCGCGACCGACATCTCGAAGACTTCACTGATGTTCTTGTCACCGAGCTCGTACTCGAGCACTGCAGCCTCGAACCGCTTGCCCTCGCACACCTCGCAGGTGGTTGCGACGGTGTCCATGAAACCCAACTCGGTGTAGATGACGCCGGCTCCGTTGCAGTTGGGACAGGCACCGTCCGAGTTGGGGCTGAACAGCCCCGGCTTCACATCGTTGGCCTTGGCGAACGCCTTCCGGATCGAGTCGAGCATCCCCGTGTATGTCGCCGGATTGCTGCGCCGCGACCCGCGAATCTCGGTCTGGTCGACCAGGACAACACCTGCTTCATCCTGTATGGAGCCTTGGACGAGTGAGCTCTTTCCCGACCCGGCGACTCCGGTGACGACAACCAGCACCTTGAGTGGTATGTCGACGTCGACGTCTTGGAGATTGTTCTGATTTGCCTTTCGAATCTCGAGGCTCTCGGTGGAGGTCCGGAACTCTGACTTGACGGCTGACCGGTCGTCGAGATGCTTGCCGGTCAGCGTGTCGCTGCCCCGCAACTCCTCGACGGAGCCCTCGAACACAACCTCGCCGCCAGCCGTCCCCGCACCCGGGCCCAGGTCGACGACGTGGTCGGCGATCTCGATGGTCTCCGGCTCGTGCTCCACAACAAGCACGGTGTTGCCCTTGTCGCGCAGTTGCACGAGCAAGTCGTTCATGCGTTGCACATCATGTGGGTGAAGGCCGATCGTGGGCTCGTCGAAGACGTAGGTGACGTCGGTGAGCGGAGATCCGAGGTGGCGGATCATCTTGGTGCGCTGTGCCTCACCGCCTGACAGGGTGCCCGAAGGCCGGTCCAGGGACAGGTAGCCGAGGCCGATCTCGACGAAGGAATCGAGCGTCTCCTGCACCGCGCCGAGCAACGGCTTCGCCGATGGCTCGTCGAGCTCCCGAACCCACTCGGTGAGATCGCTGATCTGCATCGCACAGAGGTCGGCAATGCTCCTGCCGGCGATCTTCGACGATCGAGCTGCCTCGTTGAGCCGGGTGCCTTCGCAGTCGGGACATGCGGTGAACGCCACCGCCCGCTCCACGAACTCCCGGATATGCGGCTGCATGGCGTCGACATCCTTGGACAGGAACGACTTCTGTATCTGTGGGACCAGTCCCTCGTAGGTCAGGTTGATATCGTTGATCCGAACCTTGGTCGGCTCCTTGTAGAGAAAGTCGTCGAGCTCCTTCTTGGTGTACCTGCGGATCGGCTTGTCAGGATCGAGGAATCCGGACTCGGTGAAATACCGCACGGACCATCCGCCCGCCTTGTATCCGGGCACGCTGATCGCCCCCTCGGCGAGAGACTTGTCCTCGTCGTACAGCTGGGTGAGGTCGATGTCGCTGACCGAGCCCATTCCCTCACACCGCGGGCACATTCCCCCGTGATAGACGACGTTGCGCACTGTGATCCGCTCCCCCTTGCCCTTGTCGACGGTCATCGCGCCGCTCGCCTGACGGGTCGGGATGTTGAACGAAAAGGCGGGCGGGGGACCGATGTACGGATCACCGAGCCGGCTGTAGAGGAGACGCAGCATGGCGTTGGCGTCGGTGACGGTTCCAACCGTGGAGCGGACATTGGCGCCCATACGGTGCTGGTCGACGATGATCGCTGTCGTCAGCCCGTCGAGTACGTCCACATCGGGCCGCGCCAGCGTCGGCATGAGGCCCTGCACGAAGGCGCTGTAGGTCTCATTGATCAGGCGCTTCGATTCGGCGGCAATGGTGTCGAAGACCAATGAGCTCTTCCCCGATCCGGAGACTCCGGTGAAAACCGTCAGCCGGCGTTTTGGGATCTCGATGCTGAGATCTTTGAGATTGTTCTCCCTGGCTCCGGTCACCCGGATCAAGTCGTGGCTGTCGGCGGCATGCATCCGATTCACCCTAAATCAGTTCGTGACTAGTGAATTTCATGGTCCGCAACCTAAACAGCCAGGGGTCTGAAGGCTTCTTCGATCCTGCTCGGTTTCAACGCGTAGCGTGGGTGACATGTTCTCGAGTAAGCCGCGCATCTTCCTCGGGTCGTCAGGCAAGCAGGCCAAACTGCTCAAGGCGGTCGCACGCGGCCTCGAGGACGTTGCCGAGGTGGAGCCCTGGACGACCACGTTCAACCCGGGGCGGTCCACTCTCGACCGGCTCGTCGAGCTCACCCAGCAGGTCGATTTCGCCGCGTTCGTCTTCGCCCAGGACGACTGGACGACGACGGATGCTTCCCAGTCCGGTGAGGCGTCGCCGCGCGACAACGTTGTCTTCGAGGCCGGGCTCTTCGGCGGCGCGCTCGGGATCCGGCGCACGTTCATCCTGCACGCCCACGGTTCGAAGCTTCCGAGCGACCTGCTCGGGTTGACCTCGATCCGCTACGACCCGTCCGCCAACCCGTCGGAGGTACGGGCGATAAATCAGAAACTCCGCAAGGCAATCGAGGCCGAGGGTCGACGTGGTCCGATCGAAGGACTGTGGTGGCAGCTCTCGCTCACCGTTCGGACCGAGGAGGAACCGTCGGCGGTGAGCCTCCTGCGCATATCGAGGGATCGAGACGGGTGACCTCAACGTCGCCGGGAGGGCGTGGCAGGAGGACGGCACCCTGTCGGCCCGCTACTGGAGCAAGGCGTCGAAAGAGCACCGGGATCCGGCCGGCATCCTCTACTTCTGGAAGGGCGAGCGCCCTAGGCACCCGAATGCGCCCCAGCTCGAGGGAACCGGCGAGATCAGGCTGGAGACCGTCGACCGTGCTACCGGGTATTTCACAACACGGTCGGATAGAGACACCGGGCTGAATGCCCGTACATCCGGCGTCTACCTTCGAGCCGACCTCTCGGACTTCGAGGTGCTGGACGGCGGGAGCGAGGAGGAACGGGCGGAACTGATCGCGACGCGTCTCAGGGAATGGGAGTCGGCCGCGGTCGCATTCTGAGCACGGCTGCCGTCGGACCTCAACGCGGACTGGCCTCTCCGAACCAGGTCGTAAGTGCTCGAGGCAGCTCTGGCTCGGTGAGGGCTCCCGTCCAGACGACATGCCCGTCCGGACGGATCAACACGGCCGGGGGCGCATCAATCCTGCCAAGGACCGGGAGCTCCCATGGACCGTCGTGCTTGGCCTCGACCAACCGGAGGCGATCCGCCCATGGAGCGATGTCGAAGCCACCGGGCTCACCGAGGTCGAGGAGCACGGGCTGGGCGCCATGCAGCAATCCGAAGACACGGGTGGGACCGTCGGCGGTGTGCAGATCGAGATCGGGCATACGCCGCCCGAGGAGCGGGTGCCCCTCACCGAGGTCGTAGTGGATGTCCAGAGCGGAGATCATCGCGGCGATGCGTGTGCGCGGCTCGTCCATGCCGAGCATGTCGAGCACGGTGTCGCGGAGCGCCTGGCTGCGCTCATCGGTGCGGGCGAGTGCTACCTGTGCCATGGTGTTTTGCAGCACCCGGGCACCGACCGGATGCCGTTCGGCGTGATAGGTGTCCAGGAGGCTCTCATGTGACGTTCTCTTCACCACCTGGGCCAGCTTCCATGCCAGGTTCACAGCATCCTGCACACCGGTGTTGAGGCCCTGACCTCCCTGCGGCCCGTGGACGTGTGCGGCGTCGCCTGCGAGCAGCACGCGCCCCTCGCGGTAGGACGTTGCCTGCCGGGTCATGTCGGTGAATCGGGAGATCCACGTGGGGCTGTGCACCCCGAAGTCGGTCCCGTAGGCGCCGATGAGCGCCTCGCTGAGGTCCTCACGGGTCGGCTCGCTGGTGTGTTCGACCTCCTTCTCGAGCAGCACCACGCCGTACGGCCCCCCGCCCTCCTCCCGGTTGACGGGACCGATGCCACCACCCTCGGGCCGCATGCCGATCTCCGGCTCCTCATCCATCTCGACCTCGGCGATCATGTAGCTGGCCGACGCGTCCCACCCAGCGAATTCGATGCCGGTCGTCTTGCGGACCAGGCTGCGCCCTCCGTCGCATCCGACGAGGTACTCGGCTCGGATGGTGGTGTCGTCGGACAACTCGACCTCGACGCCTGTGTCATCCTGGGCGCACCCCACCACCTCGCGTCCACGAAGGATCGGGGCCCCGAGCTCATCGACCCAGTCGGCCAGGATGGGCTCGATCCGGTTCTGCCAGAGGGCGAGGATGTAGTTGTGGCGGGTGGGGAAGTCGCTGATGTCCAGAAAGGTCCCGGCGTAGCCCACGAAGGGATGCGTTTGGCCCTCCGAGAGGAAGCGCTCCGCGACGCCACGCTGATCGAGCACCTCGATGGTGCGCGAGTGAAGACCCCCGGCTCGCTTGCCGTCGAGATCCTGACTGGTGCGTCGTTCGATGACGACGACATCGATCCCCGCCAATTTCAGCTCGGCCGCCAACATCAGCCCGGTCGGGCCGCCTCCTGCGATCACCACAGCATGTTCGGTCATTTGCGCCACCTCCATCACCACCGAGACCTGGCCCATTGCGGTGGCCTGTCGAGCCCTCCCCTGCGTCACATACCCTGTCAGAAACAGTGTCGAATCAGCAAGACGCCGGGCCCAAGGTTTCTCCAGCCAGGTCGGTCAGCCCCCAACCGGATCCGGGGTCTCCATCGAAACTAGGGGATCGTGGCCGTGCCGGGAACCCGCGACTTCCTCGTTGCGAAACATCAGTCAAAACCCTCTGACCAGGGAAATCGGTTGCTATCGGGGGTCCTGTGGCGCGGCTGTGGGGCGAGCGACGTGAGACGACGTGAGTTCACCTCAGTGAGCCCGAGACCTTCGAGCCGCCACTCGGCTCGTGGGCTTAGGTCTCAAGCCGAATCCAAGCAGTACACGACCACCGGCGGCCCGGGTCGGTCGGGTTCGCACCCCGGCATTCATGTCGCGGAGACGCACGTTGATCGCCGTGGCAAATGCGCCTCTTCGAACTACTCGTGGCCCAACACGTCCACTACCTGGGCTCCCCGTTCCATCAGAGCCAGGACCGCATGACGGTCGTGGATGTCCTGGGGCATCATGAACTCCTTCTAATCGCCGTCGGCATCAACCTACGCCGTGGCACCCACCCCAGTCGTCGTGGCACGGCTGTCACGCAGAATCCGAGAAGAACTCCCGCCCTCGATGGACCGCCTATGGTTTGAAGATGATTTGCCCGGGGCCTTTGAGAGAGCCGTTCTACAGGATTCAGCGTTGAAAACCTCACGTATGCTCGGCCTTGCTCTGGTCGCGGTGCTGGCTGTCGCCACGGCGGCCGCCGCCCAGGTGGCCCCCGGAGGCACGTTCGAGGACGACAATGGAAGCGTCCATGAAGGCAACATCGAAGCGATAGCCGCCGAGGGCATCACCCAAGGTTGCAATCCTCCCGCCAACACCCTTTTCTGCCCCTCCGATCCGGTGACCCGCGAGCAGATGGCCGGCTTCCTCGTCCGGGCGATGAATTACACCGACAACGGGGGCGGTGACCACTTCATCGACGACAACACCTCCATCTTCGAAGACGCCATCGACCGGCTCCGCACCGCCGCAGTCACCCTCGGCTGCAACCCCCCGAGCAACGACCGATACTGCCCTGATTCGACTGTGACCAGAGGGCAGATGGCCGCCTTCCTCGACCGGGCGATGGGCTACACCGACAACGGGGGCGGTAACCATTTCATCGACGACGACAGCTCCATCTTCGAGAACGCCATCGACCGGCTTCACACGGCCGGAGTCACCCTCGGCTGCAACCCCCCGATCAACGACCGCTTCTGCCCCGACAACGAGGTGACCCGCGAGCAGATGGCCTCGTTTCTAGCCCGGGCCCTGAGTCTGACCCCGATCCAGCCCCCAACGCCACCGCCCGCAGGAACGCGCGATCCGCTGTTGTGGCCCTATCCCGCGGATTCAATTTGGAATCATCCATTGGGTAATGCAGCTGACCTTGTGCCGTTTCGAATGAAGATTCCTTCGCAGAAGACGCTGAATGTTGAAGAAGACATCATCATTACGAGACCCAATGCGCCTCGGCGGGACATCATGTCTCACGATGCTGCATGGAACGACGGGGTGACGAGGTGCGGCTCGCGGACAGGTGAGGTGGAGATCGCGAACGTACCTATCCCTTCGGGTTGGAATACCGACCCGGGTTATCACGGCGTGAAGCCGAATCATTCATCAGCAATCTTGATGCCTGACATGACTTTGGTCGAGACCCAACCATTTCACATTTGTCCCGATGGAGTGGCCGTCTCCCAGTTCTCGGCCAAGGCCTGGCAAGGAGACTCGATCCTGACCGGTGGCATGGCAACAGGCAAGGGTGGCTCACATGGCGGTTCGGGAATGACTGCTTTCGGGGGGACGATCCGGTTGGGTGAGTGGGTTCCAGGCGGTGAGATCCCCCATGCGGTGAAGATCGAGGTGTACGGAATAGAGAACCTGTCGCCGACAGGTGGCGGTTACCGCTGGCCAGCGTTGAACGCCGACAAGGGTTACCTGACCAAATACGCGGGAACAGTGCCTGAAGCGAAGATGGGCGCTCTATTGGCGCTGCCACCGTCGTTTGACATCTCTTCGTTGGACAGCGAACCAGCCCGCATTCTCGCCAGAGCGCTCCAGAGATACGGCGCATACGTTGTGGACCAAGCCGGGTGGAGTGCAGCAGCGCTAGCTGTCGAGTGGGGTCCAAACGGTCGAGTCAAAACTGAGTTCCAACAGGTATGGGGATACCCCATGGACGGTCACAGACCCAAGGCCAGCAGCCCCGCCCATCAACAATTCCTCGCTGACATGGAGGAAATCTACAAAGCACTCCACATTGTCAACGACAACACCCGCACCTCTATAGGTGGAGCTGGCACCAGACTCGCACCATGGGCACCGCCTTTCGCCGATGGCAGCGGCGGCCGGTAGCACGCCAGCCAATTCACCGTGATTGTGGCGCGACTCTCTGCTCATCGCGCTTGGCCGCTACACCGCCGCGTCGATACGCATGATGGTGAGCTATCGCGGCCAACGGCATGACGTACCAGAGAAACGCAACACTCGTGACGAGATTCTCTGCAAGGCTAACCGCGGCAAATGCCACGGAGTAGGCCGCGATCCCGAGCAACAACCCGCGTTCCCATCCCTCGTCTGTCCTCCGAAGGGCTCGGAAGCTTACATAGATGAAGCCGCCAACCACCACTAAATATGTAACAATGCCGAATGCGCCAAGCTCTACCAGAGCCAGAATATAGTCATTGTGCGGCTCCTTCTCATTGGGCGATTCCTCGAGCGTCATTCCAGCTCCAATTCCAGTCAATGGCTTGCCCTCGACCAGCGGAATTATTTGTCCCCAATGCTCAACCCTCCACTCCCAGGAGTTGGTCTGACGAGGTTGATCCGGATTCTGGCCCAGATCAACGATCCTCGCGGCAAATAGGGGGCTAAGCAAGAGCGCCACGGCAGCCGCCACCGTCGCAACGATCCCCAACCAGCGGCGGTCGAGAATCGCAACCAAAAGCAAAGCAAGCCCAAGTCCAATCCAAGCCCCCCTTGTTTGGGTGAAGAGCATCTCAACTGCCGCCACTGCCAGCAACGCTCCCAAAGCTGCCTTGGACTTCCAGCCCCGGGCATATAGCCAGAGCGCAGCGCCGACTACAAGATAGGGCAACAGAAAGTGCGCGTAGGCGTTGGAAAGATGGAACGTTGAATGCAGCGCAATCACGCCATCTTTCACGTGTGTCACATTGAGATTCAGGAGGGGCCCGACGACCCCCATTAAGAGGGGCACGAGGCCGGCAGCAGCTATAACCCACACGAACGACTTCTTGCTTGTTCCGAACGCCAGGAGCCGATCGCACACAAGAAACATCAGAACACCCGATATGATCCGCAGAGCCTCGGAGATCGACGTCAGAAGGTTGTTCGTCCCCAGCAGGCTGACCATCGATGCGAGCCCCAGCCCGACGATGCCGATGGAGAAAGGTGTCCATCTGTGGGCGATCCGCTTATGTCGGCTCCCTAACAACCACATGAGGCTTGCCCCGATCATCAGTAACGCCACGAGACTGGCCGGATCCGTGATTGATGCACCTGTGTCAGTCGTCTTCGTGAGGTCAAGTGCCGACCTGACGACAAGTACAGTCAGGATGAAGGCTTCGAACCTCGTGACGGCGATATATCCGAGTATGGCCACGCCGGCCAAGCCCACAAGAGGCATGAGGAGTCGTCCCGCAGCCGAATTCGAGAATCCGATGCCTAATACGGCAACCGCTGCTGCTGTGACAAGGGCCACACGGAGTCCCGTCCCGAAATGAAACTGATCCTGGCCATTCGTTGACAGATGGGTGCGAGATTCCCCGACAGTTAGCCGGGTCACCGACGAGCTATTCGACTCCGTCATGAAGGATTGTCCGCCACGCGGTGACATCGGGCCACTCGTTGGCAAGCAGTTCTACAGGTCATATCCATACCGCGAAAGATGGACCTCCAAAAGGTCATTGAGCTCTGAAAGCGCATCGGACCCCATATCATCTAGATACCGGCGACCACGAGTCTCGTCGACAGCGAAGCTGGTGAGCGCCTTTGGCGTGCGTATGTCGTGTGGCAAACCGAGGAAGCTCTCGAGAGTTTCGATTGTGGACTGGGGTTGCGACAGAAAGTCCTCGTATCTGATTTCAATCCAGGATCCCGCGGGGAGCGTCTGTTTGGCCTTCTCCCAAGAGTCCATTAGCAAAAGCCAACCTATCCCGGCGAGAGTGACGAAAGATCTTTCAGAACGTTCCCATGCCTCCTGGTAGAGAGGAGGAAGCGGTCCCCATTGCCAGTTTTGAGGACCTTCATATCCGAGCCACCATGACATCTTCAACCAAGACGTCGCAACCGCACGGCCATCGCGTATAATCTGGACGAATCGCCCCTCAGGAAACGCCGACTTCAAGAAACCGACTCGCGGCCAACCGGTCAGTTTGTGCACAAAGACGTCACCGGTTTGCACACCCGCTCGGCGAGCAAAGAAGGAAACCAATCTCCTTTCCAACCATGGAGTGAGATCAGCCGCGGTCAAATCACGCGCCGGATTGACCAATGCTGGGCTCACCTCCGCTTGTAATGCGCGATAACCCTCGCTTGGCGCAAAGCGGACACGCCCCTTTTCTGTGAACCTCGGAGGAAGTCGGCGATATAGCAAAGGGTTAAGTGCATTGACCTTGGCGTTGCCGTTCAGCCGGTCGTCGAGGTTCGACATGAACGAAACGCCGGGATGCCGGCACAATATCCCATGAATCAACGAAGAGCCACATCTGCCAGTTCCGACCAGGAAATGGACGTTGGGCTTCGTCTGCGCCATCCTCACCGGGCGGAGCGCGTGGAATAGCCCAGGCTGCGCAAAACGGGCCGTGTGATCGCTGTAACCAGTAATTGACTTGAGCGCGGCATTGCCGAATGCCACTCGTCGTCACTGACTATCCGCGTCAGCCCTCGGTGCAATCGATTGGGATTCCCGGCGACGGTGTGGCTGAGCTCGAGAATCGCCTTATCGGGTCCCGTGAAGATCTCATCGCGGACATCCAGTCCGGCGAACCGGCTGGTATTGACAATGGTCTCGCGCGGTCTTTCTACGAAATCTTCGTACCTCAATAACTGATAATCGCCGGAGCCGAATACGTTTTTCGCTGTCGTGTTCCAAAGGCTCCATAGAAGAGAACTCTTGAGTGGAGAGAACCGATCCATCTGTTCATCCACGATTTGTAACTCTGCGGCCGAGTTCGCTCCTCTCTGTCCTCGCATCCATGACCAGGCGCTGGCCCTCGGGTCACGTACGACGTGAAGGATCTTCAGGTCTATTCGAGCGTCCTCGGCAAGTAACATGGCATAGGTCGGCAGCTTCGAGGAATCGATGATCACTGCGTTGCTGCTTATGGCGGAAATCGATTCGTATACCTCATAGATGGATTCCCGCACCATCACATCGAGGTCGGCACCGTCGTAAAGTAGCCCAGGCAATCGCCGAATTCTGACCGTCTTTGCCAGCGTTGCTGCGATCCGCTCAGGATCAAACCCATCGACACTCTGCTCAACCCTCGCCAACACCTCTTTCCAGAACTCACAGTTCATGAAGACTTCACCGCAACCACAGGTTTGGTTGGCTATCAGCCCTCTTTCCCATAGAAACCTGACCTCTCCTACCGCTACTGCGTTCCGCACCGTCCCTAGGAGACTGCCAATGAGCGTGGAACCGCTTCGCCCTGTGCCCGCGATGAATAGCACCTTGGGTTTTGAAGAACTCACCATCGAAGATTCACCATGGACCCCTCCTGTACAACTGTGAACCGCCAAACACGTAATCGCGATTCACACCCCGAGCGGTATACTAACCGAGCAAATACGGGAGGAGCCAGGGTTGTCACTCCCTTCCCGTCTCAGTTCGTAGAGATCGGTCACGTCAATTGGCACTTGAAAAACAACACACATCCATCGGCGATGCGCCCGGCTCTGACGAAATCGCCAGTCGGGTGCTGTCGCTGCCCAATCGGAACTGGCTATTGGGCTTTGTCTTCATTGTGACCGTCGCTGCCGTTGTCGGCGCCACGCTCGTTGTCTGGCCGCCGGACACCACCCTCCGCACTGTGGCAATCGTGGGTTCAGACCCGCTCGCAACTACCCCAAACGAACGGCTTGACTTCATTCAGAACCTCCAAGCTGCCGCGGGAACCGAGGCCATCCTCGTCGACCTCGCCGCTACCGCAGAGCTGAGTACGGAAGAACTAACGAGCCGACTCCGCGTGGAACGACTCGCAGAATCGACCCTTTCAAGGGTTGTGTACGAAACGAGCGAATCTGACCCTGAGTTCGCAATCGAGATCGTGACTCAATTCCCGCTCGCCGCGGTCGATCTGTTCCGGAGCTCCGAACTCAGCGCAGCGGACGCTTCTGTAGGAGCGGCCCAAGAGGACGTAGACGTCGCCGAATCCAATCTAGCAAATGCCGAATCAGCGCTGCAGGATGCAATGGCAGCGAGTGGGGGAGCTTCGCCCGAGGACCAACTCGCAGTCCTTCAGCAGGAGGTCGCCGATTTACGGGTTCGCCGAGCCAGCACCGATCCGAACGATCCCGAAACTGAGCCCATACTCGAGCAGTTGGATGCCGCCATAATCGATGCAGAGACCAGGATCGCGGAGATCAGCGGTACGGTGCCCTCGTTCCGAAGTCTTGAGCGTTCATTGGAGCGAGCAGAGGTCGAATGGGAGCAAGCCACGGCCGTTCTTCAGAGCGCGCTATCGAGCCGGTCAGAACTGGCTATCGATCCAACCGTTTCGATCCAGGCCGTCGAAGAAGAGGTCAGCCAAGTCGGCAAGACCCTCCAATGGATCGCTCTGGCGGGTGTCGCGGCTTTCGGCCTGTCGACTCTCATTGCCTTCTGGTGGACAACGGGAGCGTCCGTAGGCGCCCGTCGCCGAGGTCGCAGGAAGAGTTCTGAGGTATAGCATCAGGTTCGAAAAGGGCTAGGCGGATCCTTGTAGCGTTGGGGCTTGGCGGCGGACCTCGTCGTGACTCATCAGGACGAGCTCACCTTTCCTGATCGGTTGTCGTGCCGAGAATGCACACTCGTTAAGACCAGCTGAACAGCACCCGGTTGGTTGGACAGCGTGGGTTTTCTGTTTCATGCCGCCGCCTCGGTCTGGGTTGAAGCGAATACTTCTTGTGGGTCTGGTGTCCGTGCCGTTGGATGAGCCACTTAGTGTTGTAGAGGTGGGTCCAGGCTCGGACGGCCTGGCGGAGGTCGTCGACGGTGTCGTGCTCGTTCCTCTCTATCGGCTGGCCAACAACCCCGCCTGCGGTGGACGGTGACCCAGATGGTCTTGCTATTCCCAAGCCAAGAATGGGAGTCATGGTGCAGAACCCTCCGGATGCCCTTGTCGGAAGAGTTCAACAAACAGTGTGATCAACAGTCCGGCGAGAAAGACCTCCGAGACACGACGCCAGAAGCGATCGAAGAATGCGCCTTCCCATACGCCGGCGCTCGCCATGGATGAGGTGATCAGGCCGAAGATCAACACCGAACAGCAGAACGTGTCATGTGGTCGAGGCCGGTATCCCAGCAACATTCCAATACGAGCCGGTCCCAGTTTTTCCAACGGACGCAGCTCGACCACTCGAGCTTCCAGATCTGCTGGCGTTCGGTGGGGACAGGAATGAGGCGTAAGGAACGGTCGAACAGGCCATCTAAGCCTTCGTCCTGGTAACAGTGCCACCAGCGGTAAGCCGTCGTTCGCGAAACCCTCATCTCCGCTGCCACATGCGCAGCTGGCCGGCCCGAAGCAATCCGTTTCACCAAGATGCGACGATCCTCTGGGTTAGCCGAGGGTTGCGTGCACGATGAGCCTCCTTCGGTCGTGTCGGTCGTGCAAAACCCCCACAACCACGGGAGGCTCACCTCATGCCGTCAACAACGTGGATGGACACCACAACTAGACCTCGGCCTCAGGACCGAAGTCGGAACGACACCATCCCGACGAATCTCAATCAGTGTGCGCACATCTACCGCCGCTTGATCACGTGACGACGGTCGTAGCGAGAACGTGACTTGCTGAGTTGCGGCAAGGTGTCAAGCCAGTAGCCACGCCGCCCATTCCCACCACGCCACAGGACGCCTACAATTCGTAAGACATGACTCCCAAATCGAGAACAGTCGACCTCAACGGAGCCAGCTGGCATCGCGCTAGATTGCGGCTCCGGCGGGAGGCATCACGACTATGGAGATCCGAGCGCGAGCTGCCTTCCTACTTCGTTGTCGGGGCCAAAAGAGCAGGGACAACATCGTTCGATGCTTACGTTGGGGCCCATCCCAACGTCGAGTCACCGTTAGCGTCTAAGGGAACGAGATATTTCGATGTCAACTTTGACCAAGGGTGGAGCTGGTTTGTCAGACATTTTCCGCTGCGGACTCATATCGACAAACTCGCCCGTCGTACAGGAGTCCGCCCGATCATCGGCGACACAAGTCCTTACTACTGCTTTCACCCAGAGGCGATGGCGCGAATCGCCGATCGGTTTCCCGAAGCCCGACTGATTTTTCTTTTGAGGAATCCCGTCGAGCGCACCTGGTCGCACTATAACCACGAGGTTAGGAAAGGAAACGAGAACTTAACTATCCATGAGGCTCTCGATGCGGAAGACTCGAGACTTCATCATCCAGACTTGACTTTCCGCGCCTATGCGCATCGCCACTACTCTTACCTTAGTCGGAGCCAATACGCAGCCCAGATCCAGTCGATTCTCGACTACTTTCCGCGAGATCAGCTGCTTCTTCTTAAGAGCGAGGATCTCTTCGAGCGGCCCGATGAGATCATGGCCAAGGCCTTTTCGTTCCTCGGCCTCCGATCCTGGACAGATGACGAGCTATTTCGCCGCGTGTTGAAGGCGAATCCTTTCACGGACATTCCCGCTGACGTGCGCGAACGCCTGGAGGAATACTTCATTGCGCCCAACCAGGCGCTTGAGGACATTGTGGGAAGTGGCTTGATCTGGTCAGGTCGAAATGGGCCCATCTAGGATCTCGGAAAGCCTTCCCTGTCCGACGCCAGCGTTTCGAGAAAGGCAGCAATCTGTGCCTCGATCGCAGGACTGACGGAAGCGGCTCGAGCCAGCAACTCCTCCCGGCTACGCGCGGACGGCAGACCGTGACCCCACGCGATGAAGGCATACACGTCATCGTCGTCCAAGTCGAACAAGTCCTTGAGTATCGTTGTGTTGTTAAGCAACGGTGCTCCCCTGTCCGCCAGTCGGTACTCGCTCGGACTGAGGATCGTCTGGCCGTCTAGAAACGCCAAGGCAAGTCGGTGCCCACCGTCGACCAACATCTTCCCTCCCACAGCCCCGCCTTTGAAGGAAGCCAGATCCTGCTCAGCAAGCTCACGCACGGTAATTGGGTAATGCTCGTCGAGCCCGCCGTGCTGTTCGTAAGACTCGAGCAATCGAAGGCTCCTGATAACCCGGTTCTTGAATACACGTTCCAGGGCACCACCCGTCAAACCTTCCCTTCCCGAGTTGGGAACTGCGATCTTTTCAAACCAGAGAAAGTATCGACTCTGACGAACCATTTGGATGAACCGGTCCGGGTCGGTGGCGATGAGGTCCCGATTCTGCCGGGCAAGCCGAAAGAATTCGGCTCGCACAAGCACGTCATAGCGAAAAGGACTTATAAGGCTCGCGACATTGATTGAGTCCGTTGATGTCGGCATCTGTGCCAAGGATCGACGCGCTCGCACGACTTCCGCCTTCCGAGTGAGCGGAGCCAAGAGAGATCGGCTCGCGGCATAAGCGTTAGTCCATACACGTCGATCTGTCTCCGTGCCACCAAGTAGATAGATGAGTAACAGATAGGTCGTTATCAGGGTAAAGGAAGCCAGGACGAGTTGAACCTGCCAGGGTAAGGCTGTAGCAAGCCGGATGATGCTGGCCAGAGCCGATGCCACCAGAACCGCAAGGACAGCCTTGCCATGTTCGACACCCCACGGGTACGCGCCAGTGACCTGTTTCCGAACGACAACGAGCCGCATTACACCAAATGGGACGAGCGTCAACGTCCACGCCATAGCCGCACCTTCGATTCCGAACCGGGGAACCAGAATGACGTTTGCGAGCACGTTGAATACGAGCGCGCCAACGTTCAGCATCATGTTGAGCCTGGTACGTCTGGTTTGATTCAGAAGTACGGAGGCCGGCGCACCAAACGCCTCTGCTAATACACCTGGTACGAGGATGAGCACTACCAAGCGACCCGCCACAAATTCGTCTCCGAAAATTCGCAGGATCTCTGAGGGATACAGAGCAACGATCGCCACCAGAGGTAGAGATATGCGCCAGGTCCAGCCTGTAAGAGTACGGGTAATTCCATTAAGGCCGGGTAAGTCTCCCCGTCTCCATGCGTCAGCTACCTGCGGCGCCATAGCTGCGGTCAATGGCGTGATCGCTGTCGCAGCGAGAAGGATCGCCCGGG
Organism: Acidimicrobiia bacterium; assembly: GCA_029240695.1. Classification (GTDB taxonomy): domain Bacteria; phylum Actinomycetota; class Acidimicrobiia; order Spongiisociales; family ZC4RG35; genus JARDZU01. The sequence continues at coordinate 2,425 of JARDZU010000019.1, read as the reverse complement.
TACTGACACCATATATGCCCACGTCATCTGACGCAACGAAAACACCCACAATGAGGATGTCAGACCACAGAATCCCTTGAGTCGCTAACGAACTTATCCAGCTGAATCCGGCATAGTTTGCAACCACCCGGAAGGGATATTTGGGTTTCCTTACTGGCATTCGGTGGAGAAACCTGTGAATGAACAGCAGAGAAAGAAATGCGCCCAAGCACGAAGTCGCGACGAACGCTCCAAAGGCGGCCTCAAGACCCAATCCGCCAAGGAGGACGGCAGTCGTCAGCACGAGACGTGCCGATGGCTCGGTAATCATTCCTACACCGGCCAAGGGGCCCATTGTCTTGAATCCCTGGGTCGCTGCCAACGCGGTCGTCATCAGCGTCGCGAATGGGATAGCGATTGCACTTAGACGAATGAGCGGCGCAATGTCGGGGTCGGCCAAGTATCCCGTGGCCACGAGATCAGCTGATACAAAGACGACAATTGCAAGTGCCACCGACATGAAGCCTGAGACGCCTAGTCCAATGCGTACGACTCCCGTCACAGCTCCGAAGTCACCGTCGGCTCGAAAAGTGGCAACGAAATGGGTCATCGCGATCCTCATCCCGACCAAAGAAGCCAGCACGACCAAGGAATGAATCGCGTATGCCTGCGAGTACTCCCCAACAGCAGATGCGCCCAACCAGCGGGCGAGTACGAGTGTTATTCCAAATAGGGATACTTGCCTTACAACAGTTCCCAGGAGATTCAGTGCACTTCCACCTGCAAGCTGAACCAGACGATCGCCATCTCTAGGACCAGTACTCAGAGGAGCCTGTGTCACTGACCCTTCTCCTCTTCTCTACCTGATACAGGAAGCAGCGCAACGAACCCCGTCCCCGGTTGCGAGACTCTCAAGCAGACACAAGCGCCTACTCGAAGGACGCGATATCCAATGCAGTTCGAGACGCCGCGCATCTTTGGCAGACCTAGTCCGCCTTGGCGAGGAGGCGCCAATACAGGTTCTGCAACAGGTCGGTGGCGAGGTCCCAATCGTATTCCTTCAACACACGTGCTCGAAGGCTTTCAGCGCCCTTGGCCTCGTGCTCCAGGTCATCGATTACCGCACTGAGCTTCTGACCAAGGCCACGAACGTCATTTACGGGAACCAGGCGACCACCCGGTTGATCACGCTCAAGAACCTCCCGATGCGGAGCGATATCACTTGCAACGATAGGAACACCCATCGATAAAGCCTCGAGTAGGGCAAGCGGCAAACCCTCGAGAGCTGAAGGAAGGACAAAGATCCCGGCGTTGGAATACAGCTCGTCCAACTCATCGCCGAAGACGTAGCCGATCATGCGGACCCGTTCATCTTGCTTGGCAGAATCTCGAAGCTGGTCGAGAAAATCGTCTGAATGGCTCGTTCCTCCCGCGATGACGAGTGGTAGGTCGGTCGACACCGTCTTGTAGGCCTCAATCAGAAGGTCGGGGTTCTTCTCAGGAACGAGACGCCCCACGAACAGCACGTATCTACCCTTGGACAGCCCGTAGCGATCGGCAATGATGTTGGCGGGACGCTGCACGTGGTCAACGATGCCATTTGGTATATGCACCGTTTCCCGACCGTATCGCTTCCTGAAGTGCTCTTGGAGTTCTTGGGACACGACAACGGTAGCGTCCGGGACTCTGGCGCTGAGCCAAGTCGCAGTCTGGAGATACGCCGACGCCAAACCACCCCATTTGGATCTTTCTGCGTCGAGGCCATGGATTGTCTGCACAATTTTGGCCGAGCTCAAGTAACGTGGAAGAGGCGATACTGACCCCGGTCCAACTGCGTGGTAGTGAAGAATGTCGAATCGATTCCGCATCGCCGAAAGGGTTGACACCGCAGAAGCAGAAATCGCTTCTAGATGTTTCGATGACAGTGCTCTGACTTGCTTGACGTGCATCCCAAGGTAATTGGTCAGAGTCGAGTCACCGTAACCAAGCCGGCTGAACACCGTGACCTCGAAGCCCCTCTCCGCCAACCGGCGACCTATTGACTCGACGTGATGTTCGACTCCTCCAAAGGTGGCGGGTAGACCCTTCGATCCCAGCATCGCCACGCGCACTCGACTATTTATCATCTGACCACGGTCGATTCGCCAGCCCTGGCGTAAATACGCTCCAGCCCGCTGAGGTGTGCGGCCGAGGAAAAGTCGGCTACTGCTCCTTGTCGAGCGGCCAAACCCATGGCATGGGCACGCGAGGAATCGTCAACGTAGGGCTGGATGGCCTCTGCGAGGGCCTGGGGATCGTTGGGAGGGACGATCGTCCCGGTCGCATTCTCAACGATGAGCTCCGGAATCCCCCCGAGTTCCGAACCTATTACGGGGCGAGCGCAAGCGAAGGCCTCCAAAATGACCATTGGCTGGTTTTCGTACCAACGGGAGGGCACGACAACCAC
>JARDZU010000143.1 GCA_029240695.1 Acidimicrobiia bacterium | reverse complement strand
AACGTTGAGGGTGTCGATCCAATAAGGACTGTCCAACGGGACGCCATCCTTGGCGTACACAAGTTGACGGAATTGATGTTGGTGCATCGGGTGGATCTGCAGGCCTTCGTTGAAGTAATGGACGACGACCCAGTCCCCCACCTTGCCGGTATACGGCTGAGTGGCCGGGAACGACTTGCCGTTGAGGCTGAGGCCAATGACCCCGGCGTCGTTCAGCACCATCGGAATCTCCTGCGAAACCACGAGGTCGGCGGGGATCTCGACGCCAGAGATGGTCTGACCGACGGGCATCGCTACCTCGCCGACCATGAACGTCCCGAACATCCCGTTGGGAACCTGCATCTGCCCGTGATGGTGGGCGTGGTACATCGCCACCATTGGCTCCCGGGTGGTGAACTCATAGACAAAGCTCTCACCAGGTTTTATCAGTGGCTGTGTGAGGGGGGCGACCCCGTCCATACTGTTGGGGACCTTCACTCCGTGCCAGTGCACATCGGTGCCCATCGGAAGCTGGTTCTCCACGACCACCCGAACCTTGTCCCCAACGTCCACCTGAATCTTCGGGGCAGGCACCATCCCGTTGTATGTCCAAGCTTCGACCACCTTGCCCGGCTCGACCTCCCAGTCGGTGATCGCCGCCGTCAGATGGAACTGCTTGGTGCCATCGGCCAGGACAGTCGGCTCGAGCGGCTGATTGCCCTCCCCCTCGGTCTCGGCGGGAAAAGCCATCATCGACTCCTCCATCAGGCGGTCGAGCTCGGCCCAATCGGCTTCAGTGCCCTCGTGGTCACCGTGGTCGCCTTCACCTGGACCGACCGCCCCCTCGACCACATTGATCGTCGTCTCCATCCCCGCCTCGCGATGGCCTGCAATCGAGCAGAAGATGACGTAGGAACCAGGGGCGAGCTCGCCAACGTCCAGTTGCGCCGAGTCTCCAGCGGCGAGGTCCGGAGTGGTCGGACCGCCTTCGAGAGCCAGATTGTGCGCCGTCGATCCGTTGTTCGTGGCCTGAAACACCGTTGCCCCAGCCGGGATCTCGGCCAGGCCGTCGATGGCGAACTCCGATAGGGCATACTCGACGATCTGCTGCTCAGCAGGCTCACCTTCCTCGCCGGTTGCACCGGCCGGTTGTCCCCGGAAGGCAACTATCGCGGCCAGTACGGCCACCGCCAGACCGATCAAAGCAAGGATTATCAGGAAGCGATCGAAGGCGCGGGCTGGCGACAGATCCCGCGCTTCATCCCGTTCTGGAGTCATGGAGCAAAAGTTATGGAGCCTTTCATGGCCCCAATAGGGCAAATCGGCCCTAAACGCGTGTCCACCCCAGGGCGAAGATCGGGTATCACATCAATGGAGGTTTGCTGATGAGAGTGCGGGAACTGGTCGCTGGCGAAGTGGTGTGGGTCGCTCCCGAGGCAACATTGCGCCAGGCAGCCGAGGTGATGGTCTCCGCCGAAGTCGGCTCTGTCGCCGTCGCAGTCGACGGTGCCCTCGAGGGCATACTCACGGAGAGGGACATCCTCCGCGCCGTCGCCGGTGTCGCCGATTTCGACGTTGATTCCGCCAGCACCTGGATGACGGAGTACCCCGAATCTTTCACCCCGGAGATGGAGGTCGACGACGCCGCCGATTGGATGTTGGCCACCGGGTTCAGGCATCTCCCGTTAGTCGATGGCGGGGAAGTACTCGGCGTTATCTCGATCAAGGACGTCCTCTGGGCGCTCACGGATGAAAAGAGGTGAGCCGTGGAGCCGATCGATGAAACCGAGGCCCTCGAGTTCCTCAGAGATGCGATGGTGGCCCATCTGGGGGTCATCGATGACGGCAAGCCCTATGTGACGCCGATGTCGTTCGTCCTCGACGGGCGGCGCCTGCTATTTCGCACCAAGCCGGGCAAACGGTTCGAGGCAATAGAGGACAATCCGAGAGTCTGCGTCGAAGTCTCCCGCTTCGACGATGAGTCCGGGGACTGGGTGAGCGTCGTGGTCAACGGGACTGCGATCGAGCGAACCGACGAGCCGACCACGTCGCACGCCGTCGAGATGCTGCTCGAGAAGTATGCGGCCGTCTTGGGCTCGCCGCTCGGCACGGGTGGTCTGCAACCAATGGCCAGCTTCCCCCACGTGGTCGAGGTCAGTATCGATGAGATCTCCGGCATGAGCTCGGGACGGGGATTCTCATACCGGACCCGTCCCGGCCGTCTCTGATGTTCGTCCGCTACGAGACTGAGGTGCCCCTCTCTATGCCGACTGTGGAAAGTGCGCTCGACGGCATCGAATCCCAACTCAGTGCCCTTGCAGATCTCGCTTACCGGGAGGGCGAAGAGCTGCGTTCCCGGGTGGGGCCGGGCCCCGGGAATCTCGCCAAGGAGGTGCGGCTCGAGATCGGCTCTCCGCAGATCCATCGGACCGGTCTCATCTATCCGGTGAGCTGGTCGGCCGTGGGAGCTGAGGCGCTGTTTCCCCGGCTGAACGCCGATCTGGTCATCTCCCACATAGGGGTCCACAGGACCAGGATCATCATGGATGGCACCTACGAGCCCCCGCTCGGGCAATTCGGCAGGGTCGTGGACAGGATCCTCCTGCGACGTATTGCGGAATCGACGGTGAAGTCCTGGGTGGATCGCCTCGCTGAGTCATTGATCGCCGTGCACACGGTCAGCTGATCGGGAGTCGCACGTCGACGGTCGTGCCTTCGCCCGGCCTGCTCGTCACATCGATGCGTCCGCCCACAGTGGCAGCCCGGGCGGCCAGATTGGCTAAACCCATCCCGGTCGTCGACGAAGCCGGGTCGAAGCCAGCACCGTTGTCACGTACCCATATGCGGCACCAGTCCGGGTCGGCATCGACGACCACGTCGACATCCGCCCCTCCGGAATGACGGAGAGCATTGCTCAGCGCCTCGCTGACGCACTTGACGACCTCGTCCTCCAGATGCCCGGTTGGGAGGCGCGCGACAGCTATCTCGAGAGTCACCGAGGCCGGATACGCCGAGCCCATGCGTGAGACGAGTTCCTGGAGGCGGTCGTCGAGTTGACCTCGGTCACCGGTCGCTCTCAGCTGGAATATGTAGGCGCGCAGTGATTCGACAACAGCGTCTAGCCGGTCCACCGAGTCCTCGATCGTCGAGGCCGCCGTCGGGTCGGTTACTCGTTCGGAGATCCCCTGCAGGGCGAGGCCGACCGCAAAGAGGTCCTGGATCACCGAGTCATGGAGGTCCCTCGCGATTCTCTCCCGGTCCTCACCGACTGCGATCGAGCGGAGGCGCTCCTGAAGCCGTGCTGTCGTCACCGCCGAGCCGGCAATTCGGCTCAACGCCTCGACGAGCATCACGTCGTCATCGGTGAACCCACCGTCTTTCTCGGTGAGGTAGAGATTGCCGAATGCCCTGCCACCCGCTGCCACCGGTACGCCCAGGAAACTGCTCATAGGCGGGTGGTTCGGCGGAAAGCCGTAGGAGTCCGGATGATCGGCGATCGAGTCGAGCCGTATGGTTCGGTTCTCCCGCACCAGCGTCCCCAGCACTCCCTTGCCCGTGGGGAGCGCCCCAATCCTTGCGGTCTGCTCGTCTGTGAGGCCCTCATGGAGGAATTCAGTGAGAACACCGTGCTCGCCGATGACGCCAAGAGCGGCATATCTAGCCCCGGTTGCCCCCTTAGCCTCTGCCACCAGACTTCTGAGCACCTGCTCCAGATCGCCCGCCCCAACCACGGCTGCCGCCGCCTCGATCAGCTCTGGCAGCCGGTGCACACCTGTTGGCTTGGACATCGGACGGCGACCATACAGCTACCGTTTTTCTCGATGACGAAACTCAAAGTTCTATTGGTGGACGACCACGAGATCGTCCGAGCCGGAGTCAAGGCTCTTCTCGACGCTGAGGACGACCTCGTAGTCGTGGGTGAAGCGGGAACCGCGGCAGAAGGGGTGCGACGGGTCGGCTTTGACGAGCCCGACGTTGTGGTCCTGGATGTGCGTCTCCCCGACGGGAGTGGCGTCGAGGCCTGTCGCGATATCCGCTCCCGATTCCCAGACGTGAAGGTGTTGATGCTGACGTCGTTCGCCGATGAAGAGGCCTTGATGTCGGCGATCCTTGCGGGTGCCTCCGGCTATGTCCTCAAACGAGTAAAGATGACCGACCTTGTCGATGACATTCGGAGGGTGGGCGCCGGTGAGTCCCTGCTCGACCCGGATATGACCGAGCGTCTGTTCGCCCGCCTCCGCAACGGCTCGAACGAAGACCCTCTCCTGTCGAGACTGAGCAAACAGGAACGAACGATCGTCGGTTATATCGCCGACGGGCTGACCAACAAGCAGATCGCCGATGAGATGTTCTTGGCTGAGAAGACCGTCAAGAACTACGTATCCAACCTCTTGGCCAAAATGGGAATGAGCCGTCGGAGCGAGGCCGCGGCCTATGTGGCTCGGATCGAAGGCGAACACGAGGGCACCGAGTCGGCCCAGGGCTGGGGAGAGGGTTGATGAGGCGAACGCCTATACCGACAACTTCTGGCGAATGGTGGCTAGTTCTCCCTGCCAGACATTCTGGACCAGGATCGGCTTGAAACCCATCTCGACGTTGATACCGAGCATCGGCGCATTGGATCCGGCGTTCTCGGTGTCGATGCGGCGCACACTCGGGTACGTCTCACGGAGTTTGAGCGCCATGGCGGCCTTGACCCAACGCCCGAGGCCCTTGTTGCGGTGTTTGGGGTCCACACCGGTGTCCCACTGTTCGACGAGATCGGGCTGGAGGCGTCTGTAGGCAACATTCGTGTATCCGGCCAGCTCGCCAGTCGGCTTGTGCCGGGCGACGTACGTGAGGATCTCCCGTTCCGCTTCCACGCCGTACTTCCGCTCGAGGTCACGCCAGATCTCAGGTGTCATAATCTCTTCCTCTTCCTCGACGTAGTCCTCCTGGGGAGCCGAGTTCATCACGAACATCAAATTGCAGTACGCCTCGAGGTACTGGTCGTCGAGAGGGCTGGGCAGGAACAACAGCTCGTAATCGGAGGCGCGCTCGGCCGCCAGTGCCATCCATGACTCCATGAGCGTCCAGTCGATCTCGGCGAATGACAGACGGCTCACCTTTTCCCGATACGCCGACTTCATGCCGGCACGCCTGGCCAGCGCTTCCTCGGGCCGCCCGTCGGGGATACCGATGGCCAACCGGGTCCGACCATCAGTCTCGGCAGCGTCGACCATCGCCGTCGCGATAGCTCTTCCGTAGCCGGATCCACGGTGATGGGGATGCACGAAGACCCAACCGAACGCGTTCGCCAGGTTCTGGACCAGGTCGACATGGAGACCGGATGTGGCAACGATCTCTGGGCCTTTCCATACGACCCAATGAGACACCCGCTCGCAATCGAGTGGATGACGCCAGTCGAGAAGGCGCTGAGCCGCTGGCTCTGGTGGATCACCGGGCAGAACCTCTTCGTCGAAGGCGAGATGCAGCTCATGCATCGCTTCGAGGGTCTCCTTGGGCGCTGTACGCGTGTCGACGTATTCGATGTGGGAAGACATGACCTGTCGAGGCTAGAAATCGTCGGCCACAGCTGCGGGTGAATTATGAGGGGGCGATCGACGCGGCCTGTTCCACCCACTCCTCGCGGGTGATTCGGTACACGACGTGACGGCGAAGCCGATCGTCGTCGCCAAGCCGGGGATGATCGAAGTCCAGCTCGGGAGCGCGGGTCATGCCCAATCGGATCATCACTCCCTGGGATCGCTCGTTGGCGGCGACCGTCCAGCTGAGGATCTCGTCCAAGCCGGCCTGATCGAAGCCGAATTCGAGTGCTGCCCTGGCGGCTTCGGTGGCAAACCCGTTCCCCCACTCGGCCCGGGCGAAGCGCCAGCCGATCTCGACGGCAGGAGTGAAGTGAGTGCGGAAGGTCGGGACGGCAAGACCGGCGAACCCAACGAGCCTCGGCGCCCAGAGCGTTTCCACGGCCCACAACCCGAAGCCGAACTCCTCGAAATGAAGCTCGATCGTCTGCATCAGTTGGTCCGACTCCTGGGCGGTGAGCACACCGGGAAAATGCTCCATCACTTCCGGGTCGGCGTTGAGCGCGGCAAACCGGGCTCGGTCGTTGTCGGTCCACCTTCGGAGAACCAGGCGCTCGGTGCGGATCGTAGGCCCGGTCTCCATCGGGTCAGCGTAGGCAACGCCGGTTCGAGCGGGGACTATCGCCGGCGGCGGAGCGGTGTCAGGTCAGTCGACCTTCTTCCCAATTTTCTCGGCGGCATCCTTCACGGAATCGCCGGCTTTCTTGGCAGCGTCGCCAACCTCGTCGGCCGCGCTGGAAGCGGCCTTCTTGGCATTGCCGGCAACCTTGCCTGCAGTGTCGCCGACCTTGTCCGCCACGTCGGAAGCGGCCTTCTTGGCGTCATCCATCGCGTCCTCGATGAGAACACCCGTTTCCTTGAGACGGGGGATCACCTGGTCCGCCACGTCGGATGCACGGTCATCACCGATGATCGGCCCGAGCTTCGACTCGAACTTGGCACGGGCCTCGGACTCGGTCAGGCCGTAGAAGTCCCTTCTCCGATCCGACATGAACTTGGTGATCGCGGCGACGATCCCGACAACCAACAGGATCTTGAACAAGGTCCTGAAGGCATGGCTTTCGTCGGTCGTGTCTCCGATGACTTTGGTGTCTGTCATCTCTTTCACCTCCATCTTCAACCATACAGAACGGGCACCGGGACTTTTCGCGGCCTGACGACGAGACCCTTCAACTGACGACAGGGCTTGCGTATGTTCGACCGTGATGTGAGTAGACGGCTGGTCGCAGGCCTGATCGTCGTCGGTCTGGCAGTCGGGATCTGGGCCCTGTGGCCTCGGGAGAACTCAGATCCCTCCCCTACAACTGTGCCCATTGCGGTCGAGACCACCACGACGACTCTTCTGACGACGACAACCAGTGCGCCACCGACGACATCAACTACCGAAGACACCCACATCGTCGCCACCGTCGAGGAAGCGGAAGAGATCCTGCGCGCACTCTGGTTCGGGTGGTTCGAGGGGATCTACAACCAGGACGAGGACCGGATACGTGAGGTGGTGGGGTCACAGGGCGCCCTTGACAATGCGCGCGCACAGTTTGGGGCCATGGAGTTTCAGAGAGAACCGACGCCCAATGACATCACGACGAGTGACACGGAGATCCTTCGATCGGATGACGAATGTCTGGTTGTGTGGACGAATTTGGGCATCTCTGGATTCAGTTCGGGAAACTCGACTGGAGTCCACCTTCTTAGGTGGACGGGCGAGAAGTGGGTATCGCTGAGCCTTTGGGAGTTCAGGAATGACCTATGGGAGGAAGATTGTCGCGTCGACTTGGGGCCTTTGGTATA
>JARDZU010000142.1 GCA_029240695.1 Acidimicrobiia bacterium | reverse complement strand
GAGAACCCCGACGCCAGAGCCGAAGGCGTCAACCCGTTGTGTGGTGACGAGCTCACGATCGAGCTCAACTTCGAGAACGAGAAGGTCTCCGAGGTGGCGATCGACGGGCAGGGTTGCTCGATCAGCCAGTCCTCGGCATCGATGATGACCGAGGCGATCAAGGGCAAAACCCGAGCAGAGATCGAAGCCCTCACCCAACAATTCCGCGACATGATGTCCCTGGACGGGGAGGCCGAGATCGAGCTCGACCCCGATCGCCCTGGCGCCGTGCTCGGCGACCTCGAGTCTCTCCAGGGCGTGCGCAAGTACCCGGTCCGCATCAAATGCGCCAGCCTTGGCTGGAACGTCCTTCTCGAGGCGTTGGGAGAGACCGGGTAGACCAGCCCTACTCGAAGTCGGTCAGGACCTCTTCGAGTCGCTCACCCACAGAGGTGAGGCGTTCACGGCAGAAAGCGAGCAGATCCGAGGCCCGCTGAACGTCGACGAGCAGCGTGTCGACATCGACCTCGTCGTCGCGCAGGCGGGCATGGATGGCCCTCAACTCATCCAACGCCTCCCGATAGGTGGGCTGCGAGTCGGTCATCGCTCCTCCACCACCACCGTCACGGACCCGTCGGCCAATCTCACTGTCACCTGATCACCGGTCCCCAACTCACCGGCGCTGCGCACCACCGAACCGTCGGGCCTGGTAACGAGGGCGAATCCCCGTCGCAGCGTCGGCCCGACACCGATGGCGGCAAACATCTCGGCCAAGACGGACAGACGGTCCCGGTGCCTTTTGAGACCTGTTCGGGACCCTTCGATCACTCTCTGCTCGAGAAGGTCGATGGCATCCATCTGCCGCCGCAACACGGTGCGCGTGCCGGCGAGTTGTGAAGCCGAGTGGTCGAGGCGAACTACGGCGCCATTCCAGGCCGAGCGGGCAGCATCTCGAATCGTGTGTGTCGCAGTATCCACACGGGCCGCGTAGTCGGCCACCCTTGCCACGATCCACTCGGCGGCCGCGGTGGGAGTCTTCAGCGATACAGCGGCTGCCTCATCCGCGACAGTCCTGTCCGTCTCGTGCCCGATCCCGGTGATGACCGGGACAGGCATCGCAGCAACGGCCCGGCCCACCTCTTCCGAATCGAAGGAGGCCAGGTCCAGCTTCGAGCCTCCCCCTCGGACCACGGCAACGACATCGACGTCCTCGGTCCCCAGCCGTTTCAGCGCCTGAACCAAATTCGCCACGGCTCTGTCTCCCTGCATGGCCGCCTGCACCGTCCGAACCGAGAACCGATAGCCGGGGCGGCGAAGCTGGTGGAGGAAGTCGGCATGGGCGGCTGATCCGCGACTTGTCACGAGCCCGATCCGCAGCGGCACCGTAGGGAGCTCCAGCCGTTTGTTGGCAGCGAGCGAGCCGTCGCTGGCGAGCCGCCGAAGGACATCGTCACGATCCAGGGCAAGACGGCCGGCGGTGAACGAAGGATCGACCTCGAGGAGGCTCAGTTGGATATGCCCCCTGTTGTGACGAACCCCGACAGTCGCCCTGACCCGAACCTCGATTCCGCTTCGCAGCCCGCCAACTCCAGCGGATTCCAAAGCATGCGTGAGGGTCATCATCATTCGACCCGAGGCGGCCACTTCGATCGCGTTGTCGGTCCGCTCAGGATCGACCAACCTGAAGAAAGCGGCACCGTGGCTGGTGCGTTGAAACCCCGACACCTCCCCTCGCACCCACACCGGCCTCGGAACCGCTGACCCCACCGCCGCGTCGAGAGTGTCCAACAAGCCGGCGACGGTGAGCGTGGCCTCGGCCACTCAGCTGATCCCGCCCTCGGTCATCTTCTTCAGATCGAGAGCGGAGTCCAGCTCTTCGCTGGTCATCAACCCGGCCTCGAGCACCAACTCACGGATCGATCGGCCCGTGGCAGCTGCTTCCTTCACGATTCGGGCCCCGTTGTCGTAGCCGATGTGCGGGTTGAGCGCGGTGACCACCACTGCATTTCGCTCCAGGAGCTCACGAACCCGCTCGGAGTTGGCCTCGATGCCATCGACACATCTCGTGGCGAAGGTTCTGGAGGCCGCGGCGAGGAGGCCGATCGACTCGAGAAGGTTGTGAGCCATGACCGGCATCATCACGTTGAGCTCGAAGTTTCCGTTCGCCCCGCTCCAGGTGACCGTTGCATCGTTGCCGACCACCTGCGCCGCGACTTGCATCAACATCTCGGACATGACCGGGTTGACCTTGCCCGGCATGATCGACGATCCGGGTTGCAGCTCGGGGATCCTGATCTCAGCGATCCCCGAAGTGGGCCCGGATCCGAGAAAGCGAATGTCGTTGGCGATTTTGAAGAGCGAGGTGGCAATCGTCTTGAGGACGCCCGAAGCCATCACCACGGCGTCCTTCGATCCCTGCGCTTCGAAATGATTCCCGGCCTCCGTGAAGGCGAACCCGGTGCTCTCGGCCATCAGTCCGATGACCGCGGCGGCGAAACCGGATGGTGCATTGATCCCGGTCCCAACGGCCGTTCCGCCCAGTGCCAGTTCCTCCAACTCTGGCAGCACGTTTTCCAAACGGTCGATCGCCTTTCGAACCTGGGCCGCCCATCCGCCGAACTCCTGGCCCAGAGTGACCGGAGTGGCGTCCATCAGGTGGGTCCGCCCGGATTTCACGACGTCTTCGAACTCGGCGGCCTTGGCCTCCAACGAGCCGGCGAGCCCGGCGAGGGCAGGCATCAAATCCTCTCTGATGGCCGCTACGGCTGCGACATGGATTGCGGTGGGAATGACATCGTTGGATGACTGGCCGAAATTCACATCGTCATTCGGATGAACCAGACGTGATCCGGTCTCACCGCCCAGAATCTCGGTCGCTCGTCCGGCGATGACTTCGTTGGCGTTGGTGTTGGTCGAGGTGCCGGACCCGGTCTGGAAGATGTCGAGCACGAACTGCTCGTCATGACGGCCGTCCATCACCTCGTCGGCCGCCACCCTGATCGCGTCCGCCATGTCCTGGTCGAGATGGCCCTGTCGCCCCGAGACTTCAGCTGCGGAGCCCTTGATCAGGCCTAGTGCCCAGATGAATCCCCTCCCGAAACGGAGCTGGGAGATCGGGAAGTTCTCCACGGCTCGCTGTGTGGAGGCGCCGTAGTAGGCATCTGCCGGGACCTGCACCTCACCCATCGAGTCCTTCTCGACCCTGAACTCCACTCAATTCTCCTTTCGGCACGGACGGTAGTGGGCCATTGCCATCGTCACCCGAGGAGACGGCGGCCGTCTGAATACGCGGTGTCGAGACGCTCACGCAGGTTGCCTTCATCGTCCACAGCGTCGGCGGCGACCAGGAGCAGATCGACGAGCCCGTGGAAGTCGTCCAGCGAGACTTCCTCCAACATGGGCCGGGCCACCCCGGTCCCGGCTTCGACTTCGTCGAGGTTGCCCATGTTGTGATAGTTCCCGAGCGGGAGGCAAAGCCCGGTGGCGACGTAGCCGTAGACCCCGAATGCCGTGGCCTCACAGGCGCCTCCCACCATCAGTTTGCGCTGATGACGCAACCCGGTCCCCGCGACCGCCCGGCTGATTCGATTGGTCAGTTCCTGATCGAACACGGTGACCGCGTCACCGACGCGGATCACAGGCCCACCACCCAGCGGAGCTTCGGCAGACGCCCGAGACGTCTCTATGGAGAGAAGACGGGCGTCGGCCGGGATGCTCCCCGTGACCGCGGCATGAATGGCGCCGATAAAGCCCATCTCCTCGGCGCGGGTGAGGAGGACGCCGAAATGGGCGAGATCGGCCCTTTCCCTGGCCCGATCCAGAGCTGCCAGTGCCGCCGCGCACCCGGCAAGGTCGTCGCAAGCCGGCGCCCTCAGGCGACCTGCTCGGGGTCTCGAGGTGGCGACGTGCCAGCGGGCGATATCACCCGGCTCAGGCCCAGTCCCCTTCACCTCGATCACACCGATCCGCCCCCGTGGGTCGAAGGACGCCACGCGCCCACCCTTCGCCGGACCAGTGACGAAATCGACCCTCGCGTTGGAGAAGTACTCCTCCCTGACCCCACCACGGAACTGGAAAGTTGCCGCCTGGCCCGAGACCTCGGTCACAACGAATGCGGGATGATCCATGTGGGCCACGGCAAGGACCGGATCCCGTCGCTTCTTTCCCTTCCTCGTGATGAGGAGGTTCCCGCCCGAATCCTCGATCAACCTCAGATCGGGACGGCGCTTCACCCAATTCTCGACCCAGGCGACGACCTGGTGTTCGCGCCCCGAGGCGGTGGGAAGGTTGGTGAGCGCACCCAGCCACTTCTCGGCAGCCGTCCGCGATGCCATCAGAAGTGGGGATTCACACGTCGAAGGGGGTGTCGGTGAAGAAATCCGCCGGTCGTCGAGCCGGTTCGCTGCTGGTCTCGACCAGTCCCAGACGCTCCCTGATCGCCTTGTAACCACCCGCTTCGAGCTCTTCGGCAAGCTCGGCGCCGCCGGAGTCGACGATGCGGCCTCCAATCATGACGTGGATCCGATCCGGAGTTACGTACCGAAGGATGCGGTTGTAGTGAGTGATCATCAGGACTCCGAGATCTGGCGAGCGCATCTCCTCTACCGCCTGCGCCACCTGTTTCACCGCATCGATGTCGAGACCTGAGTCGATCTCGTCGAGAAGGGCGACCCGCGGCCTGAGCACCGCCATCTGGAAGATCTCAGACCGCTTCATCTCGCCCCCTGAAAGGTCGTTGTTGATGGCACGATCGAGGAATCGCGTGACGTCGAAGCGTGCAGCCTCCCTTTCAATGCGATCTCTAGCCTCGGCTTCGGAGATCCCCCGCTCCTCCGCCGCCTCGAGAAGGAACTCCCGGAGGGCGACCCCGGGAACCTCGGTGGGGTACTGGAAACTCTGCAGGAGACCGAGTCGAGCCCGCTCGTCCACTTCGAGGGACAACAGTTCCTTTCCCTCGAGGAGAGCCTCCCCCGACACCACATAACCGGCCTTCCCGGTCAAGACATGACAGAGGGTGGACTTTCCCGATCCGTTCGGGCCCATCAAGGCGTGCATCTGGCCAAGGGGTACGACCAGGTCGAGACCTTCCAGGATCTGCTTCCCATCGACTCCCGCCGACAGTCCACGGACGTCGAGCGCGGTGGTCATGATTCCTCCCAGAGCAGAAAGACGACGCCATCCTCAATGACGACCTCGTAGGTCGGCACCGGCTTGGTGGCCGGCAACGCCAGGGGCTTGCCGGTCCGCAGGTCGAACGCGGAGCCATGGCGCGGGCATTCCACTTCATAGTCGAAGACTTCGCCTTCGGCGAGGGATGCCTCTGCGTGCGAGCAACGATCGCCTACGGCGAACACTTCGTCGCCGATCCGGAACATCGCGATGCGATCGTCACCGAGTGTCACACGGATGCCGCGGTCCCGGGGCAGGGTGTCGACGGCGCCGATCTCGACCTTCATGCGACCCGGCCCTCCTCCTGGGCGGCGACGAACCGTCGGAACACCTCGTCGGACACGACCTCGCCGAGACCTTCGATCGGCAGGCGGTCGATCACCTGCTGGAAGAACCCGCGAATCAAGAGCCTCTCGGCCCGTTCCCGGTTCAGCCCTCGGCTCATCAGGTAGTACAGGTGGTCAGATTCCAGCGGGCCAACCGACGAGGCATGACCACAGATCACGTCGTTGCACAGGATCTCGAGGTTGGGAACGGAATGTGCCTTCGCGTTCTCCGAGAGCACGAGGTTCCTGTTGGTCTCGAAGGTCGACGTCCGGGCCGCGTCCTTCTCAATCCGCAGGAGGCCGGTGAAGACGCTCTGGGCGTCATCCTCGACCGCGCCCTTGAGAAAGACGTCGGATGTCGTGCTGCGACCCTGATGGTCTATCACCATCCGATAGTCGAGGGTCTGGTCGCCTTCTCCGAAGTAGAGACCGACCACCTCCGACGAGGAACCGTCTCCAACCAGGCTGACCCCGAGATCTAGCCGCCCCAGTTTGGCTCCCAGCCCGATCTCACCGATCCGGGAGGTGGAGTCTCGGCTCAACACTGCTCGTTGATGCACGACGTTTGTTGCGGCGTGGTCGAGGCCCTGAACCGAGAGGAATCGCAAACGGCCCCCGTTCCCCAGTTCGAGGTCGACTCTGGGGACGAGCAGAAGTCGGGCGCCATCGGCCGACCGGTAGTCCACGAGGACGCTTGCTTCCGCGTTTTCCCCGACCACGACTTGGAGATGGGGGAACGAAACCGTCCCAGCGGTGGTGGCCTGGATCTCGACCACCAAGGGCGCCTCCATGACGGCGTTTGGTTTCACCTCGACCCGAGCTCCCTCCGTGGAGAAGGCAGCGTGGGCTGCGGCCAGTTTGTTGTGATCTGTGGGCACCATCCCGGTGAAACCCGGATCGTCATCGAGATCGGAGAAACGCTGGACGCCAGCGACGGCGGAGTCGTGCTCGAGGACGTGGCCATCGACGATCAAGACACGGCCGGAACGCTCCGGCAGCGACGCGACGAACCGCCCCGGCTCGAGCTCCGTGCCGGGAACGGCAACCGGCTGGAGCTCGGAGAAGGTGTGGTCGAGCTCGACGTATCGCCAGTCTTCTTCTGCCCCGGTGGGCTCCTCGAGGGATGTGAACACCTGGTAAGCCGCCTCCATCTGGGATCGCCTCCAGACTGGGGCGGAGGCTGTGATCTGGGCCAGATTTTCTCGGTCGAACGCGGTCAAATACTGCTCCGGAAGGGACCCAAGAATGGTATTTCACCTATGCCCATAGTGCGAATTACTCCGCCAGCAGGGCGTCGACCGTGACATTTGACGCTGCATTCCACAGCATCCAGCCGAGGCCGTAATCCTCGGCCACCTCGATCTGGGCCCGAACCTGATCCGGTGTGTATCCGAAGTCCTGCAACCAGGGACGAACCACCACGTTCCTCGACAACCGGTCCATTCCGTCTTGGATGGCGTGGGTGACCATTGGACCGGGATGGTCGTTAGGACTCTCGAAGTCATACCAACCCGAGGTGTAATGGGACGGATACACCATCGGAGAAGCGACATCGACAACCTGGGTGACCTGATCCCAGTTCTGGCCGATCCCCCCATCATCGGCGGCAGCGGTGGTAAAGCCGAACACATCGGCGCCGACAGCGCAACCCATCGGGTGAAGCATGGCAACCGCCTCCTTCAGGAAGCCAATGATCGTCGCCGTCCTCGTCTCGAGGCTCACCCCTTGGTCGAACGTGGTGCTTTCGGTTCGCTTGTCGGGGAAGCGGATGTAATCGAACTGCACCTCGTCCAGACCCATCGAACATGCCTCCTGGGCGATCACCAGCCCGTAGGCCCGCGCCTCGGGGTCGG
>JARDZU010000141.1 GCA_029240695.1 Acidimicrobiia bacterium | reverse complement strand
GTTGGCGGGCGATGGGATAGACGGAGCCACGATCGACATGGTCTCGGCCCTCGATGGCAGTGGGTTCGATGGGCTGCGAGCCGAGCTGAGCCGGGCCGCCGAGGGAAAGGCGATCGTGGCGGCCAAGCTCGCCACGGACGCCGCCACCGAGGTAGATGCGATTGCCCGGGCGGCCGGGCTGGAGCCAGGCGAGCCACACACCCCGTTGCTTCCGACCAAGGAAAGAGAGATGGCGATTGCCGCCGCGGTGGAGGGGGCCATGGCACTGGTCGACCCCGTCGGGGTTTCCCGTCAGATGGAAGAGGCGGTGTTGCATCGTGCTCGCCGTCAGGGTGGCTCGCTCCTGGCCCGGATCATCACACTCTTGTCGTTCATCACCGGCCGGAAGCGGCGACAGGCGGACCCTGGCGCCTATCTGCTCGAGTGGCGACGGCGGGGGAGCCTGGGCCATGTCCTCAACCCGGTTCGCTCGGCCCTCGTGACGGCGGCTGGGGCTGTTCCGCCCGCCACCCGGCCCGCGGTCCTGATGACACTCGGAGCGGACGATGCCGAAACCGAGGTGACCAGGGCCCTAGACCGCGCCACGCGTCAGGCCGCGGGCGAGCTAACCGTGCCTCGCTCGATTCTCTGGCCAGTCGTCGGTTTCGTGCAGTTGCTGTCGGGGGCGGTTCTTCTCTTCGCCATCGCCTGGTATTTGCTCGTCATCTTCGGCCCGGGGGAGTTGCCCGTGGCCACCGTCGACGTTCCCTATCTAGGCCCGGTTCCGACACCCCTCCTCCTCATCACCGGTGCCCTCGTCTTGAGTCTTCTGCTCGGCTTCGTGCTCAACCTCCATGCGCGATGGATCGGGCGGCGGGTAGGACAAGAGGTAGCGACCCGGGTGGGAGAAGCGGTGTCCCGGTCGATAACCACGGTCGGCTTTGGTGGTCTCGATGCGGTCGAGGCGACTCGCCGCCATCTTGCGTCAGTGGCCGCCTAACCAGGATCCGCTCAGTCTCGATGCCGGGGTGACCGAGGGGGCCCTGTCGTGGCTGCCGACGAAGCGTGTTGGTGACGATCGCTTCCGAGTTCTGAGCAATATTTGACGGCTACTAGCCTCGCTTATTCCCATTCAGGAGTCTGGCTTGTTCGCGCGTCTTGGACGTTGGTGTTTTCGCAATCGGGGCAAAGTCGCCCTCGGCTGGCTCGTCGCCCTCATCCTCGGTGGCGTCCTGGCCAATGCCGTGATCGGCACCGCCTACAGCACGGAGTTCGCCCTGCCCGACGTCGAGAGCCGGCAGGGCTTCGACATTCTCGAGGAGCATTTCGCCGGGTCGGCGGCGGGTGGCGAGGGGGGGACCATCGTCTTCCGTGCCGAGCAGGGTGTGACCGACCCCGAGGTCCAAGCAGCGATGACGGAGTTCTTCGATCAGGCGAGCCAGATCGAGGGGATCACGCTGGTGAGCCCTTACACCCCGGAAGGGGCGCAGCAGATCGCGGCGCAGGGGCCGGAGGCGGGCAAGATCGCCTACGCCCAGATCGGGATCTCCCGTGACACCACGCTCGAGGAGGCCGGGGAGATCAGCGACCAGCTCCAGGAGCTGATGCCAGAGATCGAAGGGCTCCAGATCGAGCTCGGTGGTCAGATCTTCGCCGAATTCGAGGTGCCCAGTTCCGAGCTCCTCGGTATCGCCTTTGCCATCATCGTCCTCATCCTGGCCTTCGGGTCGGTGCTCGCCATGGGCCTGCCCATCGGGATCGCCCTCGCCGGTATCGGGCTCGGCACATCCCTGGCCGGGCTCCTCAGCAACGTCCTCTCCATCCCCGACTTCTCCTCCACGGTTGCGGTCATGCTCGGTCTCGGTGTCGGGATCGACTACGCCCTGTTCATCGTCACCCGCTATCGGGAGAACTTGCACGCCGGCGCCTCGATCGAGGAGGCCGCAGTGGTGGCCATGGACACCGCCGGGCGAGCCGTCGCCTTCGCGGCGTCGACGGTCGTCATCTCGTTGCTCGGCATGCTGTTGATGAATCTGTCGTTCATCACCGGGATCGCCGTCGTCTGCGCCGTCGTGGTGGCGGTCACCGCCATCGCATCACTCACTCTCCTCCCCGCCATGATCGGGTTCGCCGGGGAGCGGGTTGAGGTGACCAGGTGGCGTGGCCTGATCGCCGCTCTGCTCCTGGCCGTAGGTCTGGTCGGAATCGCCATCGCCTTCCAGCCGCTCGCCGTCGTCGGGCTCGCGCTGGCCGCGGTGGTCATCGTCGCCAGCCTCGCCTTCGCCCCGCTGCGTCGGGAGGTGCCCCGGCGCACGCCGAAGCCGATCAACGAGACGGTTCCTTACCGGTGGAGCCGAGTCATCCAGCATCGGCCCTGGCTGTCCGCCATCGCCGGTGTCGTGATTCTGCTCACTCTTGCCTACCCCTATCTCGACCAGCGTCTTGCCTTCTCCGACGAGGGCAATTACCCGGAAGAGACGACAACCCGTCGCGCCTACGACCTGCTGGCGGCTGGTTTCGGCCCGGGGTTCAACGGTCCCTTGTTGCTTGCGGTGGAGGTACCCGAGGGCACCGACCCGGCCGCGCTGGAGGCGGTCACCGAGGCACTCGGCGCCGACTCCGGAGTGGCCTTCGTCACCCCCGCCATTCCCAACGACCCCCAGGCACCGACCGCGGTGCTGTGGAGATTGTTCCCCACCACGGCTCCCCAGGACGAGGAGACCACCGACCTCGTCATCAGGCTGCGAGACGAGGTGGTCCCCGAAGCCACCGCCGGCACCGACCTAGACATCGTGGTGTCCGGTGGGGTGGCCGCCGCGGTCGACTTCTCCGAGTACCTGACCGCGCGGCTACCCATGTTCATCGGGGTGGTGCTGGCGCTGTCGTTCCTGCTCTTGATGCTGGTGTTCCGATCGCTGCTGGTGCCGCTCAAGGCGGTGATCATGAACTTGCTCTCCCTGGCCGCCGCCTTCGGGATCGTGACTGCCATCTTCCAATGGGGTTGGGGTGGCGAGCTGCTCGGCATCGAGCCGGCGCCGATCGAGCCTTTCGTCCCGATGATGATGTTCGCCATCGTCTTCGGCCTGTCCATGGACTACGAGGTGTTCCTCCTCTCCAGGATCCGCGAGGAGTTCGTGCGAACTGGCGATAGCAGGGGCTCGGTGGCGGACGGTCTGGCATTGACCGCAAGGGTCATCACCGCAGCCGCCGCGATCATGGTCGTCGTCTTCGGGAGCTTCATTGGCGAAGCCGACCGCCTCGTCAAGCTGTTCGGCGTTGGACTTGCCAGTGCGGTGCTTGTCGACGCCACCATCGTCCGCATGTTGCTGGTGCCGGCGACCATGGAGCTGCTCGGCGATGCCAACTGGTGGCTGCCGAAATGGCTCGACCGGTTGTTGCCAAAGATCTCGGTCGAAGGCCACGCCCTCGAGCCTGTCGAGGTCGAGACGGTCTAGCCGGACCGGCTTGCAGGCGCGCCTCGATCGGGGTATCGGGCTGATGGCTCAAAGACATCTCACCACCGGAGCACCACACTCCGTGCGGTTCCCTCACTCGCCGTGGCACCCGTCGAGACTGAGGCGTAGGATCGGAGACAGACGCGCGCCCGAGTCGGCTGAGCCTGCAGCAGCGGCAGCATCGAGTCCCGACAGAAAGGACCCTCATGGCCTCCGAATTCATTGGCGAAGTCACGGTGAGGAGTTCCGAGCAGGGTCCCATCGTCGCCACCGAAGCAATCGCCAAGGCAGGTCCCCTTGGTCCGATAGGCCCTGGTCAAGTTCTCGTGGGCCCGGTCACCATCCGTCTCGATGGGGATGGGCGTGGTGTGATGATCGGAGGCAGCCCGACCGAGCCTGCCACGGCGAAGATCTACTTGGATGGAAAGACGGGAGATATCACCGTCAGGGACCACAACGCCATCCCCGTCCTCCGTTTCGACAGTCAATTCGCCGTGCTCGACATCGGTGGTCTGGGCAACGAGGGTGATATCCGGGTGCGCAATGCGGCGGACGCGACCACCATCCATCTCGACGGGGGCTCGGGGGACATAACTCTCAGCAACGGAGACGCTGCTGAGGATTTCGACGTCTCCAGTCTCGAAGAAGCGACGCCGGGCACCGTGATGGTCCTCGAGGAGGACGGACGGCTCCATCCCTGCTCTTCTGAATACGACAGCAGGGTCGTGGGAGTCGTGGCCGGGGCCGGGTCCTTTCGCCCGGCCGTGATCCTCGACCGCCAGGCGGGGGCCGAGACGCCGCGCGCCGCGATTTCGATTCTGGGGAAAGTCGCGGTCCGGGCTGATGCGACCTACATCCCGATCCGGGCCGGCGACCTGCTCACCACATCGGCGACCAGAGGACGTGCCATGGCGGCGGAGCGCGAGCAAGTGGCCACAGGTGCGGTGTTGGGCAAGGCGCTGAGCAAGCTCGATGAGGGCGTCGGCATGGTCGACATGCTGATCAGCCTGCACTAGGAAGTCGTATGCGCACATCTGCGGTGAAGGGCTGATGGTCAACATCAGGACTGTCGCCTCGTCTTGCCTCGGGGTCACCGGGAACATCTCGATCAACCGAGACCTGTATGGGTACCGATCTCGTGACGCCAACGGCCGCCTCTTCGGAGCGCTTGTAAGCAACGACATCCTGCCGGCGACCAACACTCCAACCACGAGGTCACTGAAGGCCCACCTGCGACAGATCTCGGGCCATTCGATAAACGTGACCATTTTCATGGTCGGGCTCGACCCCGTCGATTCCACCAAGAGCACGATCGACGTCGATGATTACACCCGGGTGCAATATGCCATCCAGGTTTGTCGGGACATCTACGCGCAAGCCGGACTCGGTGTCCGCAAGCTGTACTGGCGATACATAACGCCTGATGCTGCCGGCACATATGTCGACATCGGTAGCGGGGCCGAGGCGACCGACCTCACCGACGACTTCAGCGGACCTGAGGGGGACAGCATCGATCTTTTCTTCGTTCGGAGCGTCGCCGATCCTGCGGATGGATGGTCCAACGAGCTGGGACCTTGCGACAAGGACGCCAAGGACGAACGGACGGGGTCTGTTTGCGAGCTGAACCCAGGGCCTAGCCGGTATATCGGTGTTCTGGTCTCCCACGAGATGGGCCACTACCTCGGCCTGGGGAGCGGGCCGGCCATCACCAACCTCATGGGCTCGGATGTCGATGGCGACGGGGTTGACACGATCGGTATCAACAGCACCGGAATCACAGCAACCCAGGCCTCGAAGATGCGCAGCCATTGCTCGGTGCAGGCAGCCTGCTGAAGGGACTCGAGATGGCCAACCCGACCACGCGTGTACCGAAAATGGTGAAGGATCTGGTCACCCGGCGCCAACTCTCCCCTTCGGCCCGACCCGAGAGTCTCACCGAGCCACAGAGGCGCGCCCTGCGTGGCATCTTGAGTGGGGAGGTCACCCCTTCGTTCACGCCGAATCTGTCGCGTGCGATGGAGGTGTTGATTCACGCCGACGACACACCCGAGACCGTGGAATTGGTCGGGTCGGTGATCGATGATCCCGCCGTGACCTCGGCCGAGCGGGCCTCTGCTGCCATCGTTCTTCGCAAGTCCTCGGATCCAGCTGCTGCCCGCATCCTTGCCGAGAATCTGGCTGTCGACGACCCGTCAATCCGGATCCAGGTGGTCAAGTCGCTGGCTGCGGTGGGGACGCCCGATCAACTCGAGAAGTTGGACGAGGTTGAGGCGCCTGCCGGCTCCGCCCTGGAGAAACAGGTGGCGTTCGCCCGCGATGTGATCGCTCATCGGTCAGGTATGGACATCGAGGAGGTCTCGGCCCGGGGGGTCACACGTGAGCCGGGCAAACCGAGCGAGATGATCGATCTGAGCCTTCGCCCGCTCACCAAGAATGCATTGTCGAAAGACCGGGCGAGACTCGACGGCACTGCATACATGATGCCGATCGGAGAGCGAGGCTTCCGCCTCAGCGCCGGCAACGCCAACTGGTCGGTGCTCACCAACGACGAGATGTTGCAGGCGGGGGGCTACAGCGCGATGTTCGATCGCTCATGGTTGACCGCCGTTCTGGCTCGTTTCGACGAGCGAACGAACCAGAGCCATGTCCAGTATGTCGTGCTGTCACACCCCTCGGGCCAGACCGTGAGGATCAACGTGTTCCGCACCGACGGTGAACTCATGTACACCGGGTCGCTCAAGAGGGCCAAGGACCTCTTCGAATTCGTGATCCGCGATGTAGCCCGGAAGGGCACAGCGCCGACCAACGTCTCGGGTCGCATCACCAAGGAGGGCCCCGTCCTCGACCTGACAGTCCCTTTCGGATCGCGAACCAAGACGCGAGCCGGGGAGGAGGGAGTGCCTATCTAGTTCAGGTCGCGGCTGACTCGCTAGTTCACGCAAGGGCCGTCGATGGTGATACTGACTTGGGCGGAATCGGCCGCCTCACCATCGTCTACCTGGAACAGGAAGGCGTCTTCGCCTTCGGTAGTGCCCGAGGTATAGGTGACGGTTGCCTCGGTGTCGGAGGCTTGCTGCACATCGCCGAGATCGCCCAGGTCAGGTGGATCCGTGATGGTGAATTGAAGACCGTCCCCATCGTCATCTGACCCGCCCAAGCTGATGGTGACCGTGGTGTTGCAGTCGATCGGGCCCGCGTCGGCGGCTGTGGCAACAGGGGCGTCATTGACCTGTATGACCTCGATGGTCACTGTCGCCGAGGCAGCGCCCCCGTTGTCATCCTCCACCGTGTAGTCGAAGCTGTCCGCCGGCGTCTCCGAGCCGTCATGGCTGTACACCACCAGGTTCTCGACGATCCGGACCGAGCCGTTAGCCGGCGTCGAAGTGTCGAGAATCGTCAAAGGATCTCCCTCTGGGTCGATGTCGTTTTCGAGCACGCCGATGCGGACCTCACCACCCTCGTTCACATCGACTGGGTCGTCAGCGGCCAGCGGTGGATCATTGACCGGGGAGACCTCGATGGTGACCGTCGCCTCCTCGGACGAGAGCTGACCGTCCGAGATCACGTAGGTGAATGAGTCCTCGAGAGTCTCCGACCCATTGTGGGTATACGTGATCCGGCCATCCGGCTCCACGGTCGCCCCTCCGTTCTCCGGGATTCGAACTACTTCGACCGCCAAGTCGTCCGAGTCGGGATCGGTGTCGTTGCTGAGCACCGCGATGAGGACCGAGCTCCCTTCCAACACAATTTCGGAGTCATCAGCCGCCACAGGGGGACGGTTGCCCTGGATGGTGGTGGTGGATGACGTCCCCCCGGACGTCGTGGTCACGAGCGTGGTCGCCGTCGTGGTCACCTCATCGGGGCGGATTCCGACACCTCGCAGCTCGACTACCTCCTCTCCCTCATCAGTGGTGATGAGCAGTTCGCCCCGTGCCTCCC
>JARDZU010000140.1 GCA_029240695.1 Acidimicrobiia bacterium | reverse complement strand
TCTTCGACGACTCGTTCTCCGCCCTCGACCTGGCCACGGATGCCCGGCTCCGTCGGGCGCTCAAGCCCTACACCGCTGATTCCACGGTGGTGATCGTCGCCCAACGGGTGTCGACGATTGCCAACGCAGACCAAATCCTTGTTCTGGAGGATGGCGTTGTCGTCGGTCTCGGGACCCATGAGTCCCTCCTGGCGACGTGCCCGACCTACATCGAGATCGTCGAATCGCAGCTGAGAGCAGACGTGGCCTCATGAGCGATCGGACGATGAAGACCACAGAACGCGTCGTGGCGGGGCCAGGGCCGGGCCGTGGGCCGTTCGGGGGCGGGATGATCGGTCAGAAGTCGATGGATTTCGGGCCGTCGGCCAAGAGGTTGCTCGGCCGGCTTCGCCCGGAGCGTCCCAAGGTCGTTGCAGTGCTCGTCGCCGCAGTGCTCAGCGTCGGTCTGTCGGCGATTGGGCCCAAGGTGTTGGGCAATGCCACCGACATCATCTTCGCCGGTGCAATCGGCAAGCGGCTCCCAGCAGGGATGACCAAGGCCGAGGCGATCGAAGCGGCACGCGCCGCCGGCCAGGGACAGGCCGCCGACCTGCTGACTGCGGTGGACGTAGTCCCGGGCCAGGGCATCGACTTTCGCGCGTTGGGGGCAGTGCTCCTCGTCGCGCTCGCCATCTATCTCGGCTCGGCCTTGCTCGGCTACCTCCAGGGCTATCTGCTCAACGACGTGGTCCAGAAGACCATCTTCCGGATGCGGTCCGAGGTCGAGGACAAGATCAACCGGCTTCCGCTCCGTTACTTCGACCGCCAACCCCGCGGTGAGTTGTTGAGCAGAGTCACCAACGACATCGACAACGTGTCGCAAAGCCTCCAACAGACGATGAGCCAGATGTTGAACTCGCTCCTCACCGTCGTCTTCGTGGTCGCGATGATGTTCTACATCTCGCCAACACTGGCGCTGATCGCGCTGGTGACCATCCCGCTCACGATGATCGTTGCGGGCACGGTGATGAAGCGGTCGCAGAAGCACTTTGTAGCTCAATGGCGTCGCACCGGGACCCTCAACGCCGAGATCGAAGAGACATTCACCGGTCACAACCTGGTCAAGGTGTTCGGGCGCCAGCGCGAAGTCCAGGCGAGCTTCGAGGAGGAGAACGAGGCCCTGTACGAGTCCAGCTTCTCCGCCCAATTCCTCTCCGGTTTGATCATGCCGATCATGATGTTCATCGGGAACCTGAACTACGTGATCGTCGCCGTGGTCGGTGGCCTGAGGGTGGCCAGCGGGACCATGACACTCGGCGACGTTCAGGCATTCATCCAGTACTCGCGCCAGTTCGCCCAGCCCATCACCCAGATCGCCTCGATGATCAACCTCCTCCAGTCGGGTGTGGCATCGGCGGAGCGTGTGTTCGAGTTGCTAGATGCAGATGAGGAGATCGCCGATGACCATCAACCGGTCATGGTCGAGGACCCGCACGGGCGGGTCGCCTTCGAGCACGTCTCGTTCCGGTACGACGAGGACCGGCCACTTATCGAGGATCTCTCGTTGAAGGTCGAGCCCGGGCAGACGGTGGCGATCGTCGGGCCGACCGGCGCGGGCAAGACCACGCTGGTCAATCTGATCATGCGGTTCTACGAGCTCGACTCGGGGCGGATCACCCTCGATGACGTCGACATCGCAGACATGCGCCGCGCAGACCTCCGCTCCGAGATCGGAATGGTGTTACAGGACACATGGCTGTTCCGAGGGACGATTCGAGAGAACATCGCCTACGGGCGCCCTGATGCCACCGAGGACGAGATCCTCGACGCAGCGCGTGCGACCTTCGTCGATCGCTTCGTTCACAGCCTTCCCGATGGTTACGACACCATGATCGACGACGAGGGGAGCAACGTGAGCGCCGGCGAGAAGCAGCTCATCACCATCGCCCGTGCCTTCCTTGCAGACCCGGCCCTCTTGATCCTGGACGAGGCCACGAGCTCCGTCGACACCCGCACCGAGGCCTTGCTCCAGCACGCGATGGCCGCCCTGCGCACCGACCGCACCAGCTTCGTCATCGCTCATCGACTATCCACCATCCGCGACGCCGATCTCATCCTGGTGATGGAGGACGGGCGCATCGTCGAACAAGGCCACCACGACGAGCTGATCGCCCTCGACGGCGCCTACGCCGCCCTCTACAACTCCCAGTTCACCGGGGCCGACGAAGAGCCGGAGGCGGCGGCCTAGCAGCTATTCGGCCCAGCGATGGACCCGGATCGAATCGGGGTCGAATCCGACCGAGGCACAGAAGTCCTCGAACTGGGCACGGGGCACGCCCTTCCACTCGAGATCGGCCAGCGACTCTTCGATCGGCACGTCCAGGCGAAGGGTGGTCAATTCGCGAAAAAGATGCACGGCCGCCTGGTTCGCCCGGAGTACGGCGGCGAGCTTGTCGCCGCTTCGCACCATGACCTCCCAGTCGGCAAACGATTCCGGAATCAACTCAAGACGGGGATAACGGGACAGCACAGTCGCTGCCGACTTCGCCCCCCATCCGGGCAGACCCGGCACCCCGTCGGCCGTGTCACCGACCAGAGCCAGGTAGTCGGGTATCGACTCGGGATGGATCCCGAACTTCTCCACCACCGCCGCCTCGTCGAGCAACTTCTGCTCCCGCCGGTTGTAAGTGACGATCCGCTCCCCTATCACCAGCTGGTTCAAGTCCTTGTCCGGTGTGGCGATGACCACCTGCTCCACGTCCTCGACCCATCGGACCGCCGCAGTGGCGATGGCGTCATCCGCCTCGAACTCGATGTTTCGCCAGACGACGACGCCGATTGCCTCGAGGGCGGTCTCGGCGATGGGGAACTGGGCGAGAAGGTCGGGATCCATGCCCGCCGATGACTTGTAGGCCGGAAACATGATGTTGCGAAATGACTCGATCACGGTGTCGAAACTGGCGCCCAGATGTGTGACCCCCGGCTCACGAAGCAGGGCGAGTGTCGATTCCATGATCCCGAGGGTCGCCTTGAGATCGGCCCCGTCGGGGCTGGTGACAGTGTCTCTGCGCCCGTAGTGGGAGCGAAACAGCTCGTAGGTACCATCGAGAAGGTGGAGACGCACCAGCCCGATCCTACGTCGAACGGGGAGACAGACCCCTGGGATGCCGCTTCCGTCGCATGGTCAGCCCTGAAGGACCGTTTGTGGAGCGCCTACCGGCAAGCGGCAACCGACGCCGGCCCCACAGAAGAAGATGTGAAGAAGGCGTTGTCCACCCTGGCCGGCGCCTGGGATCAGGTCGCGGCATCCTTTTCGGCCGCCCTCAGCGACCCCGACACCCGGGCGAGCCTGAAACGGGCAGCTGGATCGTTCGCCGCCGCCCTCGGTACCACCGTCTCCGGTCTCGGCGATGAGATCAGAGGCAGGGATGAGCCCGAAGCACCACCCGCTGATCTCGGCGACTGAGCTGAGCCGGCTCCTCGGGGAGGTGAAGCTCTTCGACCTTCGCTGGTCGTTGACCGCGCCCACCTCCGGTCGGGAGCCCTATGAGAGAGGGCACATACCGGGTGCCGTCTTCGTCGATCTGGACCGCGATCTGGCCGGAAACGAAGGAGATGGGCGGCATCCCCTCCCACACATCGCAGACTTCGTCGCCACACTCGGTCGTCTCGGCCTGTCTCCGGATGGCACCGTCGTTGTATACGACGATCAAGGGGGAGCGGTGGCGGCACGCATGTGGTGGATGTTGGAGTCGATCGGTCATCCGGGCCGGGTAAGGGTCCTCGACGGCGGTCTTCAGGAGTGGGGCGGCCACGGCTTCCCCATCGACACCGGCTCGGTCACGCCGGAGCCGGCTGCATACCCTGAGGTGGCCGGGTACACCGGCGTGGTACGACACGACGACCTCGAGAGACGATTCCTCGCCGATCTCAGATCACCCGAGCGGTATCGGGGAGAGACCGAGCCGATCGACCCCAAAGCAGGGCACATCCCCGGCGCGGTGAACTATCCACTCTCGATCAATCTCCACGGCGGACGATTCAGGGCGAGCAGAGACCTGGCCGAGACTTATCGGGACTTCCCCGACGATGGCGTCGTTTCGTGTGGCAGCGGGGTGAACGCTTGCCACGGGGCCCTGGCGCTGGTCATCGCCGGTCGGCCCATGCCGGATGTCTACATCGGGTCGTTCTCAGATTGGTCGAGACGTGATCTGCCGGTCTCCATCGGGCCCAAGCCGTGATCTCCCCGCGGGCCATCGAAGCAATCGAGTCGTCGGACACCGATGAGTTGCTCCGGATCGTCGACGGGCTCTGCTCGAGCCGGAGCTGGGACGACCTCATCGAGCTTCGGCATCGATGCGCCGAGGCGGTCGGTAGGGGAAAACAGGTCTGGGGCGTCGAGGAGCACATTCGGTATCGCCTCGTGTTGGAGGCGCCGGCTTCGATCGCCGGACCGGTGGTAGCCGAGGGCCAGTCGCGCTTCGCCCTGGGCCCTCTGCCCGAGGTTGCGGCGAGCACGAAGACGTGGGTCGAGTTGGCCCCGGCCCTCCCTCCCGGGCCTGAGCGGGACACGGTTGCGGCGGAGAGGGTGGTCCGTGGGGAAAACGTGGATGTGACCATCCCCGACCTGCCCGCGACCCTCCTGACCTGGGAACCGGCGTATCCAAC
Organism: Acidimicrobiia bacterium; assembly: GCA_029240695.1. Classification (GTDB taxonomy): domain Bacteria; phylum Actinomycetota; class Acidimicrobiia; order Spongiisociales; family ZC4RG35; genus JARDZU01. Next base: position 5,330 of record JARDZU010000140.1, on the reverse strand, counting down.
GGCCATCTACAAGAAGGACAAGGTCGAGGCGCCCGCCCCACCGGTACCCGACACCGTCGAGGTCCCCCTGCCCGATGAGGTGGCGACGATCGACGACAGCGACTCCCTAGCCGCCCTGAGTGACCTGGTCGAGCCATGGACCGATCAGTCGAATGGACGATCACAGGCGGCGGCCGTGGAGGGCGACCACCTGGCGGCGATCGCGGCCTTGGGCATGACACGAGCACGCCTCGCCACGATCGACGCCGGCGATGGTCTGGCGTGGATGGCCTGGGCCGCATCGTCCGGCGGGGCACACGGGCGCCGTCGGGGCGCCGCCGCCGGTCGCTATCTGGCCTGGTGGGCGGTGGCGATGCTCACCGACCTGGACTGGCCGGCAGACCCCGAATCCATGGGCAACGCTGTCACCGGTCTCAGCTGGTATTGGTTCGACGACGGCAGCCCGGAGACGGGGTGGCTGCTCCGTCTCGCGTTGTCCAGCGGCGACCTCGGTCTCTCCTGGGCCATCGCCGCAACCGATCAAGCGTGATTACCCCACGCTGACCCGAACGGTGTGCCAGCCGGTAGCGCCGTCGGGGGCGGGTGGGCGGACCTCGTCGGTCTGGACACTGCCCTCCCCATCGGTGGCCCGGACCTGGATCTGGTGGGTCCCGGCCGGGGCCTCCCAGTCGATCACCCATTGCCGCCAGCAATTGTCAGACAGGGGCTCGGAGAGCCGAGCTTCCACCCACTCGGCCTCCTCTCCCAATTTCACCTCGACTTTGGAGATGCCCCGATGCGGCGCCCAGGCCACACCGGCGACCTGTCGCATCCCCGGCGGCACCGACGCACCCTGAGTCGGAGTATCGATCCGGCTCTGGGTCTTGATCGGTGCCTCCTTGGCCCAGCCACGGGGAATCCAGTAGGCATCGAAATCGTCCCATCCGGTCAGCTCGATCGACGAGAGCCATTTTGTCGCAGAGACGTAGCCATAGAGGCCTGCCACGACCAGACGGGCCGGGAAACCGTGCTCCATCGGCAGTGGCTCGCCGTTCATTCCGACGGCGAGCAGGGCGTCGCGGCCGTCGTAAACGGCTTCGACCGGGAAGCCGACCGTGAAATCGTCCACCGAGCGGCCGACCAGCTGCTCTGCGTCATCATTGACTCCCGCCCGATCGAGGACCTCGGCCAAGGGAACACCGAGCCAGCGGGCGTTCCCCACCAGGTCACCACCGACCTCGTTGGAGACACAGGACAGGGTCACGTCTTTCTCCACCATTGGCATGTCGAGAAGATCGAAATATGAGATCGAATAGGGGCTGTCGACCCTCCCTTCGATGGAGAGGGCCCAATCCTGGATCTCGACACGGGGGACCCCGAGGAATGCGGTATCGATCCGATAAAAGGTCTGATTGGGTGTGATCACCGAGCTCAGCCCTTCCACCCCAAGCTCGGCAGCTTCGGGGACCGCGGGTAGCGCCTCGGCGGCTGTGGGAAGGGCGACATCGCCTCGCCCCGCCGCCGAACGCGTCGCACGATTCACCAAGGCCCGACCAATGCCGGCGGAGAGCACCGCGACCCCGAACATAGAAACCAAGCCAATGACGAAGCCGCGTCGTGAGACGTCCCGCCGGGCATCGCTATCAGCCGGCGGCACGACGGTGTCGGCACTCTGCCTGTACAACCACTGCAGTGTCACCAGACCGGTGATAGCCGCCAATCCGGCCGGGATCACCGCCACGCCCAGGGACACTCGTGGGTCATCGAGCGCTGCGAGGGAAGCCACGGCGGCGAACCCGATGAACACCGCGGTCGCGATCCCGAAGCGATTACGGGCGAGGACACCCACCAACGCCCCGAGGAGAAGCGTCAGCACGACGATCCCGATGAGGAGGACCAGCTTGTCATTGGTGCCAAATGTGGCGATGGCCCATTCCTTGAGCGGAGTTGGAACCACGTCGATCACCCAGTTGCCCATGCCCTCGATCAGCGAGGGCAGACCCAGCAATCCGGCGGCCAACTCGGAGACCCCGAGAGCGACGGCGGCGGCCACAGCGCCCGACAAAGCATCCCGGACCGTCTTCGATCTCATGGGGACAACTTAAGCCCGGCCCGGACAAAGCAAGCTAAAGCAGCGAGAAACAAACCATCAAATAGTGTCTGCCCATGGACTTGGTCATCGGCGACGACGGAGTCCCGCGCTGCTGGTGGGGAGCCGAGCCTGAGATCTATCGGGATTACCACGACGACGAGTGGGGCCGGGCGGTCACGGACGACAACCGGCTGTTCGAGAAGATCTGTCTCGAGGGCTTCCAGGCAGGTCTCTCCTGGCTCACGATCCTGCGCAAGCGGGAGAGCTTCAGGGCAGGGTTCGTCGGATTCGATCCTGCCACTGTCGCCGGGTTCGGTGAGGAAGACGTGGAACGACTGCTGGCCGATGCCGGGATCGTCCGCCACCAGGGCAAGATCCGCTCGACGATCAACAATGCGGGCCGCGCCCTCGAACTGATCGAGGAGCGGGGCTCACTGGCAACCTACTTCTGGTCCTGGTCTATGCGTTCATGCAGGCGATGGGCCTGGTGAACGATCATCTCGAAGGTTGTCATGTCCGCGAGGAATGCGCTCTCACGAGACGTCACACCCTGGCCAGCGGCATCTAGGTTTCACCTGTGGTCGACCGTCCCGCCTTCACCATCGGCATCGAGGAGGAGTACCTGGTCGTCGATCGGGAGACACGGGATCTGGTGAAAGACCCGCCTCCTGACTTGTGGGATTCACTGCGGGAAGTGCTCGGGCCACAGGTGGCCCCTGAGTTCCTGAAGGCTCAGATCGAGGTGGGCACCAAGGTCTGCGCCAAGCTGTCCGAGGCCCGAGACGACCTCTCCGGCCTCCGCCGTGACCTCTCCGGCGTGGTCGAGGAATACGGGGCTGCGATCATCGCCGCCTCGACCCACCCCTTCGCCAACTGGATGGAGCAAGAACCGACCGAGCAGCCCAGATACCAGCGCATCGCCGCCGACTACCAGGTAGTCGCTCGCCAGATGGTCATCTGCGGGATGCACGTGCACGTGGGGATCGAGGACGAGCACCTTCGCATCGACCTGATGAACCAGATCCGCTACATGCTCCCCCACATCTTCGCCCTCAGCACCTCATCTCCATTCTGGGCCGGGACCGACACCGGCCTCCTCGCCTACCGCCCCATCATCTTCAAGAACATGCCCCGGACCGGGGTCCCCGAGGAGTTCGAGTCCTGGGGCGAGTACGAGCGAACCGTGAACATCCTGGTGGAAGCCGGGATCATCGAAGACGCCACCAAGCTGTGGTGGGACATCCGGCCCTCTGCCCGCTACCCGACTCTGGAGATGAGGGTCAGCGACGTATGCACCCGGCTCGACGACGCCATGACCGTGGCGGCCTTCTATCTGTGCCTGCTTGGGTTTTTGTTCCGGCTCCGCCGGCGCAATCAGAGATGGCGGGTCTACTCGCCTTTCTTGATCTCGGAGAACATGTGGCGGGCGCAGCGCTACGGGACGGACGGTTCCCTGATCGACTTCGGTCGTGGCGAGCTCGTCTCCATCGCCGATCTAGTCGAGGAGATCATCGAGATGCTGGCCCAGGACGCCCTCGAATTCGACGTCATCGAGGAATTGCGACACATGCGAACGATCGTCAGCGACGGGACCAGCGCCCACAGACAGCTCGCCGTCCATCGCGCGGCATTGGATTCCGGAGCGGGTGAGAGGGAAGCCCTCGAGGCGGTGGTCGACCATCTGATCCACGACACGATGCACGGGCTATGAAGGAACATCGGGTCGACCCCGCCACCCTCGCCCTTCGCATATCCGGTCTGCTGCCAGAAGACGGGTCACATATCCGCCAGGTCCTGTACGAGGAGATCGAGACCCGATTGCCTCGCGATCCCGAGGCACGGATCAACATCCAATTATCCGAGCTGAATCGCGGCCGCACCGCCTCGTGGCATGTCCACAACGGGACCGTCTACTTCGTGCTGCTCCGGGGAATCGTGTCACTGCAGTACGAAGGACGAACCGAGCACTATTCGGCTGGTGATGTCTACACCGAGCCGATCGGAATCGTGCATCGTGCCCACAATCCCCATCCCGAGATCGCGGCGGCGCTGATCGGGTTTTGGGTGACTGCGGCCGACCGGCCTCATATCACGGAGGTTGCGGCACCTGAATGGGAGCCGGCCGGGGACCGGCACCCGGTTCTCGGCTGACCGCCGAGATCAGACTTCGACAGGGACCCCCGAAGTCGTGCCTACTGGCTCCATCGGGATCAATCGGGTGAAGTACAAGGCCACCACCACGAATACAGCCAGCACCGACAGACTCGCTCGGAGGCCGTTGATCCGCGCCCGCTCGTTCTCGGCGACGATGGCTTCGGCCACGCCGGAGGAAACACCGGCTTCGTCGAGCGCCGCCTCGAGCTGAGCATCGGAGACAAATGGGATTCCTGCGGCGAGCTCGACCTCGGCCCCAGACGACACCTCGGGGGGAACATCCGGGTTGTCCTCGATCCCCTGAATAAACGCAGTAGTCAGGGCGGCGATCAAGATCGAGCCGGCGAGCGCCGTGCCCAGGGATGCTCCCAGATTGGTCATCGTGTTTTGGAGACCACCGACTTCACCCGTCTCTTTGTCGGGGACAGCCGACACAGTCACGGCTCCCAGCTGTGACGCCAAAGCGCCGACACCCAGCCCGGTGAGGAGCATCGGTACCGCCACGATCTCGGGCCCGACCCCCACCTCGAGGGCAGCGATGAGGGATACCACACCGGCGAGAAGGGCGATCAGTCCCCACCGCACGATGGTGCGCGGCGCGGCCTGTGGCCGATATTTGGGGATCGCAACGGCCGTGAGCAAGAGCGCCACCGAGAGAGGCAGCAGTCGCACCCCCGTCTCCAGAGCCGTGAGTCCGAGCGCGACAGAGAGAAAGAGGGGGACGATGAAGAAGATGCCGGCCTGGATCATGAACTGGAAGAAGAACATCGTCAGCCCCCCGTTGAGCTGGGCGTTTCGGAGCATCTCGATCCGCACCAGCGGTTCCCGTCCGCTGGCAACGACTCTCGCCTCCCATGCAAAGAAGATCCTGATGATGAGGGCCCCGACCAGGATGAACCACACTGTCGGCGATATCCCGAGCCATTCCGGGCCACCGGGTTTGGGCTGGATCCAGCCCCACTCCCCGGAGCGAAGCACCCCGTAGACAGCGAGACCGAGCCCGGCTGCGGTGAGCGCGGCACCGACCAGGTCCAGGCGATGTTTGGCCTCAGGTGGCGCATCCTGAATTCTTCGGGTGAGCATGAGGATGGCGGCCACCACCACG
>JARDZU010000018.1 GCA_029240695.1 Acidimicrobiia bacterium | reverse complement strand
TTATCTGACTCCCGAATCGGACACACCGAGGATCGCACTCGCCAGACGACTGCGCGACAAAGCTGGAGAAGCCGGCTGGCATGTCAGCGATGAAGAGGGGGAACGATGTGATGTCGCTGTCGCCCTGGCCCCGCCCCAAGATGTCCAGTGGTTCAGTGGCGTTGATACGTCGGTGGCGGTCGTAATCGATCAGGAGAATGAGTGGGCTCAATCGGGATCTCTCGATGCGGCCACACGGATCCTGGTTCCCAGCAGCATCGGCAAAGCGCGGGTGGACGCGTCATGGGGGTCCGAGATTGCGGTGGTTGCCGAGTTACTGGGCACGCCCGACCAAGACCTTTTCACACGAATCCTGGAACTAGCCGCCCCCCGTCCGAAGGCCATGAGGATTGGAGTCTCGACCTGCGCCCCCGATTGGGAGAAGGCTCAATTCTGGGGTGACACCCATCTCGCCCGAGGATTGATGCGGGCTTTTCGTCGTCTGGGACACGAAGCCGCCGAGCTGATCATGGAGGATTGGCAAGGAGCCAAAGCTTCGAGTTGTGATGTCATCATCCATCTTCGGGGACTCAAGCGACGCTCCGCCTCCCGAGGCCAATGGAACTTGCTTTGGGTGATCAGTCATCCGGACCGGCTTGAGCCCGGAGAGTGTGATGACTACGACCTCGTTGCTTCGGCTAGCCGCCAACATGCCGCGCAGTTGAGTGACGAACTCGGACGTCTGGTCCATTTCATCCCGCAGGCGACTGACGCCGACAGATTCAAGATCGGCCCCAGAGACGCACAGTACGAAACATCAGTGCTCTATGTCGGCAATGCGCGCTGGCCCAATCGCCGGGCGCCTCGCTGGCTGATGCGTAATGGCCGGCCATTTGATCTCTACGGGCAACACTGGGATGACTTCCCTGAGGCAGCGTTTGTGCGCAATGACTACATATCGAATGACGACCTGGCATCGGCCTATCGGTCTGCTGACGTCGTGGTAGCGGATCACCATGGATCGATGCGCACCAACGGCTTCCTTGCAAACCGCCTTTTTGACGTCCTGGCCTCGGGAGGGGTGGTGCTGTCGGACGATGTCACGGGGTTGACAGAGGTCTTCGGTGACCTGATTCACACATACGCGGACGAACGCGAGCTCGAGAGTCAAATTGCGGGCCTGCTCTCCGATCCATCCCTCCGACGTCGGCTCGCGACCGAAGGCCGTCAGGTCGTCCTCGCCGACCACACTCTCGATCATCGAGCCCGCCAATGGCTCGACCTGCTCGACAGGCTGTGAAGGCCGGTGCGACCACGATCTGGACAAACCCAGTGCCCTGTGGTTCCCTCACACCGGCTCAATGACTGATGCACTCCCCGCGCCTCTGATCGTTCTGTCGTCTCACCGTTCAGGTTCGAGCTCAGTGATGGGGCTCCTGGTCGGTATGGGGCTCCAAGTGGGTGAGGTGCTGCCACCGCAGTCGGACAATCCCAAAGGTTTCTTCGAATCGGTTCCGATCGTCAACGAGAACCGTCGAATGCTGGCCACGATGGATCGAGACTGGACGTGCCCTCCCCCTGCCCTCGACCGGTCTGCCATCGAACGAGACAGAATCGAGAGCGCTTTGGCTGATGTGGTCGTCGACCAAGCCAAGCCCTGGGGGTTCAAGGATCCGAGAACCATCTTCACCCTGGAGGCTTGGCTCTCCGTGTTGAGGAACGTGAGGCTTCTCGGCATCTATCGACCTACCGGCTCAGTAGCCAGGTCGCTCGAGACGCGCGACCATTTCTCTCAGACCGCGGCTGAGACCATCGCAGTCTTGTACAACGAGCGGCTGGCACACCTCCATCGGGAGCTGGAATTCCCAATCGTGCAATTTGGCGGTGATCGGGACGCCCTGCTCGATCACATGAAGGACCTCTCACGTCAGCTCGACTTGGACTGGGACGCGGAAATCGCCAAGACGTTCTTCGAAAACGAGCTCATCCATCATGCGCGCCCGCACGGCCTGGTCGCAGCTGATGAATACCTCGAATCCGTGATCGACGCGAACGTTGAACTAGCGCCATGGAGCAGTCCCGACGCGATCGATGCTCTCAAACGAGTGGAGTCAAACGGTCGCTTCACGCCCGCCAGCCCGTACCTAGGCCCACAGTTCTTGGTCCGCAGGAAACGCCTTTGGAACTTGTTGCGAAAGCTTGGTGGAGAGATCGGACCCGTCCTGGAATTGCTGCCTGACGATGGTCGGCAATTCAATCCGCTAGAGGGCGCCATTCCGGAGCTTTTTCGGCGACAACCATTAGCCAAAGTCCAAGAGCTCGAATCGCACGGTAACCACACACACATCCTGGCGACTGATGCGCTCGATGTCGTCCCACCCGACGACCTCGACTCGTTCCTGGCTGAGCTCCTGGCCATGACCGACAGTGACGGTGTTGTTGGCCTTAGTGGGCACATCGTTGATGGCCTGGATGGTCCAGACCCCTCGAACAAAGGGTCCACGTCGAACTTCGATCTCGAAAACAGCCGGTACGTCCACGATCGCGACGATCTCGAACACGCCGTACGCCACCTGGGTTGGCATATTGCCTCCTGGCGCGCCGACCTCAACATCGTCGTGCTCGCCCGCTCATCAATGCGGGCTGACCCGACGGTCCTGAGCCCGTCCGAAATGCGAGGACGACTCGAGGGTGCTTCGGCCGGAAAACTCTCGCTCGAGCGACGTCTGGCCGATGCCGAGGCGAATGTTGACAAACTGAACCGCAAGCTCGCTGCCGCTCAATCGGATTACACCCGCCTTCAGTCGAGGCGGGTGGTTCGGTTCTCGCTGGCCGTAGCCCGACCAATCAAGCCGGTGTTCTCATGGATAAGAGCCCGCCGCGCCTTCCCTGAGGCCGAAACAGAGCGCACCCAAGGAACCGAGCCAGACCTGCCTCGCGACCAGGCCGAGGTGCCCTACGTTCATATCCGCCCGGTCACAGGTCACGACGATTCTTGGAGTCAGGGTCCGCAGCGTTTCTCCGAGAGCACACCATCAGCTGGCCGATCCCCCGCTGTCGATTCCGAACTGATCCGGATTGGACTGTTTGTGCCCGCACGAAGGGGCAGTTTGCCGGCCGCGACACACGTTCGCGTTCTGCGCCGTTTTTATCACCCCTCTGTCGAGCAGAACTTCAGACCTGTAGTCCTCGATGCGGACCGTTACATGACGGCCGACTCACCAACGAGGTTGGATGTCGCCCTGATTCAGAGAACAGGTGTCCCCCCCGCGTTGACGGAGGATTTCCTCCAGAGAATGGACGACCAAGGCATTCCGATCGTCCTGGATCTCGACGACGACATCATCGGCATGCCTGCCAGTCATCCCGACTTCGATGCGTTCCGCGAATGGCAAGAGCCGTTGAAGAGGCTGGCAGCCGGCTCCAATTTGATCACGGCGAGCACCGAGGCACTCAACCGGCGTCTCACGGACTACAACGACAACGTCGTGACCCTCCTGAACGCCCTGGACTCAGAGCTCTGGTTCGCTCCCCTAGAGCCCGATCGAGACGGTCATTCCCCACGCACGGACTCCGATTCATTCCGTCTTCTCTATTTCGGCTCACGTACCCATGGTGAGGACTTGCATCTCCTTGAGGAATTCATTCGTCGTCCTGACAGCGCAACCACTCTGACCGTCGTGGGAGGAGCACCGACGGGCACCCTTGATTGGTGCGAACACATCGACCCACCACGGGCAAGCCGCATGTATCCACTGTTTGTTCAGTGGCTGAGGGACTTCGCGCGTGACTTCGATGCCCTCGTCGCTCCCCTCGCCGATACGCCGTTCAACGAAGCCAAGAGCGACCTCAAGTTTCTGGAGGGCACTGGCCTTGGCCTTCCCGTGATCTGCAGTGATGTGGTTGCGTTCTCCCCATTGCGAGACCTGGGGGTGACCCTCATGTGTGGCCCAACGCCCAAAGACTGGGGGGACGCGATTTCGACTCTTCGTGACCAGCCGGACCTACGGAACTCTCTAGCGCAAGCCGGTGACGCCTATGTCCGGTCCGAGCGCTTGTTGGAACAACAGTCAGCCGACCTGGTGAGACTGATCTCGGACCTGGTCTCGAGGGCGAACGTGACCAGTGGCTAGGAAGAGATCGTTCCCGCGCGCTGATCGGCAGGAGCAGGTCCCCGCCTACTGAGCTTGCTGCTCACGATCACTCGGCGTCCGGTCCAAGGCCCACGAGTACATGAGTGCGTCCAACCCGTTCAACGAGCGGAGCCGCTTCTCCTGGTCAGGGCTCAGATGAAGGTCATCCGAAGCGGCCTCGGTCACATTGCTTCTCACGGCTTCATTGAATCGAGGCGTCCATCCGGCTTCTTGGCACACATCCATATAGATCGAATACAGGTCATCCGTGACACCAAGAACTGTCACAGAGCCGATCATTCGCTCGAGGAGGTCGACGAGTGCCGACCCCTTCACGTCCGCACCATTGATGGAAGAGGCGATAACGCCTTGGGGGACAAACGGGCTATCGAACATGATCCGGATCCTGGTCAACAACCATGACGACTGTGGATTGCTCAGTCTTTGGTCGGCCTGGGAAGAAACCCACTCATCGAAGGTCAATTCCGTGATGCGATCTTCACGCCAATCCGAGGCGACCTGCCCCCTCCGAAACTTGTAGAAACTCTGCCACCAAGACATCGGGTCCCGAACTGGGAGCACCGTTATCCATCTCAGCTCTGGCAGAACGTAGACAGGCTCCAGAAAGTTGTGACCAACAAACAGCTTGTATCGGCTGAGCTCGCTTGGGCTGCGGTCCAGCCACTGATGATGTCCGGTGCTCAAGAATGTGAGCTTCGAGCTCACATGCGCTTGCAGCATCTTCCGCAGGGAAGTGCCGCCAGTCTTGGGAACGTGGAGCAAGAGGATGCGTGGCTCGCCATCATTGGTACCCCAACCGCTGTCTCTCATCTCCTTGGAGACCCACTGGGACACGTTTATCTGCTGATCAGCGAGTCTGTCTCGAGACAGGCTTGAGATTTCGTTTTCGCTCAGCCAGCTTCTCCTACGTTCGGGGGCAACCATCAGCCCAGTTCGCACTTATCCCAGAGGACTCCCGAATGTTCGAGGTTTATAGCGGACGCGGGAGTCGCGTGGCTCCCGGACCGTGATCACGCCATCTTTCCGGACACCTTCTGTGGTTAACGTGTCGCCCATGACCTGCACGCCACCTACGCAATGGCCCTGGCATCCGCTTGGGCGCGTGGTGCGATCGCCCATGTCTCCGCAGCGGTGATCCGGGCATGCCTGTGTACCCAGCCTGCGAGTTCCCGCTGCTCAGCGATTCGCAAGCGATCGACCGGGTGCAAAACGCTGTCGCGGACGGAGAGCCCTTCAGCCTGATCAGGCTCGGCGACGGCGAGGCGGTACTGCTCTCCTTCGGGGAAGACATGTGGCTTCAGGACCTTGCGTACCTGCACAGCCATTGGGGGGCGGAACGGGTCAGGTTGCGTGATGTCGGCCAGGTCAAGCAGGATCTCGAGAAGGCGGTCCAGGGCGCCGACGTCGTAGGCATTCGAGACGACCTCGTGAATACGACACTCCCACCCGACCTTCTGCAGCGCTCCGCCACGGAAGTCCGAGACACGGTCATCTCTGCCACGAGGATCAGACAAGAGGAAGTCGAGAACCTGAAGGCCATAGGCGCCCGACGGTTGGCCCTTTTGCATCAGGTCTTGCGCACCATCGAGTGGTCAGAGAATCAGCAATTCTGCAGCGCCTGGATCCATTGGGAGCTGCTGGCAACAGGAGCCCTGAACAGGATCCTTGATGAAGTGAATGAGGTAGGGCTTGTCACTTCGAGACCAGAGCTCGGCGAGCTCGTGGCGCGCCGATTCAATGTGCGGACAAGCACCGTGATCGTGCCCGACAAACACGTCGTGGTTCCGGGACCAGGGGAACATGTTCCCGATCGGTTTCGCAACATCAGGTCGGAGCTCGATTTCCCTGCTGGAACCCTGGTCCTGGTCGGAGCCGGGATACCCGGCAAGGTCTACTGCCAGTGGCTCAAGGAGTCTGGTTGTGTGGCTCTCGATGTCGGTTCGATCTTCGATGCATGGGTAGGCAGGGCTTCGAGGCCGATGGTCCTGAAGTCTCGCTTCAATATCACCGAAGGCGACCGCGTGCCGTCGGATCTTCAGATACACGTGCCGACGTCGTACGGGGGCAGGCGACTCATCCCACGATGGAAACCATCAAACCTCGCCGACTGACGGCGTCGGGCGCGATCTGGCTCGTGTCCAGCTCCACATTCAAGGGAAGGTCGGAGGCCACGTTCGAGATGGAACTCCGTCGAAGAGTTCGTCGATCTCGGCGACAGCTGGGCTTGCAGCCGAGACGGTTCGGCAACCGACAAACTGCGTTGCGTTAAGGTGGGCCAACCGAGCCTTTGGTACGAACGTTCCGGTTCCGATACCAGTCTGGATGCATCGACCCACCCGCCATCGAATTCATCGGTTGATATTGGCCGCGGCCGTCGGCGTCGGCGCGGTAGTCCCCATGGCCACAGCAGTCACTGCGGCGACCGAGAAACCGACGCTTCTCGGCTTTGCCTCTGGCCCAGGGTGGCGAGACGAGATACCGGTCTTCACCCAGCAGGTGGGGAAGACTCCCGCGATATATCAGATGTTCCTCGATGTGGATCGGAGCTGGACAGACGGGGCGGTCGTGACACAATTGACTGAGCTCGATACTCGTGGGATGACGCCATACCTCGAGCTTCACGCCGAAGACCTCGCCGGGCTCAACTCGGGCGCATTCGACACCCGGGTCGATCAAATGGCAAATGCCCTTGCCGGCTGGCTTCGGGAGCGTCCCGGCCGGACCATGTTGGTCGCCCCGTTGCCCGAGATGAACGGGAACCATCCCTGGTCCGGCCAGCCACACGGGTACAAAGCCGCATATCGGCGTTTACGGGCCGCCTTGCTGAATGAGGGCCTCACACCTGGGCAGATCCGGTTCCTGTTCGCTCCATATGGGGACAACAGTCACGACTTCGGATACGAGGACTACTACCCAGGCGACGAGGTCGTCGACCTGATCGGGTTCGCCGAGATCAACAACGGGAACCCGGCGTGGCGCGACTACGAGTTCACCTTCGGACGGTATATCGATTCGCTGCGCAACCAGGTCTCGCTGACCAAGCCGATCCTCGTTACCCAGACGGCATCCATCGAGACCGGTCCGAACGGCGAGTCCCGGACCCGGTGGCTGGACGACATGTTCACCAGGCTCAAGGCGCACGACCAAGTGATCGGGGCCGTCTATTTCAATCGCGATCGCCCAGAGCGAGACCTGGACTTCCGGGTCCTCGTCAATGGCCGGCTCGACCCGACCTTCGCCGACGGGTACCGAACGTGGAGCCCTCCAGGCGAAGTGTCTTGGATCTTCGATGGACGCATGGACGCATGGGTCCGGGATAGAGAGGCCCGGTTTGGTGGCTTCCTCGACGTCCATGGACACAACTTCGAGGGCGCCATCGACTGGTTGCAATCCGAAGGCATCGCCCGTGGCTGCAACCCCCCATTGAATACACGGTTCTGCCCCGATTCGGACGTCACGCGGGGGCAGATGGCGGTGTTTTTGACTCGTGCCCTGAACCTGCCGCCCGCCACCGCCGACCATTTCGCGGATGACAGGGGTCAGTTCTATGAAGACGCGGCAAATCGACTCTTCGAATCCGGGATCACGCAGGGTTGCGGGCCAGGGGCCTATTGCGGCGGCGACGCCATCACCCGGGAGCAGATGGCGGCTTTCCTGGCGCGCACGTTCGACCTTGCTCCGGCCGGCGACGACTTCTTCGTCGACGACCGATCCTCAATCTTCCAAAACGCCATCAACAAGGTGGCGGGATCCGGGATCACGCTGGGATGCAACCCTCCTGACAACGACAGGTTCTGCCCGACGGATTTCGTGACGCGGGGTCAGATGGCCGCGTTCCTTCGTCGATCCCCTTTGTCCGGCTAGGGGCACCGCCCACCACGGCAGCAACGGAACCATTCCTCAGGGTTCAGCGCGGCGACAACCTCGCCAGTCAGTCCATGAGGTCATACTCTCAGCAGCCGAGATTGCTACATGGCGAGTTTGGATACCGACCCCAGTACCAAGCCTCCCGATTTGCGACCAGCGCGGGAGCGGCCACGGCTGACTCCGTTCGCGACTGTGGCGATCGTGGCACCTGGCCTCGTCGTCTTCGCGCTGCCGGCGGTGGGCATGATCGGTCGAAACTCGGAGTACTTCGGTAACGACTACACGGCGGGGCGCCTCATGTATGCCGTGGCCTTGATCGCCGGTGCGATCGGTTTCCTCCTTTGGGCTGTCAGCGCCACTGCCGTTGGCCGGTTTCTCTTCTTCAGCTACGTCCTGATCACACCCGCATGGTTCGCGTATTCGACACCCTTGAATTGGAGGCGCACTGTCGGCGGCCTGATTGCTGCCTCGATTGTCTTCGTCGGCGCTTATTTCTTGTCTCGCTCACCCGACTCTCATCTCGTCAGCATCGGTGTGTTTGGCGCGTTGCTGCTTGCAGGAACAGCCGTTACAACGGTCATAGATGTCAGCCGGGCTGACGCTGACACCGGAATTTCGACACCAGGTAGCTCTCCCCTGTTGCCCACTGCGTCGTCGAGCTCTTTGCCCAACGTCTATCACATCGTGTTCGACGAATTTCAAACCGAGATGTTTGAGACAACCCTCGACCACGAGGTGGAAAGCACTTTGGCGGGTTTCACCTTCTTCCCCGATGCTCGAACCCAATGGGGGCGCACGCAAATGTCGATGGCCTCGATTTTCGCCCCAGCGGGTTACGACTACAACACCGATCCTCGGGATTTCTTCGATTCGGCGTTTCGCGGAGCCGATTCAAGCCTTGAACTGCTTCGTCAAGCCGGGTACGCCATAACGGCCTACACGCATTCCCAGTCGATATATCTCTCTTTGCAGCCCTTCGACCAGACGCTGTTGTTCAAGGATCTGGTCCCGCACGATCTTGGTTCCAATTACGACCAGCTGGCCGCATCCCTATGGGTCTATTCCAATCTGCCTGGTTCAGTTGCCAGACGCCTGATCTCTAGGGACGACTACGAACAGCTGGACGGGCAGAACCTCCTTCCGGATAGTGGCCCCCCACTCGCCGCCGAGGGCTTTCGCACCTTCGTCAATCGAGAACGACTGCTGGCTCCCACCGGTCGGTATTCACTCGTGCACCTGCTGTTGCCCCACTTTCCCTACGTGCTGTCGGAAGATTGCAAATACGTATCCGGGGTTGAGACGACCCCCGCAGCGCAAGCGGCGTGCTCTATGCAACTCATTGATTTGTTCCTCGAAGAACTGCGCGGACTCGACCGATTCGACAGCTCGATAATCATCATCCACGGCGACCATGGAGCTCGGTTCGAACTGAACGAAGCTGGCGACCTGGAGCGGGCCCCGGGTGACTTCTACAGCGAGCGATGGAGCGATGCTCGGTCGCGGTCACTGCTGTTGGTCAAGCCAGCCGGCATCGGCTCATCGACAGAGTTTGAGATTTCGGATTATCCCGCTGAACTTACAGACGTCGTACCGACGGTTTTCGATTCAGTCGGTCTCGAATTCAAATCCCGCGACGGCCGGACTTCGCTCCTGAGTGCAAGCCCACCCTCGCGGGGGGTGCGCTTCTATCACTTCTACGACAAACGTGACGACCACCTTCCGGACGGTGAAGTGGTCCGGTTCGTGATCAGCGACGAAGGGATCGCCGTGGACAGGACGATCAGTCTCCCAGCGCCATGATCAGCTCAAACCCTTAACCGCTCCGCCTGAAGGAGACGTTCCTCAGTCAAGCTATTGCAGCCGTGATCCGGGCGAAGTCTCCGGCCCGCTCGCGGAATGAATGCCGCTCTTTCACGACCGCGAAGAGCTTCTCGGCGAGTGCCTCGGTGGCATCGATATCGCCGAGCACTCGATCGAGGAGCGGGTTCAATTCCTCCGGGCTGTTGTAGGTCGGCACGTCGGACAACCCGAGCGAGTCGAGTCCTCGGGCCGAGTTCGTCACCGGCAAAGCACCAGCAGCGATCGCCTCGAACACACGGCTGTTGACCGCACCCCAGCCAACCGTGGTCCAATTGGAGTCGTCCAGAACGATTCTTGCCCCCCAATAGAGCTTGGGGAGCTCGAAGAAATGGACTGGCCCCCCGTCAAAGTGTGCCAATTCAGACGGGAGCCCACGCGACTGACCATGGATTCGGAGCGGAAAATCGATAGGCACCGAACGAAGCGCTCGGTATACATCCCGTTCTCTCCCCCATTGGTTGACGGTCGACACCACTCCAGCCCGATGGTCGGCGGAGCCTGGGGTCGGCTGGAACAGCTCGAGATCGACTCCGATGGGAAAGACATGGATAGGGCCGGCGAAGAACCGCTCGAGCTCAGCTGCAGCCGCTGGCGATGAGCACAGGATGGCGTCGAATTGATCCAGCTCGGGATGGGTGAGCCAGTTCAAGAACTCGTTGCGAGCCCAGCCAATGATCTTCGACCCCGACACCAACCTGGAGGGCCGGAACGCCGGCATCATGGCCACGACCCACCGCGGAGCGGGCGATGACCGGTACCACTGCCCCTGGTCGAGATAGGCAACGGTGAAGGGGAGACGCCGTAGGTATCGCCCGAGCCCCGTCGCCACGAACAGATCGCCCCGCCCTTCGCCGAACCTGGTCGTCGACACCATGAACGCGAGCCCTTCGACGCCAGGCTCGAGCCGGTTCGCGAGCTCAGCCTGGTATTCATTCCACAGCGGGTGGGGCTCCCGGGGTGGCGACGCTTCAACGAATCCGCTGACCGGGTTCATTTCGACTGCAACCGGCGGCGACATCGGTTGCCCGTCCTTCGCTGGAGTCAACGGGTGAGCCAATCGACGCAAGACTTTGCCCGCCGCCCATGTCTTGCTCTCGTAGATCGACTCGATCCGGCGTTCCGCCTGGTTCAGGGCTCGTTTCAGCTCCCGCGAGCGGGCTGTCTCGTCGTCGAGACGGTCGACCAGGTCGGCACGGATGACCCGGAACTCTTCGATGACGCTGGTCAGATCGGAATCGACACCAGTGTCTTCCGGTTCTCCGTCTGAGCTGCTCACGCCAGTCCCTGGGCCCTCAGCTCTTTCCTGCGATGCTGAACGAAGGCTCGATATTCGTCGACGACCGCCCCCGCCTCGCCGATCGCGACCACCTCTCCGTCCTTGAGCCACATGGCGCGGTCGCAGAAATCGGCCAGCTGCTTCACCGCATGGCTGACGTAGACGATGCTGCCCGATCGCCCGAGGAGCTCGTGCATCGTGGCTTTGCTCTTCTGCTTGAAGCCTTCGTCGCCGACAGCGAGCACCTCGTCGAGAAGGAGGATCTCCGGATCCAGATGCATCGCCACGGCGAAGGCCAACCTGGAAAACATCCCCGACGAGTAGGTCTTCATCGGCCGGTAGATGGCCTCTCCCAATTCGGAGTACTCGACGATCTCGTCGTAGCGCTCATCGACCTGCTCCTTGGTGAGGCCCGCGACGAGGCCACCCAGATAGATGTTGCGGCTTCCGGAGAGCTGTGCGTTGAATCCCACCCCGAGCTGGAGGAGCGTCGACATCCGACCCCTGACCACGACCCGCCCCTCATCGGGACGGAGGGTGCGAGCCATGACGCGAAGGAGGGTGCTCTTCCCCGCACCGTTCTGACCCACCACGCCAAATGCTTCACCCTTCTGCACGTCGAATGACACTCCTTTGAGCGCCTCCACCAGCTGGGTCTCCTTGTGCCGAAACGTGGCCAGTGAGCGGCGCAGCGTCGGGCGACGGTCGATATATGGCCGGAAGCGAACCCAAACATTCTCCACCTTGACGGATGGCTGGCTCACAGATACCTCACCATCTTGCCCTCGTACTTGATGAACATTGAAACGCCGAGAATGCCCACGGCCACGCACCAGGCGGCCATGGCTACCAGGTCAGCCTGAGCGAGCGGATAGCCGAGCAGTGCGCTCCGGTACACCGCGATGATCGGAAACATCGGGTTGAGTCGGAACAGGCTCTGGGCAGTCTCCGACACACCCTCCAGCATGGCCAGGGGCCAGATGATGGGCGACATGTAGAGCCAGACCCGGGTGAGATAGGGGATGAAGTTGGTGATATCCCGGAAAGGCACTGCCAGACGGGCGGTTGCCGCGGCCAGCCCAAGGTTGAACACGATCTGGAGTGGCAGGGCCACCAGCAGCAGGACGATCTCCGGTCCGGGGACGACATCGGCGAAGGGGATGACGATCAGGTAGAGGACAACCAAAGACGCAAGGAAGCCAAAGGTGGACTCGAGAAGGAAGGCGATGGGGAGGATGAGGCGGGGGAACCTGATGTTCACCAGCAACTTGGAGTTCCCAATGATCGAGTTGGCGCCTCCGGACATGGACTGGGCGCTGAAGTGGAAGACGAAAATCCCGGAGAGCAGATAAGCGATATCACGCTGGGTGGGGAAGATCAGCCCGAAGATGAAGAAATAGACCATGCCGAGCAAGAGTGGATTGAGCACCCACCAGGCCAGACCGAGGACGGTGGAGGCGTTGCGGGCCTTGATGTTGCCCCGGGCCAGGAACCACACGAAGTCCTTTCGCCGCCACAGCTCGGACATGTATTCGCTGAATCGCCGGACGTAGTAGGTAGGGCTCGTAGCCGTGGTCATCTGTCGATCACTTCGGTGACGAGGCGCTCAGCGAGCTCACCGGACGAAAAGGCTTCGGTGTCGAGATGCAGGTCGGGGTTCTCGGGTGCCTCGTAGGGGGAATCGATTCCGGTCATGTCTTCGATCTCGCCGGCACGGGCACGGGTGTAGAGGCCCTTGGGATCTCGCTGCTCACATACCTCGAGGGAGGCATCGACGAACACTTCGACAAAAGCCAGACCTGCCTCCTCGTGTGCCTCCCGGACCATCTTGCGGTCTGAGGCGAACGGTGAGATGACAGGGACCAACACGACGAGACCGGCATCAGCCATGAGACGAGCCACCTCACCCACCCGTCTCACGTTTTCGCTGCGGTCCGCGGTCGCGAACCCGAGATCGGAATTGAGGCCGTGACGCAGGTTGTCCCCGTCGAGGACGTAGGCAGCCCGGCCGGCCTGTACGAGCATCATCTCGGCCGAGTAGGCGATAGTGGACTTCCCGCTGCCCGAGAGACCCGTCATCCAGACGGTCACGCCCTCGCCGCCGGTCGCCTCCACCCGATCGAGTGGCGTCACCGACCCGCGATGCCAGACGACGTTCTCGCTCACGACCCTTCACCGGTGATCATGCCCGCCCCCACCGTGACATTGCTCGATTCGTCGACGAGGACGAATGAGCCGGTCTCCCGATTGCGCCGGTACTCGTCGAAGAAGAAAGGCGTGGTGGAGCGGAGCCTGATCCGACCGATCTCGTTGAGGCCGAGGGAATCCGACGACTCGTCACGATGCAGGGTGTTCACGTCGAGCCGGTACTGGAAGTCCTTGACCATCGCCTTCCCCCAACGTGTCGTGTGCTTGATGGCGTATTTGGCGCCGACCCTCAGTGGAGGTCCATCCGACATCCAGGCCACCATGGCGTCGAGGTCCTGAGAGGCGTGAGGCTGATTGTGTGGTCGGCACAACATGTCCCCCCGCGAGACGTCGATGTCGTCATCGAGCGTGATCACCACCGAGCTAGGTGGCGCCGCCTCCTCCAGCGGCCCGTCAAAGGTCTCGATCGAGCGGATCGTGGTCGTGAAGCCGCTGGGCAGGACCATGACCTCATCGCCCCTTTTGATCAACCCTCCGGCGATCTTGCCGGCGTAACCCCTGAAGTCCTGGTACTCCCGCCGATGGGGCCGGATGACGTACTGGATCGGGAACCTCACATCGATCATGTTCTGATCGCTGCCGACGTGGATATCCTCGAGCAGCTCGAGGACAGTCGGGCCGTGGTACCAGGGCATGTTCAGCGACTCGTTCACCACGTTGTCACCCTCTAGCGCCGACACCGGGACGAACCGCAGATCGTGTATCTCGAGTCTGTTGGCGAACTTACGGAACTCGTCGACCAACTCGTCGAAGCGCTCTTGGGACCAGTCGACGAGATCCATCTTGTTGACGCACAACACCAGATGGGGGACCCCCAAGAGAGAGGCGAGAAAGGAGTGACGTCTGGTCTGCTCGAGGATGCCCAGCCTTGCATCCACCAGGATGAGAGCGATGTTCGCGGTCGACGACCCGGTGACCATGTTCCGTGTGTACTGGATGTGACCCGGGGTGTCGGCCAGAACGAACTTTCGCTTTGGAGTGGCGAAATAGCGATAGGCGACATCGATAGTGATCCCTTGCTCCCGTTCGGCGCGGAGGCCATCGGTGAGCAGGGCCAGGTCGACGTAGTCGGTGCCGCGCTTGCGGCTGGCGTCCTCCACCGCCTCGAGCTGGTCCTGGAAGATCTGTTTGGAGTCGAAGAGGAGCCGACCGATCAGGGTGCTCTTTCCGTCGTCGACAGACCCGGTGGTTGCGATGCGCACCAGTTCGGTCATCAGAAGTAGCCCTCCCGCTTCCGATCCTCCATGGCGGCCTCCGCGGTTCGATCGTCCGCACGGCTGGCGCCACGCTCGGTGATTCGCGTGACGGCCACCTCCTCGATGATCTCCCCGACTGACGAGGCGGTGGACTCGAACCCACCGGTGCAAGTCATGTCCCCCACGGTCCGGAACCGCACGATGGCCTCGAACACCTCCTCGCCGTCGATGAGGTTGAGATAGGGCGACTCGGCCATGAGCATTCCGTCCCGCTCGAAAACGCGTCGACGATGCGAAAAGTAGACCGACGGCAATTCGATCCCCTGATCTTCGATGTACTGCCAGACGTCCATCTCCGTCCAGTTGGAGATCGGGAAGACCCGCATGTGCTCGCCCTTGCGATGCCGTCCGTTGTAGAGAGACCAGAGTTCAGGCCTCTGGCTCTTTGGGTCCCACTGGCCGAATTCGTCCCGGAACGAGAACACCCGCTCCTTCGCACGAGCTTTCTCCTCGTCACGGCGCGCCCCACCGAAGACCACGTCGAATCGATGCTTATCGATCGCGTTGAGGAGGGTCTCGGTCTGGAGACGGTTCCGGGAAGCCCTGGGACCGGTTTCTTCGACCACCCGGCCTTGGTCGATCGCCTCCTGGACCGAAGCCACGATGAGATCAGCCTCGAGCTCGGTCACGATCCGGTCCCTGAACTCGAGCACCTCATCGAAGTTGTGCCCGGTATCGACGTGCATGACGGGGAAGGGAAGACGCGCAGGCCAGAAAGCCTTTATGGCGAGTCGCAACACGAGGGCGGAGTCCTTGCCCCCGGAGAAGAGGAGGACTGGGTTCTCCGATTCGGCAACAGCTTCGCGGACGATATGAATCGACTCCGATTCAAGGGCGCGCAGATGGCTCGATTGTGATGCTGACACCGGCGAAATGGTAAAGCTCCCGAGGCGTGTAGACATACTTTCGAGGGGATTCCAGCGATCTGGAGGATCAGCACTACTCTCGGCTTGTGGTCGCCGCAGCCGTCGCCGCCATAGCTCTCGGCCTCCTCGGGTTGGCCGGGATGGCCAAGATGGCGGATCCAGTCCCAACCGTGGGCGCCTTGCGCGCTGCTCGCCTCCCCTCATCGAAATCTGTCGTTTGGATATTGGGGCTCGTCGAGGTGGTGGTTTCGGTGGTCGGTTTGATCCTGGGTGGGCCTTGGGCAGCGGGCGGCGTGGTGCTCTATGCCGGCTTCGCCGCATTCACGTGGCTGGCCTTGCGGGCCGACCTACCCATCCAGAGTTGCGGCTGTTTCGGACGGGAGGACACCCCACCGTCCTGGTTCCATTTCGGCTTCAATGTCGCCAGTCTGATCGCCCTCGTCGTCGTTGCGATCACCGGGACAGCCGTGATTCCAATTGATGACTCCGTGTCGACCCCTATCGCGTACCTCGTCTTTGTCGCCATCGGGGTTTACCTTGCCTACCTCCTCTTGTCCCGCCTACCTCAAACAATGGCCTCGACCCGGACCGAATGAGCACGCGACTCGTAGCCGCGGCGAGCCGCGCTCTCGACACCCACACCTCGCGTCGTGGCTTCCTCCGCCGTGCGGCCATGGTCGGCACCGCTCTTGTCGCTGCGCCGGCCGCCTACATCCTTCGCCCAGGCAGCGCCTACGGCGCCGTCGTGCCCAGCCAATGCAGCGGGGGCGCCAGATGCAACGACGGATGGACCGACTTCTGCTGCAACATCCACGGGGTCAACACGTGCCCTCCCGGTGATGTGGTCGCGGGCTGGTGGCGGGCCGAAGGCAATACCTTCTGCGACGGTCGGAGCCGGTACTACATGGATTGCAACACTGCGAGTTGCGGGGGATGCAGCTGCGGCGGCTCCGGCACCTGCTCCGACTCGTGTGTGAACTGCAACTGCCAGTGCAACCACGACAACTGCAGTGAGCGCAAGGTGTGCTGCACCCGGTTCCGTTACGGCCAGTGCAACAACGGTCTCCCGTGCATCGGACCCATCACCTGTCGAGTCGTAACCTGCGTGCCTCCCTGGGAATGGGATTCGACCTGCACCACAACGAGCGCTGTGTCACAGTCGACATACAGCCACAACGCCGCAGGGCTGCTCCCCGACACCACCCCCAAAGGCCCTTACCGAGCCCGACCGGCTGTCGTCAGCGGCTCGACGTTCCAGTTACGCAATGCACTGAGCAGCGGAGGAGCCAACCAGACCTTCGAGTTCGGCCTGCCCGGCGACTACCCGGTAGCCGGAGATTTCTCGAATGCCGGGGTCAGGACCATCGGAATGGTGCGCAACACCCGTCATGGCGTGGCCGGCGTCGGCAACCTGGTCTGGTTCCTCCGGCAAGTCGAAGGCCCGGGCAGCCCCAATCTCGTCATCGAATACGGGAGACCGGGTGACATCCCGGTCGTCGGGGACTGGAACGGCAACGGCGTCCACACGATCGGCGTGGTGCGTGGCAACCGATGGCTGCTGCGTAACTCGAACCGCGCAGGAGAACCGGACATCGACTTCGTATTCGGCCAACCAGGCGACATCCCCGTGGTCGGGGACTGGAACGGTGACGGCCACACCGGGATCGGCGTGGTGCGAGGGAATAGGTGGATCCTGCGAAACGCAGTCTCGGCCGGCCCGGCGGACCGCGACTTCGACTTCGCCGGGAACGGCCGGCCTGTCACCGGCGACTGGGACGGCGATGGCGGCACCGGGGTCGGCTGGTTCAACGCAGGCACATGGACGATTCGCAATATCGGGTCAACGGCATCGACCACCTTCACATTCGGCGGGAATGGTTTCCCGCTGACCTGGGGACGGAACGCCTGATGACCGCGATCGTCATCATCGAGGCCGTGGTGATCGTCCTCCTCGCCATTCTCGTCGCCGGACTCCTCAAGAGCCACGCCGAGATCCTCCGACAGCTCGCCGCACTCGGCGTCACCGAGGAGGGGGCGGTCACGGTGGGGACACCCCAGACCAGGCCAAAGACCACCGGTTTCGAGAAGGCCCCCTCCAACACACTGAGCGGAGTGGGTCTCGACGGCGCCGATCAGAGCATGAGCCTCGTCCATGGCCGCGGAAACACGTTGGTGGCGTTCCTTTCTTCGGGATGCCTGAGCTGCCAGACGTTCTGGACCGAGTTCCAGGGCGATTTCGAACTACCCATGCCCGACACGCGGACCGTGATCGTCACCAAAGGCCCGGGGTCCGAATCAGCGGCCAAGTTGGTCGAGATGGCGCCACCGCGGGTCCCCCTGATCATGTCGGACGAGACATGGGAGACGTTCCGGGTCCCGATGACCCCTTATTTCCTCCTCGTCGACGGCCAGGGGATGGTTATCGGGGAGGGCGCGGCCTCTAGCTGGAAGCACCTTCTTGGACTCCTCCGTCAGTCTGCCCGCGATGCGGTGCCTGTCCGCCTCGACCCATCCGGCCGCGAGGAGTTCACCGATCAGCAACTCCGTCAGGCCGGTATCGAGCCGGGCGATCCATCGCTCTACTCGAACCCTCTCGAGAAGGGATCCTGACATGCCTCGCTTGACCCGCAGCGGGATCGCTATCGAAGTCCCTGACGCCTGGGAAGGGTCGATCTCCGGGGGTGACTTCCAACTTCAATCCGACGGCGCCGTCGAGCCCACCGTCATGCATGTGGCCTCCTTCCCGCTGCCACCCGAACGGGGATCCTTCGGCACCGGTGCGGTGGAACTGATGAGCGGCACCGACGTATTCATGACTCTCTTCGAATACGGGCCGGAGAGTGCCGGAACACCTCTGTTCGAAGCCGAGGGGATACCGCGTCAGATCGCGGCACGCGAGTTCGATCGCAACGCGCTGCAACGTGCGATGCCGGGCCAGAGCGGACTACAGCGATTCTTCACATACAACGGCCGCGCCTTCTGTCTCTACGTGGTCCTCGGCTCACACGTCGATCGCGCAGACATTCTTCCCAGCGTGAACGCCGTGCTCGAGACGCTGGAGATCGAATGACCGCCCGGCGATGGAGCCTTGTCTCGGTGATCGCGGTGGCGCTGATCGCCATCGTGGTCGCCCTCTTCCCGGGTCGCGCCGAAGCCCTCACCGTCAGTGGCCGATTCACCGACGACAACGGGCACCCGCTGGAGAACGGGATCGAGGCGATTGCCAATGCCGGCATCACCTTTGGCTGCAACCCGCCGTCAAACACTCGTTATTGCCCCGACGACACCATGACGAGAGCCCAGGCCGCGGCTTTCGTCGCCAGGGCGCTGGACCTGTCCGACACCGACGACGATTTCTTCAGCGACGACAACGGGCACGCACTCGAGAGCGCGATCAATCGCCTGGCCGAAGCTGAGATCACGCTCGGTTGCAATCCTCCCGCCAACGACCGCTTCTGCCCCAACCGCGGGCTTACCAGGGCGGAGTTCGCCGCATTTCTCGCCCGCGCCTACGACCTGTCTGAAACGAGCAGCGACCGATTCGTCGACGACGACGGTCATGTGCTCGAAGGTGCCATCAACCGGGTAGCAGTGCAGGGATGGACGTTCGGTTGCAACCCGCCGACCAACGACAGGTATTGCCCCAACGATCGCTTGACCAGGGCCCAAAGCGCCGGGTTCGTGCGTCGGGCACTCGAGCTACCCATACCCGGGATCGTCGTCCCGCTGTCGGAGTGGAACCGATCGGCGTGCTCCCGGGGCGGTGGCCGTTGCACCCTCAGCCTCGTCGTCGGCGCCGGGACCACTTACCGCATCGATGAAGGGCTGTTCCAGGTGCTCCCCTATCGATCAGGTGAGGAGGCGGCCTTCACCTCGGGTAACACCAATTTCCGTCTCACTCTGAACGGGAACCCGGTGTCGTTGTCGGCGCGCCCCCTGCGGACCAGCGACGCGATGGCCGAGCGAGCCTGGGTGTCGACGATGACGTTCCCCCGCGGGACCCACACGCTGGTGGCGGAATGGCGATGGGCGGGCGTTGTCGTGCAGGAGACCACAGCCCGGGTAACCGCATCCGGCTGAGCAACCAGACCGCATAGGTCGCCAAATGCGACATCATGCATCGGTGGCCTCCGCAGCACGGCGAAGGACGGGGCTGGCCGCCCTCGGCATGATCCTCGGCCTGGTGATGATCCCGGCCCTGCCTGGGGAGCCATCGTCCGACACATCGACCCGCTGGAACAGCTTCTCGGAGTCTTCAACCTGCGGCGCTCCGTTTGCCAGAACGCCCTTTGCCTCGAAGTCCGGAGGCCTGTCGGCCGCAGAGTCCGTGCTCGGCCCCTTCGGCACCTACTTCGGGAGAACGATCGGACAGGTGAGAGCCAACCTCGTGCCGTGGGTGGTGCCCGGCAGCGGGGGAAGGGTGGTGAGCGTGCACCGTCTCGCACTCCCCGCCTTCCGTCGGGTCAGCGCTGGTCTGGCGGCCCAGGCGGCGCAAGGAAATACGTACACAGTCAGCAGCATGTCCGCCTTCACATCCCGCACGATCGCCGGCAGCACTCAGATCTCGCGTCACGGCCTCGGGCTCGCCATCGACATCAACCCGCCACAGAACCCGCAGCGTGACGACAACAGGCTGATCACCAACATGCCCGGCTGGTACGTGGACGTGTGGCGCGCCGCTGGATTCTGCTGGGGGGGTGATTGGGCGTTCAGCAAAGACCCGATGCATTTTTCGTGGATAGGCCCCGGCAGCGGCCCGGAAGCCCCGCTGACCCCGCTCCCTCCGGTCACGTCGAAGCGGCCGTTCGGATCGGCCGCTGCCACCTACCGCACCGAGTTCACTTCGGTCACCGACCGCTATCGGCTGACCATCGCCGATGTGACCGGCAAGGGTGCTCCGGACGTGGCCGGCGTCAGGGCCCATCCGGGTGGCACGGTCATCGACGTGGCCTCGGGAACGATGCTCTTCGGACAGTGCTCGGTGAACCGTTGGTTCCTTCCCGACCCTTCGATAGCCGGGTCGCACCGGATCCTGTTCATGGACCTCGACGCCGACAGCGGACAGGACCTCGTGGCGTTCAGCACCGGCTCGACCGTGACTGCAACCGTCGCAACGCGTGTCTCCGGATTCGAAGACATCTCCAGCCTGTCCACCGGCATCGACCCAAACCACGTCGCCCTCGCCGGAGCAGATCTCGACGGTGACCGCAAGGCAGACGTTTGGGAAGCAGGGCCAGGCGGCGCTCTCCGCGTTCTTGAAGGCCCCGGGCTCAACACTGTCTTGAGAGGCGCGACCTTGCCAGGAGGAGCTCCGGTTCACATCGCGGCAGGCGACCGTGACGGAGGAACCACTCCGGAGTTGTTCGCCCTCTATCCCGACAGCTCGGGCTCGAGAATCGACGTCCTGAATCTGCAGGGCGGCGGACTCACCCTCCACCAATCCTTCGACGTCGAGATCCCAGCCACTGAGGTTCGGGGGCTGGGCGCGGCCGACTACGACGGTGACGGCCGGGCAGATGTCGAGGTGTTCAGCGAGAGTGGGTCGCTGGTCGTCCACCTCGGCAACACGCCGACCGGTGCTCCTGCAACCCGCTGGTTCGCCCGTCCCGATCAGAGTTGTGACGACCCCTTACCCCTCGCCTTCAACGGCCTTTTCTTCGACGACGACGACAGCGTCTTCCAGGAGGCCATCGAGCGCTTGGGCACATCGGGCATCACCCGTGGGTGCAACCCGCCATTCAACGATGCTTTCTGCCCCGAGGATGCAGTGACCAGGGGCCAGATGGCGGCCTTCTTGGTCCGCGCCCTGGGCTACGCCGACGACGGAGGCAGTGACCAGTTCACGGATGACAACGGGCATGTCTTCGAAGCCGCCATCGCCCGCCTGGCTACCGCGGGAGTCACCTTGGGTTGCAACCCGCCGGCCAACACGAAGTTCTGCCCCGATCGGCCGGTCACTCGCGGCCAGATGGCTGCCTTTCTGGTGCGAGCTCTGGGATATACCAATGACGGCGGCGGGAATCACTTCAGCGACGACAACCGAAGTGTTTTCGAGTCGGCGATCGACCGGTTGGCCACCGCAGGAGTCACCTTGGGTTGCAACCCGCCGGCCAACACGAAGTTCTGCCCCGACGAGCCCGTCACTCGTGGCCAGATGGCTGCCTTCCTGACACGCGCCCTGGATCTCTGATCCGCGAACCCTGGGTTGCAGGCACCGCTCAGCGAAGTCCAGAACCCTGGGTTCGTGGGACCACCGCTACTCGACGACCCGCAGCGAGCGGTCCGCCCGGTTCAACTCGTCCACGCCGGTAACCCCGCAGGCGACGATGTCCTCGATCCTGACCCCGAACCGACCGGGGAGGTAGACCCCAGGCTCGATCGAGAAGGTCATTCCCTCTTCGAGCCGTGTCCCGTTCCCCTCCACCATGTAGGGATGCTCGTGGACCTCGAGGCCGATCCCGTGACCGGTGCGATGGATGAACAAGTCTCCGAAGCCGGCCTCCTCCACGACACGTCGGGCTGCTCGGTCGATTTCCTGGCAGGGCACCCCGGGCTTGACCGCGCCCCGTGCCGCCTCGCTCGCCGCGAGCACGACGCGATGCACTTCCTCCTGCTCGGGCGAGGGCTTGCCCACGGCGAAGGTGCGGGTCACGTCGGAGGTGTAATGGTTCCGTCTCCCGCCGAAATCGCAGACCACCAAATCGCCGGGCTCGATGACCCTCATCCCCGGCTCGTGATGAGGGGAAGCGCCGTTGGGTCCGCCACCGACAATGGCGAACATCGCCACATCGTGTCCCTCCTCCACTGTCATCGATTGGAGGTCCCGGGCAATCTCCGTCTCAGGTCGACCTGAGAACCGAACCTCAGCCGGGATCCGGTGCAGAGCTCGATCCACTGCGCTCGCAGCCGATCTCAGCATCTCGACCTCGTCCGGGTCCTTGCGAATCCGGAGAATCGAGGTGATCTTCGAGGCACTGAGCCAGGTCACACCCGGGAGCACCTCCTGCATCGACAAGAGGGTCGAGGAGCGAGTCTGGTCCCCGATAGCGACATGCGTGGCACCATCGAGGGCACGAGCGACGAGAGCCATCGGGTCCTCGGTCTCCTGCCAGCTGGCCAGCTCGACATTGGTGGCCTCGACACGTGGCGCCTCGAGGAGAGGGATGACTAGCACCGGGATTCCGCTGGGAGAGACGATCAGCACGGTCGGTCGCTCGGAATCCATCGCCTCGTACCCGGTGAAGTACGGCAGGTCCGCACCGATGGAGAGGACCACGGCATCCACCCCCTCTTCGACCATGGTCGTTTGAAGCCGGGCGACGCGCCCCGGGTAGTCGAACCCGGT
>JARDZU010000139.1 GCA_029240695.1 Acidimicrobiia bacterium | reverse complement strand
ATGAGGAGGTATCGGGCCGGAGGAACGTCTCTCGGATCGCGGTGCCGGATGTTGGCCAGCGGGAAGGTGCTTCGGCCGTTGGCTGTGTAGTTGGTGTCGAAGAAATCGACCTTGCCGTCAGCCGTCACCGAGACGTTCTCCAGCCACGCATCCGGCCGGGTTGTCCCACCGTAGATCGTCGGCTCGTCATCGGGGTCGAGGCCCCAGGTCTTGGCGAAGCATCCGTTCTCGGTGGTGCGGATCGCCCCACCGGGCATGAGGGCCACGAAATCGTCCTGCACCGGAAGCGAGCCCACCTGCTGACGAAAAGTCGTAGTCGTCTTGCCGGTCCCGGAGAGCCCGATGATCAGCATCGACTCCTCGTCGCCTGACCGGGTCGACGCGGCGGGAAAAGTCTTGAGGCCGGCGTGGAGGGCGAGACCGCCCCAATCGTGCGCCAGCCTGCCCCACATCCGGAGACTTCCCATTTTCGACTCCCCGAAGTAGTCGGAGCCGAGGACCCGGGTCACCCAGTTCTCGATGTCGACGATGATGAGGCGGTCATCCGGCTTCCCCGGGGCTGGAAGCGATGGGGTGTAGATGACAGTGAACTGCGGCTCTCCGCCAGGCGCAGGAGGGAAGAAGAGTTGGGCCTGCATTCCGGCGATGTTGGCCCCACCGGCCTCGATCATCAGCCGACTCGGCGTGCTGAGGGACGGATCGGGACCGACCCGGCCTTCGATCAGCAGCATGTCCTGTGACGCTATGTGCTCGTCCTGGAGCCGGGCCCACTCCTCCGCCTCGGCTCTGGGTATCCGGTTCTTGTGGATCTCGTGATCGGCGATGAAGAAGGTGGAATTGCTGAGACGGGAGGTGACCTCGGCCTGATAGTTGAGGTTTCCGAACTCGGTGACCGTGACTCGAGGCATGCGCTCCAGCGTCAGCTCACGGAGGCGCTCCTGACTCGGGTTGACCTCGATCGACCTGGCTTGGGGCAATTCGACCATGGGTCAGCTATCACTCGATTCAGAGGGGAAACCCGGAGCAGAGTAGTCGCTGAGGGGCTGCACAGCGCTACCCGGGAGCCATGCAGGCATGGGCTCCTGACGGAGATAGGCGACGAGATTCGCCACTGCAAGGGCGGCCATCGCTCTCCGCGCCGGGACGGTCGCACTGCCTATGTGAGGCACCACCAGACAGTTGGGGAACCGGAGCAAGGGATGATCGGAAGGCAAAGGCTCAGGGTCGGTGACGTCGAGGGCGGCCCCTCCGATCACGCCGTCCCCCAACGCCTCCACCAGGGCGTCGGTGTCGACGATCGGGCCGCGGGCGACGTTCACCAGCATCGCAGCACCCTCATGTCGAACCCACGCGCTCGTCGTGCAATCGCCTGGCCGATCCGCCCCATCCCCACGATCCCGAGTGTGGCGCCATGGAGGTCGCTGCTGAGGAAGTGCCATGGGTCCCACGGGCCCCAAGCCCCCGACTTGACGATGGCTTCTCCCTCGGGAAGACGTCTGACTGCAGCGCCGATGAGGGCGAAGGCTGTATCCGCCGTGGTCTCGGTCAGCACGTCGGGCGTATGGCCCACCACCACCCCGTGATCCCGGCAAGCCTCGACGTCGATGTTGTCGACTCCCACCGACATCTGGGAGATCACCCTCAGCTTCGGCGCAGAATCGAGCAATTCGACATCGATCCTGTCCGACAGCATCGAGATCCACCCGTCACAATCGACCAGGCGCTCGAAGAGGGTCTCCCTGGGCACCCGCTCTTTCGCACCCCAGACCTCGACCTCGGCGAGGGTCTCCAGGGGCTCGAGGATGTCCCCCGGGATGAAGTCGCTGACGAACACCCTCGGCATCGGGGCCGCAGGCTAACCCGACAACACAGAACAGTTCCCTTCCAAGGTGCCGATACCATTCCTCGAGATGCGACGCATCGCCCTGACCGTCGTCCTGAGCCTGGGAGTGGCCGGCTGTGCCAGCGCCGATGCGACTGAGCCTGCCCCGACCGTCGCACCCATCACCAGCGTGGCACCGGCGACCACCACACCGCCCACCACGACCACTTCGATTGCCACCACCACGACGGCTGAGGAAGCCCTCGACGTCGAGTCCCTTCCGAAGGGTTCCTCTCTGGTCCTCGGTGCGCGCGAGGCGGTGGACGTCTTCGCCGGGCCAAAGGGGACCGAGCCGACCCGCACCCTTGAATCGACCACCATGCTGGGGACCACAACCGTGCTCATGGTCCTCGAAGGACCGAATGATGGTTGGGCCCGGGTCCTTCTCCCCGGTCGCCCCAATGGCGCCGAGGGATGGGTCCGCGCCGACGAGATGGTCGCATTCGTCGTCGACGGCAAAGTGCTCATCGACCTCTCCGACCGGACGCTCAGCTATGTCGTGGGAGGCGAAGAGGTGATCGCAACCGCGGTCGGAGTCGGGAGCGGGGCAAATCCAACCCCGACGGGGACGTTCTTCGTCACCGACAGTGTTGCCCTGGCCGATCCCAATAGCCCATGGGGCCCCCACGCCCTCGGTCTGTCCGCCCGATCGGACACTGTCACGGAGTACAACGGGGGCGACGGGATCATCGGCATCCATGGGACCAACAACCCGTTGTCGATCGGTCGTGCGGTGTCACTGGGATGCGTCCGGGTCGCCAATGACGTCATCACGCGCCTCCATGACGTGGTCGCCGTCGGGACGCCGGTAGAGATCCGCGCCTAGCGGCACGGATCTCGATTGTGGGTTCGAGGTCCTAGGTTTTAGCTCCTACCACCTACGACCTACGACTCACCACTCCGTTCGAGAGCACGAGGACTTCTCGTTCTTTCACCGAGGTCGACACCACGAGCACTTCGCCGTCGTCCCAAACCGAGCTGACCAGCGTCTCTCCCGGGTAGACGACGCCCGAGAAGCGGGCCCGGAAGGAGGCCACCGCATCGGGGCGTCCATCGAGGGCATGGTCGACGACCGCCTTGCAGACCATTCCGTAGGTGCACAACCCGTGCAGGATCGGCCGATCGAACCCCGCGAAGGCAGCGAAGCCCGGGTCGGCGTGGAGGGGGTTCTTGTCCCTCGATGCCATCCGGTAGAGCAGCGCCTGTTGGGGAAGGGTGACCGACTCGACGACGTCGTCGGGGTCCCTCGATGGCCTGAGATCTGTCGTAGATGGGCCGCTGTCCCCACCGAAGCCGCCCTCTCCCCTGATGAAGATCGACGCACGATTGGTGAACAGCGGTTTGCCGGTCTTCTCGAGGACTGAAACGATCTCGACGATTACCAGTGCACCCTTGCCCTTGTCGAGGATCTCGATGACGCTGCCAGTTTGGATCACCGTCCCGGTGGTCGGGATCGGCTCGTGGACGACGATCTCATGCTCCCCGTGGAGGATCATTGCCGGGTTGATGTCGAAGCCAGGAGCGTGTCCCATGCTCATCATCACCGGGAACTGGGGGATGGTTGCGTAGGTAGGGAGAACTCGTAGATCGCCCTCGTAGGCGTAGCGCAACTCACCGGGGTCGGTGGGCGGCACGCCGGCGCCAACGCCGAGGTGATAGAGGATGATGTCGTCCTCATCCCAGACAGCGGCCCCTCCGGCGAGCTCCGCCCCGATCGCTTTCTCGAGATCAATCGGCATCAGCCGCCTGCCAGACGGGCGAGGATCATGAGCTCTTCGTTGATGTCCCCTGGGATCACATACGTAGAGACTTCCCGGATCTCATCGAGGTGCTCCACCAGGTCCTCGACCGTGGGCACCACTCCCTGGCCGGCGAACCAGCCGGTATTCGTGCCGACGAAGACCCGGCCGTACCTCCCTCCTCCGACCGTGAAGATCTCATGGGTGAGCTCGTTCTGCTCAGAGCACAGATAGATGACCATTGGCATCACCTGCTGAGGGTCGAGCATCTCGACGAACGGTCCCAGGACGTCCTCGGTCATCCGGGTGCGGGCGGTGGGCGCGACTGCATTCGACTTGATGTTGTACTTCGCCCCCTCGATGGCGAGCACGTTGGACAGACCGACCAGCCCGGCCTTGGCCGCGCCGTAGTTGGCCTGGCCGAAGTTGCCGAAGAGACCGGATGCCGAGGTGGTGTGGACAAACCTGCCATATCCCCGTTCCTTCATCA
Organism: Acidimicrobiia bacterium; assembly: GCA_029240695.1. Classification (GTDB taxonomy): domain Bacteria; phylum Actinomycetota; class Acidimicrobiia; order Spongiisociales; family ZC4RG35; genus JARDZU01. The sequence continues at coordinate 4,695 of JARDZU010000139.1, read as the reverse complement.
GTTTGAAGGCTGGATGCGACACATGGAAGGCTCCTTTGAGGTGCACATCGAGCACGGCGTCGACCTCATCGAGTGTCATATTGGCGAACGACTTGTCCCTGAGGATCCCGGCGTTGTTGATCACGATGTCGACCGATCCGAAGGCATCCAGGGCGGTCTGGACGACGCCCTCGCCGCCCTCGCGCGTGGCAACCGAGTCGTAGTTGGCCACCGCTTCACCTCCGGCGCCTTTGATCTGATCCACCACCACGTCGGCCGCGGAATGCGAAGAGCCGCTTCCGTCCACCGCGCCGCCCAGGTCGTTGACAACGACCATGGCGCCGCGTCTCCCCAATTCGATGGCGTACTCCCTACCCAGTCCACCACCGGCCCCGGTGACCACGGCCACCCGCCCGTCGAACGTGATTGGCTCACCCATTTACTGACTCCCTCCGATTGATTCCTGGCTCAGAGACCGAGAGATCGCCCGATGATCTCCTTCATGATCTCGGTGGTCCCCCCATAGATCGTCTGGACCCGTGCGTCCCGGAATGCCCTGGCGATGGGGTACTCCTCCATGTAGCCCCACCCGCCAAAGAGCTGGAGACAGCGGTCGATCACCCTTTTCTCCATCTCCGTCACCCACCATTTGGCCTTGGCAGCATCCTCGGCGCTCAGCTCTCCCCGATTCAGCGCCATCACCTGGCGGTCGACGTAGGTCTGCGCGATGTCGAGCTCAGTACTCATCTCGGCCATCACGTGCTTCACGGTCTGGAAGCTCCCTATGGGCTGATCGAACGCCTGACGCTCCTTGATGTACTCGAGGGTCCAATCGAATGCCGCCTGAGCGTGGGCAACGGAGCCGGTGGCGAGGCTGAGCCGCTCCTGGGGCAGATTTTCCATCAGGTAGACGAAGCCCATCCCTTCCCCCCCCAGCCGGTTCGACACCGGCACCCTGACATCGTCGAAGAAGAGCTCGGCGGTGTCCTGGGCGTGGAGGCCGATCTTCTCCAGATTCCGCCCCCGGCTGAAGCCTTCCAAGCCGTCCTCGATGACGAGGAGGCTCATCCCGCTGTGCCTTTCCTGAGGGTCCGTCTTGACCGCGGTGATCACGAGATCGGAGTTGATCCCGTTGGTGATGAACGTCTTGGAACCGTTGACCACGTAGACGTCCCCATCGCGGATGGCCGTGGTCTTGATCCCGGCCAGATCCGACCCGGCGCCGGGCTCGGTCATGGCTATCGCCGACATCAGGTCCCCCGACACGAGACCGGGCATCCACCGTCTGGCCTGCTCGTCGTCGCAGAGGTGGGTGAAATAGGGAAGACACACATCGTTGTGAAGGGTGATGCACATCCCAGAGGCCATGGCGTCGGCGCGCATCAACTCCTCGCCGACCACCATGTTGAATCGGAAGTCGGCTATCCCGCCCCCACCATGCTCCTCGGGCACGGCCATACCGAGGAGCCCGGTCCTGCCCGCCTTGCGGAACATGTCTTTGTCGACCTTCCCCTCCGCCTCCCACTTGGCGACGTTGGGAGCCACCTCCCGCTCGACGAACTCACGGGCAGTGGAGCGGAATAACTCGTGATCCGCTTCGAACAGGTTTCGTTGCATATCCGCCCGGGTCTCAGACTCCTACGTAAAGACTCTCGATCTCGCTCGCGTACTTGTCGAGCACGACCTTGCGCTTGAGCTTCAGCGACGGCGTCACCTCGCCCGAGTCGGGGGTCCACTCGTCGGGCACGATGATCCACTTCTTCACTTGCTCGACCGAGGAGACAATCCCGTTGGCCTCGTCGATCGCCCGCTCGATCTCGGCATTCACCTCGGCGAGCTTGGAGAAGGTCGCCAGGTCCTCATAGACCAGACCGTTGGCCTCGGCCCACGCCGGTGCCTCCTCATGGTCGAGGGCCACGATCATCGTCAGGAACTTGCGACCGTCGCCGACCATGCACGCCTTGGAGATGAGAGCGTGGTTGCCGAGGAGAGTCTCCAACTTGGCCGGGGCGATGTTCTTTCCGCCAGCTGTGATGATTATTTCCTTCTTTCGGCCAACGATCCACACGAAGCCATCGTCGTCGATCCGGGCCAGGTCGCCCGAATGGAGCCAACCCTGGGAGTCGAAGGCCTCGGCGGTGTCATCGGGGAGCTTGTAATAACCCTCGGTGATGACCCCTCCCCTCATCAACAGCTCGTCGTCTTCGGCAAGCTCCACTTCCACCCCGGGGAGAGCCTTCCCCACCGAGCCGAGTCGGAACGCACCGGGGAGATTGGTCGTCGCCGGACCGGTGGTCTCCGACATCCCGTACAACTCGAAGAGGGGGATCCCCAGCGTCTGGAAGAACAGGATCAGGTCCGGGTTGATCGGTGCAGCTGCCGTGATCGCGAGCTCGACCTGGTCCATGCCCAGTTGCTCGCGCACCTTGGACAGGACGAGCGAGTCGAGCGTCCCGGCCATCATCGGGCCCGATGACCCTTCCTGCTCCGCCAGGACACGTTTCCGGTTGGCGTCCAGGGCCCGATCGAGCAGGGTCTTCTTGATCCCATGAGTCTCGGCGAAACGGGCTGCGAGCCGGGAGTGGAACTTCTCGAAGACACGGGGAACCCCGACGAACAGGGTCGGCCGAGCCTCCTGTATGTACTCGAGGACACCGGCGAGATTCGGGCAGAACCACACCTGGCCGGCCAGATAGGTGGCCAGATAGTGGGTGGCTAGCCGCTCGGCGATGTGAGCGAGAGGCAAATAGGAGACCATTCGGGGCCCGAGGTCGATGTTGGCCGCACGTCGCAGGCATTCGGCAGTCCAGACGACATTGCGGTGGCTGATCATCACGCCCTTGGGGGTGCCGGTGGTGCCCGAGGTGTAGATCAGGGTGGCCAGCGTGTCCGGGGTGATCGTGCCGGCGGTTCGGTTCACTGCGTCGGGGTCGTCGGCAAGGCGCTTTTTACCCCTGACCAGAAGCTCGTCCCAACTCAACACCCAGTCTGCGGTGTCGTAGTTCTCGGCGCCCGACATCAGGACCACGTACCGCAGGTTGGGTAGCTCCGAGCGGATCTCCTCCCAGCGCTTCATGAACTCGAGGTCTTCCAGCACCGCCACGGTGGCCTTGCAGTTGTCGGCGATGTATTGGACCTGAGGAGCGGTGAGCGTTGAGTAGATCGTCACAGCGGTCGCCCCGGAATGGATAGCCGCGTAGTCGGCGATTACGTGCTCGGGGCGGTTCCCGGCCATGATGGCGACGAATTCTCCCGCGCCGACACCCAGGGCCTGGAATCCCGCGGCCGCCTCATGTACAGCCTGGCGGTACTCGCCCCAGGTCAGCGTCTTCCAGTCCCCATCCTTGTAATGGATCGCGGGCTGGGCAGCGTGACGCTCAGCATTTCGATCGAGGTAGTCGACGATCGTCTTGCCCTCTATCTCGGCGTCGATCGCCGCTCGCTCTGCCAACACGGCTTCCTGGGACATTTCTCCTCCGCGATCAGGCCACTGCTCCGGCCCGGCGGAGCATACTTGTCTCGGTTTCGCTATAGCCGAGCGTCTTCAGCACGAGATCTGTGTCCCTTCCCGGGTAGCCAAGGCCCGACGGGACAGGTGCAGGAGTAACCGAGAATCTGGGGCCTGGAGCGGGCTGGATGACCCCGTCGACCTCGATGAACACCTCGCGGGCCATGTTGTGGGGATGGCCGGGCGCCTCGGTGGCATCGAGGACCGGAGCCACGCAAGCGTCGATCTGCGCGAAATGCTCTGCCCACTCGTCACGACTCCGTGAGGCGAATCTGGCCGCCAGGACGGCCCTGATCTTTGGCCACCCCTCCCTGTCTCCTTGTGCAGGCAGGGACTCTTGCTCGACACCGAGACCTTCGAGGAGTGCAGCAAAGAACTGCGGCTCCAGAGCGCCGACTGCGATATACCCGCGATCGGCTGTCTCGTATACCGCATAGAACGGCGCCCCACCATCGAGGAGATTGGCCTCGCGCCGCCCGGGTGCCCACCAGCCCTCCGCGATGTGACCGTGCATGGCCGTGGTGAGCAGTGCCGACCCCTCGACCATGGCGGCATCGACAACCTGGCCCTCCCCGGTCTCACGAGCGTGAAGCACAGCGGCGAGGAGGCCGACGGCGAGGAACATGCCCCCTCCTCCGAAGTCACCCACGAGATTCAACGGTGGCAAGGGCGTCTCGGCGGGGCCGATCGCGGCCAGGGCGCCGGACAGGGCGATGTAGTCGATGTCGTGGCCCGCCCGCCCCGACAGAGGACCGTTCTGGCCCCAGCCGGTCATCCGCCCGTATACGAGGGCAACGTTCCGGGCGAGACACTGAGCGGGCCCGATGCCGAGACGCTCGGTGACCCCGGGTCTGAACCCTTCGATCAGAGCGTCGGCCCCTTCTACCAGCCGAAGGACGACACTCGCTCCTTCTTCGTGCTTGAGGTCCACGCCGATCGACCACTTCCCGCGGCACATGAGGTCGTTTCTCGTCGAGCTCGTGTGCTCGCCGGTGACCGCATCGGCTCGATCGACCCTCACCACATCGGCGCCGAGGTCGGCAAGGACCATCCCGCAGAAGGGCGCCGGCCCCAAGGCGGCGATCTCGACAACCCTCATTCCCTGCAAAGGGCCGGTCATGGTCCGGCGCAACCTAGTGGTCTGTGACCGCTCAGCCCTCCGGAACTATCGGCTCTGCGCTCTCGACGAGACGGGGGGCATACTCGAA
>JARDZU010000138.1 GCA_029240695.1 Acidimicrobiia bacterium | reverse complement strand
GAGAAGGGTCCCACCGATCACCGCCGCGGCCACCGATAAGAACACCTTGGTCCCGGCGACACCTGCCCCGGGGTCGAACGAGCCCACGCGGATCCCCTCGATCACCCCGGCAAAGCCGGCGAGCATCGCGGCGAGGATGAAGTTGCGCATCTTGATGCTTCGGCTGGGGACACCGGCCTCGGCAGCTCCCAGCGGGTTGCCTCCGACTGCAACCGTATAGACCCCCCATCGGGAGTGGTTGAGGATCAGATGCATCGCGATCACGATGATGATCACCCACATCAAACCGGAGAAGTTTGCGTCTCCAAAGATTGCGGCGGCGACTCCGGTGGAGGGGACGCGCTTGGGAAACCCATCGGAGATGTTGAGCGTGAACCCGTTGATCACGAATCCCATGCCCAGGGTGACGATGAAGGACGGGATCCCGAACCCGAGGCTGATCGCACCGTTGAGATAGCCCACCACCCCGGCCCCGAGCACGCCTACCAGGATGGCGAGCGGAAGAACGAGACCTGCCTCGCTGGCGAAGAAAACCAGGAACGGGGTCATGAAATAGACGTTCCCCATCGACAGGTCGATCTCCCCGCTGATAAGGAGCATGACCTGGCCGGCGGCAAGGATCGCGGTGGCGATCATGTACTGGGAAATGACCCGGATGTTGGCCGTGGTCAGGAACGCCGGGTTGACCACCGCGAAATAGGCCCCGAGCGCCAGAGCCACCAAGGCGATGGTCGACTCTGGCCGTCGCACCAGAAAGTCACCGACCCGGCCCCAGATGTTCTGGGACCGGGGCGGTGCGACAGCGGTGTCAGTCATTTACGCGTGTCAGCCTACGGGCTCGACTATCGCCTGTTCCTCTGCATCGCCTTCGAACCGGCTCGCCGTCTCCAGGAACAACTGGGCAGACGAGGAGTCGAGGAACACGAGACCCGTGTTGGTCTCGGGCGGGGTCACCACGCCACCCGACAGCTTGTAGAGGTAGAGGTAGAGAGTGGGTAGGAACCCCTGTAGGTAAGGCTGCTGGTCGATGGTGAAGTCGAGCACTCCCTCTGAGACCAACTCCACCGTCTCCGGCAACAGGTCGTACCCGCCGGCGCCGACCAGGGCGTTGTCCCGGGCGCTCTGGTCCCGGACCACCTGGCCAACTGCCTGAGTGCTGCCCGCGTCTACCGCGAACATCCCGGTGGCGTCCTGGTTGCCCAGGTACCAGGCCTCGACCGTGCTCAACTCATCCTCCAGCGCGGCGCCGGTGGCGATGTCGAGCGCCTCGATGTCGGCTCCCGACTCGGCAATGGCGTCCAGGGCACCATCGATGCGGGGCTGGATGTTGAGCTGCCCCGGGGTGGCGATGAACAGCGCGACCTTCCCGGATCCGACCAGCTCGACGATCCGGTTGCCCATCTCGAAGCCCGAACCGTAAAGGTCCTGACCGACGTAGCAGAGACGGTTGTTCGGGTTGTCGGGCGGGGTGTCGGCGTTGTAGGCAATGACCGGGATTCCCGCGGCAAGGGCCTCATCGGTCGGCCCGTTGAACGCCTCGAGATCGACCAGGCACACCCCGATCCCGTCCGCTGCGCCGGCAATGGCGGCTTCCATCGCATTGACCATCGCCCCGTTGTCGGCGTCCTCCGAACCGGTCCACTGGGGGGTCGGGATGCCGAGCATGGCCGCGGCATCCTCGATCCCGTACACGGTCGGGACGAAGAAGGGGTTGGTGGTGACGTGGTTGACGAAGACGAACTCCCACGCGGGCGTCTCGGGAAAGTTCCCCGCTCCTGACCCGCCGGTAGACGCGGTGCTCCCCGTCCCTCCGGTCCCCCCGGCGGCTGTGGTGGCGGTGGCCCCGTCGTTGGTGCAGGCGTTGATGAGCCCGATCGCCGCGGTCATCCCGAGCGCCTTGAGGAAGTTCCTCCGCGAAGGGCTGAGCAGTTGCGTGTCTGGTGGCATGACGTTTCCTCCTCGTCGAGCAGTCATGTTGCCCCGGAATGCTGGAAGATAGCGATGGTATGGTAGGCCTGCAAGCGTATGCGGGGATACGTTCACAAGCATCGCGCCTTCATGTCTGGGGTAGGCGTTCGACGAAGAGGCGGCTCAGCCCGATCGGAATCAGCCGTGCAGCTGTTCCAGCTCCTTGGTGGTGACCTCTTCCGGCATCTTGCCGATGATGATCATGGCCAGGACCTCGTCCATGGTGACGTCGTCCTTGTTGACCGTCCCCACCAGCTTGCCCTGGAGCATGACCGAGATCCGGTCGGCTAGATCGAACACGTCGTGGATGTCATGGCTGATCATGATGATCCCGATGCCCTCCGACTTGAGCTGACGCATCAGCTCACGGACTTGCTCGGTCTCAGCCGGACCGAGGGCGGCGGTCGGCTCGTCCATGATCAGGATCCGGGCGTTGAAATGGACTGCTCGGGCGATGGCGACCGACTGTCGCTGGCCACCGGACAGAGAGGCCACCGGTTCTTTGAACTTCTGGAACCTCGGGTTGAGCCTCCCCATGATCTTCCTGGTCGCGTCCTCCATCGCAGAGTCGTCGAGGGTGCCCCAACGGGTCCTCAGTTCCCGGCCCAGGAACATGTTGCTCGGGGCGTCCTGATTGTCGGCCAGTGCCAGAGTCTGATAAATGGTCTCGATCCCGTAAGCCTTCGCATCGCGTGGTGTGGTGATGCTCACCTCTTTGCCATCGACAAAGATCTCGCCCGAATCCGCCCTCTGTGCTCCGGCAAGGGTCTTGATCAGGGTCGACTTGCCGGCGCCATTGCCACCGACCAAACCGAGGATTTCCCCTGGGCGGAGGTCGATGGTGACGTCCTTGACCGCGTGAACGCCGCCGAACGAGACGCTCATGTCCCTCATCTCGACGAGTGGCGTCCCGTTGGCCGTGCTCCCATTCACCGCGCTGCCCTCCTCCGGTAAATGCTGTCGATAGCAACGGCGGTCACCAGGACGACGCCGAGTGCCACGTCCTGCACTGGGGCACCGACCCCGATGAGGACCATGCCGGACTGGAGCGATTGCATGACGAGAGCTCCGAGAATGGCACCGGGAATGGTCCCGATTCCTCCTGCGAGTGATGTGCCCCCGATGACCGCCGCAGCAATCACGTAGAGCTCGTTCAAGGTGCCGAGACCGCTCACCGCGGCGTTGAGACGGGCGATGGAGACTGCGGCGGAGATGGCCACGAGGATGCCCATCACCATGAAGGTTTTGACGATGGTGCGTTTGGTCTTGATCCCGGCCAAGGAGGCGGCCTCTGGGTTCCCCCCGATCGAGAAGACATACCGCCCGAAGCGAAGGCGGTTCGTGACAAACGTCATGGCGAGGGCGACTCCGCCCAGGATGAGCACTGGATAAGGGATTCCGAGCGGGATCTGAAGGCCGCCTTCGGGAATCGGGATGTCGTTTTCCTCGGCGTACTGGATGGCCAGGTTCTCCGGCAAGTAGTAGCTGTTCATCACCCACACCGCGCCGAGCACCACTGCGCATCCCACGACACCGAGAACGACGTCGAGCCACGTGGGGCGCAGGCGAAAGCCGAACTTGCGTCGACGACGCCGGCCCATCACGAGGAAGGCAATGATCCCGACACAGGCGACTCCCCCGACGATCCAGCTTCCCGTCTCCCCGAGCGACCCGTTGGACCCACCTCCGAGGAGCTGGAAAGCAGCGTCCATCGGTGCGATGGTCCGGCCGCTCGCAGTCAGCCAGGCAAATCCCCGCCACACCAGCAGCCCACCCAGCGTGACGATGAAGGAGGGAACGCCGACATAGGCGATTATCGATCCCTGGAAGGCGCCGATGAGGGCTCCCAGGACCACACCGATGGCGAGCGTGATCAGCCAGATCCACTGGTTGCCCAGGCCCATCAGCGGTGGAAGCCATTCGACCTGGAGGACGGCCATGACCATTCCCACGGTGCCGACCATGGAGCCCACCGAAAGGTCGATGTTGCGGGAGACGATGACCAGCACCATCCCGGTGGCCATGATCGCTATCGACGAGGTCTGGACCGAGAGGTTCCACAAGTTGCGCGGGGTGATGAAGGTGCCTCCGGAGATGAAGTGAAAGACAACCCAGATCGCCAGGAGCACGGCGATCATCCCCACCATGCGGGTATCGATCTCGTTGTCCCGCAGATAGGATCCCAGCGACCGGCGCGATCCCGGTTCGAGGGTATCCGGCTGTGTCGGCGGGGCCTCTACCACGCTCATAGCATCACCACACTAGAGATCGCACTGCGCCCCCGGAGACCGGGGGCGCAAATGCATTCCATCGATTTCGCCTCAGCGATTGGTCACGAGGCGCAGGGGCCGACAGTTCCGCCGGTCGAGCAGAGATCCTCGGCCGTGATCCATTCCGCGTCGACCACCTCTTGGAGGTTGTCCTGTGTGATCGGGATCGGGGTCAGCAAGATGCTGGTCAGAACCGTCTCTGCCTGCGTCTCCTTGTTCGTGTAGACGAACTCGCTCGTTCCCTCGACGTCGGCCAGAGAGGCGCCTCCGGCGAGCTGGACGGCAGCCTCACCGGCCGCGGTGCCCAGCGCACGGGCGTCCTTCCAAACCGACACTGCCTGCGTCCCGGCTGCCACCCTCTGGAGGGCGGCGACGTCGGCGTCCTGACCCGACAAGACGACTTCGCCCAAGAGGCCCTGGCCGTCGAGAGCCGCGGCCGCACCGGTGGCCATGCCATCGTTCTCGGACACGATCGCTTGCACGTCGTTGTTATGCGCGCTCAACCACTGCTCGGTCGTGGTCTGGGCCAGCGCCGGGTCCCAGTTGTCCGTGTAGTCCTCCTCGAGAATGGTGATGTCACCGGCCTCAGCTGCGGCATCGATCACCGAACCGATCCCTTCACGCAGGAAGTCAGAGTTGGCGTCGGCTCCGTTGCCCTTGATTATGAAGTAGTTGCCGGTCGGAACCAGATCGAAGACGACCTCGGCCATCAGCTGCCCAACGAGGACGTTGTCGAAGCTGACATAGAAGGTGTTCGCATCCTCGATGAGGCGGTCATAGGCGATCACAGGGATCCCCTGGTCGGTTGCGCTTTGAACCGCGGGCAGGATCGCTTGCGTGTTCTGAGCCAGGATCATGACGACGTTCGCGCCGTCAGCGATCAGGTTCTCCACGTCCGTGATCTGCTGTTCCTCCGATGACCCCGCATCCGACTGGATGTACGAGCAACCGCCGGCCTCGAGTGCCGCAACGATTGCGGGCTCATCGTGTTTGGCCCATCTCTCTTCGTTGTAGTTGTTCCACGACATGCCGACGACACAATCGCCGCCCGCAGCAGCCGTCGTGCTCGCTCCCCCGGCTGCCGTGGTGGTCGCCGCAGCTACCGTCGTAGTCGCTCCGGCTTCCGTCGTATCGGCACCACCTTCGGTGGTGTCGCCTCCCTCTTCACCACCACAAGCGGCGATGACAAGGGCGATGACGGCTACCAACGCCATTAGGCGTCTTTTCATCTTGTTTTTCCTTCCTCCTCCGGTTGCCACCCCTCGAAGGGGTTGGCAAATTCCGTACTAGTCGGACGCGAACGGGCCATGACGACCCCACGCCGACCGATGCGAGCATAACCGTCATATGTTTGACCCCGCAACAAATTGCGGCATAAGGTTCTGGCTCACAATCGACCTCCCGGGAGACACTTGAACCGCACCCAGATAACGGCCGGGAGGGATGCCCACCACCGGCCCAAGGGCGTGGCCGCCGACGAGCTGCGCCGCCACAATCTGGCAGCGGTGGTGGAGAGCCTCCACCTCCACGGACCCGTCTCTCGCTCGGAGCTGACCGCCACCACCGGCCTCAACCGATCCACCATCGCCGATCTCATCGGCGAACTGACCAACCTCGGCCTAGTCGAGGAGGGCCCGGCGGTCGCGCCCTCAGGGCCGGGGCGGCCCTCCCCAATGGTGAGGACCCGGCCTCAGGGTGCCGTCGTTCTATCGATCGAGTTGTCGGTCGACTCTGTTGCAGTCGCCACGGTCGGCCTTGGTGGTTACGTCTACGAACAGGTGCGGGTGCCGCGGCCCCGTGGCGAGTCTGCGGCCGAAACGGTCGAGGTCGTCGCCGGCCTGTCCGGCGAGCTGATTGAGGGCCTGCCCGCCGACGCGATCCTGACCGGGGTCGGCGTGGGTGTCGCCGGGGTCACCCGGAGATCAGACGGCTTCGTCCCGCTCGCCCCCAATCTCGGCTGGAGGAACGTCGCACTCGGTGAGATGCTCGCTTCAGCCCTAGGGCTGAGCGATCCAGTACTCGTCGCCAACGAAGCCGACCTCGGCGCCCTCGCCGAGTATCGGCGCGGAGTGGGTGCCGGGGTGCCGCACCTCATCTACATCTCAGGCGAGGCCGGAATCGGCGCCGGGATCATTCACGACGGGAAGCCAATGTTAGGGGCTGCCGGCTACGCGGGTGAGGCCGGGCACACCCTGATCAACCCAGACGGACATCTCTGTCGCTGCGGGGCGACCGGCTGCTGGGAGACCGAGGCCGGCGAGGCAGCTCTGGCTCGTCTTGCCGGGATCCCGTCGAGCGTCACCGGGCTGGGCCTGATCGACACCATCCTCGCCAGAGCGAATGACGGGGACCAGAAGACTCTCGATGCCCTTGCCGAGATCGGACGATGGCTCGGGTTGGGAATCGGCAACCTGATCAACGTGTTCAATCCGCAACTCGTCGTGCTTGGTGGGTTCTATCACCCCCTCTTCCCGTTCCTGGAGAAGGCCGTCTTCAAAGGCGCACGTCTCGGGGCGCTCGATGCTCCGGGTGACATCGCTGATATCACAGCCGGTGGGCTGGGACCGGATGCCCCGCTGATCGGCGCCGCGGAGTTGGCCATCTCGGAGGTCATCGCCGACCCGGCCGGACACACTCGCGCTCGATCCGGGTGACGCCACTCAGGCGCGGCCAGCGGCGTCCGCGAAGATTCGCTCCATGACCTCGATATTGGCGACGGCGTCCTGGGGTGGCGTTGGTACCGGCGTGTCATCCCGGATGGCGCGGGAGAAGGCGTCGGCTTGCACCCGATATTGGTCGGCCTCGGGAACCTGATGAACCACCACATCCGGCGCCACCGGCGGCTCGCCCCCGGACACGGCGAGCAGGCGGGTCGGTCGATCGGGAGGGATGTTGAAGGGGATTTCGACGACAAGGCGCCCCCCGGTCCCGTAGATGTGAACGCGCTGGTCGTTCTCCAGCTGAGTCGAGCAGATGAAACCGGCATGTCTCCCATCGAAGTCGAGCACCACCGACGTGAGCACATCAGTGCCGAATTCGGGGTCACGCCGCATCGAAGCCATGACATCGGTGGGCTCGGCGTCGAAGAGCATCCGGGCGACGTTGACCGGATAGCAACCTATGTCGAAGAGGGAACCGCCTCCCGCCTCGACCTGATTGCGGATGTCGCCCGGGTCATCGTTGTAATAGGAGAAGGCCGCCTGGACCGCCCTCAACTCCCCGATGGCGCCGTCGGTGATGAGACGT
>JARDZU010000017.1 GCA_029240695.1 Acidimicrobiia bacterium | reverse complement strand
CGGAAGCAACAGCCAGCGATGGGATTTCGTGCTGATCCGGGACCGTGACCAATTACAGGAGATCTCTCACGTCTGGCAAGGCGCCGGTCACATCGCTAATGCCGCCGCGGCCGTCGGCCTGGTCGCTCCGTTCAGTGACGAGCTACGTCTCACTGCTGTGATCAATTACGACCTGGGGCAGGCGTCGATGTCGATGATGATCGCAGCCGCCGATCTCGGGATCGGGAGCAGGACCGCCTCGGTCCAGGACTACGAGCTCGCATCCGAGATCCTTGGCCTCCCCGACGACCGCCGTCTCACCTGGATGCTCGGCCTCGGCTATCCAGCGGACCGGCCGCTGAAGCCCATCAAGAAGCCCGCCCGCCGCCCGCTCGACGAGGTGGTCCACCACGACCGATGGTGACGATGATGGGCCTGGATCCGATCAGCCGCTCCATCCCGATAGACGGTCCACTCGATCTCAAGGCGACCCTGCGCCCCCTCCATGGATGGTTCGCCGATGACGGCTGGTGGCTGACGGCGCGCACCCCGCTTGGCCCGGGCTCGCTTCGCATGAGACGAACCAAGCAGGAGCTCTTTGGCGACGCCTGGGGTGACGGCGGGCCATGGCTGCTCGACCGTCTCGACGCAATCGCCGGGCTCGACGACGACCCAACGGAATTCGAAACCAATCATCCAGTGGTCGGGGAGCTGCATCGACGTCACCCGGGCTGGCGTTTCGGAAGGACTGATCTGGTGTTCGATGCCCTGGTACGTGCGATCTGCGGCCAGAAGGTGACGGGCGAACAGGCGACAGCGGCGCTCCGGGGTCTGCGTCGCCAGTTCGGCGATCCGGCTCCGGGGCCGCGGGAGTTACGTTTGCCACCCGACCCGGAGCCGATGGCACGTGCCCCTTACTGGGTATATCACGGGTTGCACCTGGAGAAGCGCCGGGCCGATCTCCTCAGAAGGGTGGCGGCCACGGCGGCCCGCATCGACAAATCGCGATATGCGACCCCATCAGAGGCCGCGGCTCAGCTGGCTTCGATCCAGGGGGTGGGACAGTGGACGGTGTCCAAGACCCTCTCGATTTCCCACGGCGACGCCGACCAGGTCGACGTCGGCGACTTTCATCTCAAGCACATCGTGGTCCATCATCTGACCGGCCGGCCGCGGGGAACCGACGAGGAGATGCTGGAGCTGCTCGAGCCATTCCGCCCTCATCGGGGACGGGTGACCCGGCTCCTCCATACCCTGGGCCATGAGCCCAGCTTCGGCCCCCGTGTTGCGGCGAGGGACATCACCCGGAGTTGAGTGAGGGTTTCTCGGGCACCTGATCGATCGGCTTGAGCAGAACCACGGCGGAGATAGCGACCATGATCAGCAGGAGATAGAAGAGGCTCGTCGGCAGGGCGGAGCAGATGAACATCCCGACCCAACCGATAGCCCGGATCATCGGCGTCCGGAACCTCGGCGGACCGTCGATGCTCAGCAGGAAGAGCGTGCCCCCGACGGCGCCGGATGCTCCGAACCCGAGGACCACGAACATCATCCAGGGTGGCTCATAGGTGTTGGAACCAGTGACCGCTTCAAACAGATTGATCGTGACCATCCACGCTCCATAGAGGAGCACGACCAGGCCAGTGAGCCTCGCGAAGAAGCGCATCTCCAGGTCATCCTACGATCCAGGTCGATGATCACCTATCGCACCGGCAAGGACTTCGACCTGGATGACATGATCGAGCTCTACGTCGACTCCACCCTCGGTGAGCGACGCCCGGTCGGCGATGAGGGGCGAATGACCCGGATGCTGGAGGAGGCGGACCTGGTGATCACTGCTTGGGACGGGAATCTGATGGTGGGGATCTCGCGCTGTGTCACCGACTGGGTCTACTGCACCTATCTCTCCGACCTCGCCGTGCGAGCCGAATACCAGGGCCAGGGGATCGGCAAGGAACTGGTTCGTCTCACCCGTGAGGCGACCCCCGACGCCACCGTGATCCTCCTGGCTGCGCCGGCCGCGGTCGATTACTACCCCAGGATCGGGATGACCCGCCACGACAGCGCCTGGGTCCTTTGGCCGGGGGAGCAGCCCGTCTAGTCCCGCTCCAACCAGGTGACGATCAGGTCCCCGACGACGTCGGGATGATGCATCTCGTTGTGACGCGCCCCCTCGACCACCTCGACCACCGCCTCAGATCCCGCACCGCTGAGGGCTTCGGCGAAGTCGGTGGCGAAGCTGAGATCGATCAAACCGTCCTCTTCGCCGTGCATGATCAGACTGGACAGGTCTGGGTTGTTCGCCACCTGGTTCAGAGGATTCCCGGCCTGCCACAACTCCGGGTCTTCATTGGGCGGAACGCCGAAGAAGGGGACGATCAGCGGCCCGATCCGGGAAACGTCATAGGGGCCGGCCAGACCGACCAGCCTGTCTGGGATCACGGGTTCAACAAGCGCGCATTCAGTGCCATACACATCGGTGTCGAGAGCGACCAGTGCGGCCAGATGGGCCCCAGCCGAATGCCCAACAACGGTGACGGTGCCGTCGTTGTCGGGATGATCAGCGGCATTGCGGACGGCGCAGGCGACATCATCGACCGCCACCGGGAAGCCGGCGATGCCATTCGACAACGTGTATCCAGTGTTGACCGTGAGGTATCCCGCATCCGCGAGGAACCTTGCCAGACCGGCCATGAGCTCCGGCGAGCCGCCCACCCAGCCACCCCCATGGACCAGGACCACGGCCGGGAACGGGCCTTCGCCCTCGGGCACCCGGATGTCGAGGTCGGTATCGGAGAGATGTGTCGTGGCCGGGCCGGCCGACGTCGATGAGTCCAAGGGCGAGGTCGTGGTAGTGGGAATCTCCGGCGCCGTTGCTGTCGCGTTCGGGTCTGACTCCGGGGCACAGGCCGACGCGACCAGCACCACGAGGGTGAGCCAGGTCAGCCGAGCAGTGACGCGGCGTCTCGATCCAGGTACCACTCGACCTCGGCTTCTCCAGCACCTAACCGTCCGGCCGGTGTGGTCTGTTCGAAACTCGCTCGCACGGCCGGCGCCTTCGACACGCCAACCGCCAGCACCATGAGCAGGCGCGCCTTCCAGAGGAGATTGAAAGTCGCCGTGAGTCGATCCTCATCGAGAGCAGGCACTTGGTTGCCAACGAACCATCGCCGCGTTTCCGTCAGGGCGGCGGTCCCAGGGAAGAGGGACGCCGTGTGCCCGTCTTCTCCGACGCCGAGCAACACGACATCGGGTGGCCCGTTGCCATGGAGCGATCTGAGTCGCGCTTCGTAATGGGCTGCCGAGTCGTCGGGACCAAACGACTCGCTCCATATCGGCCGGTGGAACACCGCGTCGACATGGTCGAATAAGACGCTCGCTGCCATGCGCCCGTTTGAGCGCTCGTGGTCGGGAGGCACCCACCTCTCGTCGGACAGCCAAGCATCGACCCGGTCCCAGCCCGAGGCGCGGCCCCGCAGCTCCTTGTAGGTGGCCTCGGGCGTGGAGCCGCCGGCGAGGCCGAAGGAGAAACGATCCGTGGACGCGCCAAGCAGATCGGCCACCCTCCTGGCTGCAGCCTCGGCCACCTCTTGGGGTGTCTCGTGGACCATCGCCTCCATCGGGTCACGGTACCTGCCCTACATTTGCACCATGCCCACTAGCACCACGATCACCTGGCCCGATGGCAAGGTTTCAGGGCGCCTCGCCGGTTCCGGCTCGACCGGCGTGCTCCTGGCACACGGTGCCGGCACCAACCAGGACCATCCCTTCATGATCTCTCTGCGGGATGGACTGGCCCTGGCGGGCCACACGGTGATGACGTTCAACTACCCCTACACCGAGAGGGGCGCGAAGACCCCTGATCGCCCCGAACGACTGGTCGATGCCCACCGGGCTGCCGCCGAGTACCTCGACGCACGCGTCGATCGACTCTTCCTGGCGGGCAGGTCAATGGGTGGGCGCATGTCGACATATCTGGTCGCCGAGGGCTATCCCGCCGACGGGGTGATCCTCTACGCCTACCCCCTCCACCCTGCCGGCCGCGAGGATCGACTGCGTGTGGCGCATTTCCAGGATGTGCATGTCCCGTTGCTCTTCTTCCAGGGGACCCGAGATGCCCTGAGTCGCATGGAACTCTTCGAGCGGCACATCCAAACCCTGCCCAATGCGAGCGTGGAGCTGCTCGAAGGGGCCAGCCACTCATTCCGGGGTGGAGGGTGGACCCAGGAGGCGATGCTGGACCGTCTCGTCACTGGCTCAACGGGATGGATGGACGCGGTCTCGTCTGGCACAAGCCACGGGACCAGGCCATAATTGGAGCCTCACCCACCTCATCGAGGAGCCCTTCGAGATGTCTTCGCAAATCACTCTGCGCGCCGAGACGGGCCGGCCCACCGGCTCGCGTGAGTCGCGCCGTCTCCGCCGGACGGGGCGCGTCCCGGGCATCGTCTATGGCAAGGCCACCGACCCGATAAACGTCGCCGTCGATGCCCACGACCTCCACCTGGCGCTACACACCGAGGCCGGCGCCAATGCGTTGATCAACCTGGAGATCGAGGGACAGGACGTGGTGCTGACCATGGCCAGGGTCATCGAGCGGCACCCGTTCCGCAACGAGTACCGCCACATCGACTTCGTGACCGTGTCGCTGGACGAGACCGTCCACGCCGAGGTAGTCATCCACTTCGTGGGGACGCCGATCGGAGTGATCGAGGGCGGCGTGTTGTCGCCGAGCAAGACCCATGTCGTCGTCGAGACTCTGGCCACGTCCATCCCGTCAGGTATCGAGCTCGATATCTCTGGGGTCACCATGGGAGACGCTCTGCGCATCGCCGACCTTCCCGAGCTCGAAGGAGTGACCTACATCGAGGATCCGGAAACAGTTCTGATGAGTGTCACAGCCCCGGCCGCCGAGATCGAAGAAGAGCCCGAAGAGGTCGAGGGCGAGGAGATCGAAGGGGCTGAGGAGCTCGCCGAAGGTGAGGAGCCCGATGGCCAGGCTGAGGAATCTGCTGCGGACCAAGCCGGAGGCGAGTCCGGCGAGTAAGCCCGCCCGCGCAGTCATTGGGCTGCGCAACCCGGGATCGGACTACGAGGGCACCCGACACAATTCGGGCTATGAGGTGCTCGCGCGTGTCCTGACCCGGGCCGGGGAGAAATTGGGTCGGGGCCCTTCCCGGGTGCCGGCCCAGTTGACCCAGATCGGGGCTGGTGACGACCGGCTCCTCTATGCGGTCCCCATGACTTACATGAACGAGTCGGGTCGTGCCGTGCGTACATTGCTCGACTACTTCGATCTGTCTCCCTCGGACATCCTGGTCATCCACGACGACATCGACCTTGCCTTCGGGCGCCTGCGGCTTCAAGTCGGGGGTGGCAGCGGTGGCAACAACGGGGTTCGATCCATCGAGGCCGCACTCGGCTCCAAGGACTTCAACCGTCTCAAACTCGGCGTCGGCCGCCCACCAGGGCAGATGGACCCGGCCGATTTCGTCCTTCGCCCGTTCGCCAAGGCGGAGCGAGCCGAGGTCGAGCTCATGATCGACGACGCCGCCGATGTCGTCGAGCTGTGGCCAACCGACCCAGCCCGGGCCCAGGAACTTGCTGCCCATCGAGGACGGGAGCCCCGATAGGCTCCGCTCAGGTTGGGCCAACCGTCACTCCGCTCGAGATTCGCTGCGCTGCACGAAGCCGGATGCTTCGTGATGCCCAATGCCTGGGATGTCGGATCGGCGCGCATCCTGGCATCGCTCGGCTTCGAGGCGATCGCCACCACGAGCTCGGGACATGCCGCCTCGTTAGGGCGGATGGACCAGCGGGTCACGCTCGAGGAGTTGCTGGCTCACGTCCGAACGATGGTGGATGCGGTGGACGTGCCGGTCAGCGTCGACGCCGAGCGATGTTTCGCCGATGATGCTGACGGTGTCGCCATCACCGTGGACCGGATTGCGCAAACAGGTGCTGCCGGGGTATCGATCGAGGACTACGACCCTGGCTCCGGGATCGACCCGATCGAAGTCGCAACGGCGCGGGTGGCCGCAGCAGGAGCGGTGACCAGGGCGACCGGGATGGTGCTCACCGCGCGGGCGGAGAACCACCTCTACGGCGTCGACGATCTCGAAGACACGATCACCCGCTTGACCGCCTACCGCCAGGCCGGAGCGGATGTCGTCTACGCGCCGTGGCTCGCCGACATCGGGGATATCGAAAGGGTGGTCACCGAGACCGCTTCCCCGGTCAACGTGCTGGCCCGCGCCGACGGGCCCGATGTTTCCGAGCTCGCCGACATCGGTGTCCGCCGCGTCTCGACCGGAGGAGCCCTGGCTTTTGCTGCGTACGGGGCGATGACTGCCGCAGCCCGGGAGCTGCTGTCGGAAGGGACCTCGACCTACATCGGGCGTGGCCTTTCGATGGACGACCGCCGGGCGGCCTTCAACGGATAGGGATCGATGTGGCAGACCTCATCGGCGCCCTCGACCAGGGGACCACCTCGACCCGCTTCATGATCTTCGACCACGATGGAGCAGTGGTCTCAGTCGATCAGCGAGAGCATCGCCAGATCTTTCCCCAGCCCGGGTGGGTCGAGCACGACCCTGTGGAGATCTGGTCGAAGACGACATCGGTGGTTGAAGGTGCTCTCTCCCGTGCCGGCTTGAAGGCATCCGATCTCGTCGCGATAGGCCTCACCAATCAACGGGAGACGACGGTGATATGGGACCGAAGGACCGGTGAGCCCGTTCACAATGCCATCGTCTGGCAGGACACCCGCACCGCCGACCTGTGCAACGAGCTCGCTGGAGACGAGGGCGCCGACCGATTCAGGGCGAAGACCGGCCTTCCCCTGGCAACGTACTTCTCCGGCCCTAAGGCACGCCATTTGCTCGACGACCTGGATCTCATGGAGCGAGCCGAACGGGGGGAGCTCGCCTTTGGGACCATCGACTCCTGGATCGCCTGGAATCTCACAGGCGGGCCCGATGGAGGGCGTCACATCACCGACGTCACCAATGCCTCGCGTACCCTTCTCATGGACCTGGCGACGACCACCTGGGACGCAGACCTGAGCCTCGAGATCGGCGTGCCCAGCGCGATCCTCCCCGAGATTGTCCCGTCGATCGGACTCGAGCTCGAATGTGCCGGCCCTCTGAGCGGAGTCCGCCTGGCCGCGATCCTCGGTGATCAACAGGCGGCGCTATTCGGCCAGGCGTGTTTCGACCCCGGCGAGGCGAAGAACACATACGGCACGGGGAATTTCATGTTGCTCAACACAGGGGAGAGGCCGGTGACCTCAGACGCCGGCCTGCTGACCACTGTCGCATACCGCATCGTCGACCAGCGCACGGTGTTTGCCCTGGAAGGCTCCGTTGCGGTCACCGGCTCCCTGGTCCAGTGGCTTCGGGACAACTTGGGACTCTTCGACGATGCCTCCGAGGTCGAGGCGATGGCCCTTTCGGTCGACGACAACGGAGATGTCTACTTCGTCCCGGCGTTCTCCGGTCTCTTCGCCCCCCACTGGAGGCCCGACGCCCGGGGTGTGATCGCGGGCCTCACCCGGTTCGCCGAACGAGGGCATATCGCGCGGGCCGCCCTCGAATCGACGGCATTCCAGACCCGGGACGTCTTGGACGCGATGGTGGCCGACTCCGGTGTCGATCTATCGGAGCTCCGGGTCGACGGCGGGATGACGGCGAACGGCCTGCTCATGCAATTCCAGGCCGACATCCTCGGAGTGAACGTGATCAGGCCGAAGGTGGCCGAGACCACCGCTCTGGGCGCCGCCTATGGAGCAGGTCTCGCCGTCGGGTACTGGTCGGACCTCGGCGAGATCCGGAGCCTGTGGGCAGAGGACGCCCGCTGGTCCCCGGCGATGAGCGACGACGAGCGCGCTCGTCTCCACGGACGGTGGCAGCAGGCGGTAGAGAGATCCCTGGGCTGGGTCTGAGCATGTTCGACGGATTCGATCTGGAGATGCTCGACCTCCGTGAGATACGGGTGCGAGTTCGTGTCGGGGGCGACGGCCCACCGCTGCTCTTGCTCCACGGCAACCCACAGACACATGTGATGTGGCATCGAGTCGCTCCCCGGCTAGCCGAGAGTTTCAGGGTTGTCGTTCCGGACCTTCGTGGCTACGGAAAGACATCGAAGCCCCCTTCCTCGTCGGACCACAGCCCGTATTCGAAGCGGACGATGGGCCACGATCAGATCGACCTGATGACGGCGTTGGGACACTCCAGATTCTCGGTCGCGGGGCACGACCGGGGGGCGCGGGTGGCCTACCGAATGGCCCTGGACCATCCCGATGTGGTCGACAGGCTCGCCGTCCTCGACATCATCCCCACCGGGGAGATGTTCGCCCGAGGTGGGCGGGATTTCGGGCTCAGCCACTATCACTGGTATTTCCTGGCCCAGCCGGCGCCCCTCCCCGAGAAGCTGATCGGCTCCGACCCCGATTGGTACTGGCGGTGGCATACCACAAGAGGTCCCGATACCAGCTTCTTCGACGATCGCGCCGTGGAGGACTATCTCGACTGTTTCTCCGACCCCGAGACCATTCGTGGGATCTGTGAGGACTACCGGGCTGGGGCAACCATCGACTTCGAGCACGACACGGCCGACAAGGAGGAAGGTCGAAAGATCGAATGCCCCCTTCTCGTGCTTTGGTCGGGTCGTGGGCCGATCGACGACTGGTACGACATCCTCGAGGTCTGGGGCGAGTGGGCCGACGATGTCCGGGGCTGGGCATTTCCATGCGGGCACTATCTCCCCGAGGAGGCTCCGGACGAGACGGTCGAGGCGCTCGAGGCCTTCCTCTCTGAACCGGCGCCGTCGATAAGATCGGATCGGTAGTCGAGGAGGACCCCGATCTCAACGCCTGACATCCTGGCGCTCTCCCGGATCCTTCTCGTGCCGTTCATCATGGCGTTCACCCGGTCCGACCGCATCGACTATGCACTCGCGATCGCAGCCACTCTCTTCGCGGTTGCCGCCTTCACCGATTTCCTCGACGGCTACCTGGCCCGCAAGACGAGCGGGGGAACCCTGCTCGGAGCCTTTCTCGACACCACGGCCGACAAGATCCTCATCACGGGGACATTGCTGGCTCTGGTCTCGATCGATCGGGTCTCGATCTGGCCCGCCTCGATCATCATCTTCCGTGAGTTCCTGGTGATGGCCCTGCGTGGAGTGGTGGCGACCCAGGGAGGTCTCATTCGCCCCTCGACCTGGGGGAAGATCAAGTTCATCACTCAGTTCGTCGCGATCTTTCTCGCCTTCTTCAGGCTCGCCGATCGCTGGGGCCCCTGGTACCTCGACCAGTGGGCGATGCTGATTGCGGTCATCGCCACCGTGGGATCGGCCTGGGGATACATCTCGGCCTTCTGGCACACGGTTCGCTCGGAACCGACCCCGACTCGCACGTGAAGGTCGGTGTCACCGGTGGCAGCGGTGTGGTGGGCCGCGCCCTGATCCGCCACTTGGTCGGCGAGGGGCACCAGGTCAGCGCCCTGGCCCGAACTCCGGCGTCCTCTGCCGAACTGGCGGGCCTCGGCGCTACCCCCGTCGATGGCGACGTGATCGATCCCCCCGGTCTGGGCCCGTTGGTCGAGGGTAAGGACTGGGTCTTCCATGTCGCCGGGATCAACGAGATGTGCTCCCCGGACCCCGACCTCATGGACCTGGTCAACATCCAGGGCACACGCAATGTGATGTGGGCCTGCAGTTTCGCCGGAGTGGGGAGGATGATTCACACCTCCTCGGCCGCTGCCATCGGTGAGGAGCACGGGACGATCGGTTCCGAGGAGAGCCGTCATCGGGGGAGCTATCTGTCCCGGTACGAGCGGTCGAAGCATCTCTCCGAGCAGCTCGTCCTCGAGGAGGCAGGCGATCTCGATGTTGTCGTGGTCAACCCTTCATCGGTCCAGGGACCGGGCCGGGCGACCGGTACCGGCAAGCTGATCCTCGATCTCCTGCAGGGAAGGCTCCAATTCCTCGTGGAGACGACCGTGTCGATCGTCGACATCGACGATTGCGCCGAGGGCCACGTTCTCGCCGCGGAACGGGGAGCCACCGGGCAGCGGTACATCCTCAATGGCTCCAGCTCTTCGATGTCCAGGCTGGTCGACCTGTTCAACCAGGTCACAGATCGAAGGCTGGCACCGAGATTCTTGCCTGCATGGGTGGCGACGGCAGGAGCACCTGCTCTGGAGCTCGGGGCGCGGGTCATGAATCGGCGCCCCCCGGTCTGTCGTGAGATGGTCAGAGTGCTCAGGGCTGGTCACACCTACGACGGGAGCCGGGCCACCCGGGAGCTGGGCCTCGAGTACACCCCGCTCGAGACCACGATCACCCGCACCGTGGACTGGTTTCGCGACCAGGGTCTGCTGGTCTGAACCACAGGTACCATCGGCCCCCCGATGGTTGCCCCCCTCGAGCCACTCCTGTCCGGTTGGCGGTCCGCCCCTCTACCCGATCTCCACGGCACCTGGTCCGTGGCGCCGGGTGGGCGTGCCTTCGCCATTGCCGGTCTCGCCGACCAGGTCGAGACCTCGCTCCTCGTGGTCGTGCCCGGGGAGAGAGACGCAGAGGAGCTGGTGGACGACATCTCCTTGTTCCTCGACAATGTGCTTCTCGCCCCTGCCTGGGAGACGCTGCCGTTCGAGCATGTGTCACCGAACATCGGCACCATGGCGCACCGCTCCGAGGCGAGACACGCGTTGGGAAGGGCCGATCGGGCAATCGTGGTCAGCAGCGTCCGGGGCGCGATTCAACGCCTCAGCCCGTCGGCGCACACACCCCTGATCCTGACTCCCGGTGACGAGGTGAGCCTGGACACCCTTTCCCGTGCCCTGGCCGACCTCGGATACTCCCGTACCGATCGGGTCGAGGCGCGTGGCGAGTTCGCAATTAGGGGCGGGATCGTCGATGTGTTCCCGGCACAAGCGGACAATCCGGCGCGGCTCGACTTCTGGGGTGATCAACTCGAGGAGACGCGGGCCTTCTCGGTGGCCACCCAACGCTCCGAAGACGTCGTACCCAGGCTCGTGGCTTTCCCGGCTCGGGAGGTCCGGCCGGATCCACTGATTCGCGATCGGGCTGCCCAACTGGTCCGGAGTGAGCCGTGGAGTGCTTCCACCTGGGATCGGATCGTGGAAGGGCAGATCTTCCCTGGCATCGAGTCGTGGCTTCCCTGGCTGGCTGAGCCGATTTCCATGATCGACGCCTTGCCCGAAGGCGCAGGCCTGGTCATCGTGGAGCCGAGCCGCGCCCTGGACCGTGCCCGTGAGCTGGTCAAGGAGGAGTCAGAGCTCGCCGCCGCCCTCGCGCCAACTTGGGGCGACCAGGCGCCGGTCGCTGGAGAGCACCCGGCGCTGTTCCTCGATCTGGAGGAGAGTCTCGCCGGCAGGGCCCATCTGCGAATGCCGTCGAGCCCCACGGGGCCCGGCGACCCGGTTGTCGAGATCAGCGCACTCGACGCCATCCCCGGGAGCCCCGAGTCGGTAGCTGCAGGGGTGGGGAGGCTGCTGGGCCGGCAGGTCGACACGGTGATAGCCATGGATGGAGAGGCCGCTGCTGATCGCGTGGCCGCGGCGCTGGCCGAACAGGGCCTCGTGCTCGACCGTCTTCCAGCCCTGGTGACTCCAAGATCGGGAGTGATCCCCATTGGGATACACAAGGGCTTCGTCGCCCCTTCGATCGGGGTGGCGGTCCTCGGCGAGCAGGAGATCGCTGGCCGACGGCGAGCCCATCGCCGGTCGGGCCGGTCACGGGCGGAGGTCGGCCAGCAGTACCGGGACCTGACCGAGGGAGACTTCGTGGTTCATCACCAGCATGGGATAGGCCGATTCGAGGGTTTGGTCTCGCGCACGATGGCCGGGATCGAGCGCGACTACCTGATCATCGCCTACGCCGCAGGGGATCGGCTCTATGTGCCGGTCGACCAGCTTGCAGCCGTCCGCCGCTACACGGGCGGCGAGGTTCCCCGCGTTTCCCGCATGGGGGGCAAAGACTGGTCGGATCAGAAGACCAAGGTTCGCAAGGCGGTAGCGGCGGTCGCTCAGCAGGTCGTCGAACTACACCGAATCCGAGCCGCCGCCACCGGCCATACATATGAGCCGGACACACCCTGGCAGCGGGAGATGGAGGGATCGTTCCCCTACGAAGAGACGCACGATCAGATGCAGGCCATCGTCGACGTCAAGCGGGACATGGAGGCCGGGCAGCCGATGGACCGGCTCGTATTTGGCGATGTCGGCTATGGCAAGACCGAAGTCGCGATCAGAGCAGCATTCAAGGCGGTTCAGGCGGGGAAGCAGGTCGCAGTGCTCGCTCCCACCACGCTCCTCGCTCAACAGCATCATCAGACGTTCGCCGAGCGATTCCAGAGCTATCCGGTCAACGTCGAGGCCCTGTCCCGCTTCCTCACTTCCAAACAGCAGAAAACAGTCGTCGCCGGTCTTGCCACGGGCGAGGTCGATGTGGTGATCGGGACCCATCGCCTGCTCTCCGACGACATCCATTTCAAAGACCTCGGCCTTCTCGTCGTCGACGAGGAGCAGCGATTCGGCGTGACCGCCAAGGACGCGATCAAGAGGCTCAAAGTGGGCGTGGACGTCCTCACTCTCACCGCGACCCCGATACCGAGGACGCTGGAGATGGCGCTGACCGGGATCCGCGACGTCTCACACATCAGAACTCCACCCGAGGATCGTCATCCGATCCTGACCTACGTCGGGCCCTATGACGAACAGTCGGTCTCGGCGGCGATCCGGAGGGAGATCCTCCGGGAGGGTCAGGTCTTCTACGTCCACAACAGGGTCCAGTCCATCGACCGCGCCGTCGCCCGTCTCCAGGAGCTGGTGCCGGACGCGAGCTACGTCGTCGCCCACGGGCAGATGTCAGAAGGCCAGCTCGAGCAGGTGATGATCGATTTCTGGAGCGGTGAATACGACGTGATGGTCGCCACGACCATCATCGAGTCCGGGCTCGACCTGCCCAAGGTGAACACCCTGATCGTCGAGCGTGCCGACCTGCTTGGTCTCGCCCAGCTCTATCAGCTGCGAGGCCGGGTGGGTAGGTCTGACCAGCGGGCCTATGCCTACCTCTTCCACCCAGCCGACCAATCGCTGACCGAGGATGCCCATCGGCGGCTCGAGGCAATCGGGGAGGCGACTGATCTGGGATCGGGGTTCCAACTGGCCTTGCGCGACCTCGAGATCAGGGGGGCCGGGTCGATCCTTGGCGAGGTGCAGAGCGGCCACATCGCAGCCGTGGGATTCGATCTCTACGCCGAGCTGGTGGCGGAGGCGGTTTCGGAGCTGGAGGGCAGAGAGCCGGTCATCACGGCGCAACGGGAGGTCCGCATCGACCTGCCTGTGGACGCCCATATGCCGGACTCGTATGTCGCCGACCAGGAGCTGCGACTCGAGGCCTATCGCCGACTGGCTACGACTACCACCAACGCGGAGGTCGACGATGTCGCTGCCGAATGGGTCGACCGATACGGGCCGCTACCGCCAGAGGCTCAGGCTCTCATCTCCCTGGCCCGGCTTCGGGTAGAGGCGTTGCGGGTCGGTCTCGAGGAGTTGGTCCAGCTGCGTCATGAAGTGAGAATGGGCCCGGTCGACCTGAAGAGCTCGCAAGAGGTGAGACTGAAAAGGCTCCAGCCGCGCTCAGTCTTGAACGCCCAGGAGGGTGTGATCTTCATCCCCGCTCCCCGCGATCTGGTACCAGGGCTGATCGCATTCCTCCGTGAGATGTGGGAAGAAGAGTCGTAGTTCTGAGTCGTAGGTCTTGGGTTCACCTACGACCTACCACCTACAACCTATTACTCTTCTCCTCTCCCCTCTTTCGAAGGAATCCGTCGTGAAGAAGTATGCAATTCCCTTGGTCATTGCCGTCATCACGCTCGCCGCATGCGGCAGCGGAGGCAGCGGTGGTGGCGTGGCTGCAACCGTCAACGGCACGGACATCACTGTCGCCGATGTAGAGGCCCTCATCTCCGGGGAGGCGGCTGAGATCCCGAAGGCGGAGTTTGCCGGAGCCCTCGGATTCCTCGTTCAGCAGCAGATCATTTCAGAGGCCGCCGAGTCCGAGTTCGGGATCGCGATACCAGAGGAGGACGTCACCGCCGAGGCCACTGCCCTCTTCGAAGAATCGGCGAACGGCCAGACACGCGAGGAGTTCCTCGAGGCGCAGGGGATCACCGAGGAGCTGTTGCAGCAATTCGCCTACAGCCAGCTACTGGTCGGGGAGATCAGCGAAATCTTGCAGGCTGATGTCGAACAGCCCACCCAGGAGGAGATCGACACATTGATCACCGATGCAGAGGCGCTCTACTGCTCTTCGCACATCCTGGTTGGGTCCGAGCAAGAGGCAAATGACGTCCTTGCGCGAATCGAGGCAGGCGAGGACTTCGCCACCCTCGCCGCCGAGGTGTCGACCGATACCGCGAGCGGGGCGCAAGGGGGCGATCTGGGCTGCTCTGCTCCGGAGACCTACGACCCCGCTTTTGCCGCGGCCCTGACCGAGGCAGAGGTTGGTGTTCCCACCGCCCCCGTTGAGAGTCAGTTTGGCTTC
Organism: Acidimicrobiia bacterium; assembly: GCA_029240695.1. GTDB lineage: Bacteria > Actinomycetota > Acidimicrobiia > Spongiisociales > ZC4RG35 > JARDZU01. The sequence continues at coordinate 16,109 of JARDZU010000017.1, read as the reverse complement.
CACGTCATCCTGCTCAGGGACGACGAGCTACCTACCGAGGCAGAGGCCATCGAGACACTCACCGCCGATGCATCGAGCGCGGCGGCCAACACGTGGTTCACCGAGCAGTTCGAATCAGCCGAAGTGACCGTGGACGAGACCTATGGCACGTGGGAGGCGACCCCGACACCCCAGGTGGTCCCGCCGACCGAGTGATCACGGTCACAGGTCTAGGCCCCGGCGATCTCGACCGGATTCCGGCGGCGGTCCGCTCGATCTTGCTCGATCCTGGCCGGACGTTGATCGTCCGCACCGAACAGCACCCGGCTGCCGAACAACTGGCCGCGCTCAGGGAGATGGTCACCTGTGACGACCTCTATGTGAGTGGGGAATCGTTCGAAGAGGTGTATCGGGCGATCGCGTATCGGGTTCTGGAAGCGGCTTCGAACGGACCCGTCGTCTACGCCGTACCGGGCAGCCCTCTCGTCGGTGAGTTCGCGGTCAGGATGCTGAGGGACTCGGGTGCCGAGATCGAGCTGATCCCGGCCGAATCCTTCATCGACGCAATCCTCGAAGAGGTTCGATACGACCCACTGGACCGGGGTTTGCAGATCCTCGATGGTCACGACTTGCCCGAGCCTCTCGTGCTGGACAAACCGACCATCATCGCCCAGCTCGACCGCCCCGAGGTCCTGGCCGATGTCGCCGCACGGATCGGGCGGGTCCTCCCCGAGGAGGCCAGGATCCTGGTGCTGACAGGTCTGGGCGCCTCCGATGCCCTCCGGCTCGAGACGTCTCCCGACGAAATCGACTCTGCTCTGGCCGGATACCGGACGTCGATGTTCATCGACACCGACCCGGGAGGTCTCATCGGAGCGGTGCGGACAATGACGATTCTTCGCGATGAGTGCCCCTGGGACCGGGAGCAGACCCATCAAACCCTGGTCAAGTATCTCGTCGAAGAGACCTACGAGCTGATGGATGCGGTAGGGAAACTCGACTCCGACGGGATCGACTGGGTTGGCTATGCCGCGGTCGAGGACGAGCTGGGCGATGTCCTGCTCTCGGTCCTCTTCCACGCAGCCATCGCCAGGCAGAAGGGTGTCTTCGACATCGACGACGTGGCGGAGGTCATGAGGCAGAAGCTGGTGCGTCGCCATCCACATGTCTTTGGCGAGGTCGACGTCGATTCGGCTGCAGATGTGAAGCGGAACTGGGATCAGATCAAGGACGAGGAGAGGGGCTTCGGGCGGGAGTCGCAAATGGACGGGGTCCCGAGAGCGCTGCCCGCCATCCAGCGCGCTTCGAAGGTCCAGAACCGGGCGGCGAAGGTGGGGTTCGACTGGTCCGAGGCAGCTGAGGTCCTGCCCAAGGTCAGAGAGGAAATCAACGAGCTCGAGGCGGTCCTCACCGATCCATCCGAGGCCGAGTCGGAGGTGGGCGATGTCCTGTTCTCGATCATCAACCTGGCCCGTCATCTCGGCATCGACGGGGAGCTCGCCCTGCGCGGGGCAGTCGATCGATTCGAGACCCGATTTCGAGCTATGGAGTTGGCCGGACCGCTCGATGGCTTGACGCTGGACGAGCTCGACCGGCGCTGGGAACACGCCAAGAAAAGAAATCCTGCGCTGTAGGTTGTACGGGCTGCCGGACCCACAACCCATAACCCACCACCCGGAACCTATGATGACTCAGCCCAAGATCGAGCGCATCCTCGCTCGCCAGATTCTCGACTCGCGGGGCAACCCCACCGTGGAGGCCGAAGTCCACACGTCGGGCGGCGGATTCGGACGGGGCGCCGTGCCCTCCGGGGCCTCGACCGGCACGCTCGAGGCCGTCGAGCTGCGTGATGGCGGCGAACGGTGGGGGGGCAAGGGGGTGACCAAGGCAGTCGGCAACATCGTCGACCGGATCGCACCCGCCCTGGTCGGGATCGATGTCACGCATCAGGAGCGCATCGATCAGATGATGATCGACCTCGACGGGACTACCACAAAGGGCAAGCTCGGAGCCAACGCGATCCTCGCCGTTTCGCTGGCGGTGGCCAGGGCCGCATCGTCCGCCGTGGGCCTTCCTCTCTACCGGTACCTCGGTGGCCCCGCCGCGCAGGTGCTTCCGGTGCCCTGTCTCAATGTGCTCAATGGCGGTGCACATGCTGCGAACTCGGTCGACATCCAGGAGTTCATGGTGGTGCCCGCGGGCCTCCCCTCCTACTCCGAGGCGCTTCGCGCCGGGGTCGAGGTGTATCACGCCCTCAAGAAGGTGGTCGCCGGACGAGGTCTCGGTACAAATGTCGGCGATGAGGGGGGATTTGCCCCGGATCTGCCCACCAATGAGGCTGCGCTGGAGCTCCTGGTAGAGGCCATCGACGTGGCGGGCTATCGGATCGGTGACGAGATCTCCCTTGCACTCGATGTGGCCGCCACCGAGTTCCATCGGGAGGGTCAATACCACCTCGAAGGCGGCGAATTGGACTCGTCGGAGATGGTGGATTACCTGGCGGGGCTTTCCGAGCGTTATCCACTGGTCTCGATCGAGGATGGGATGGCCGAGGACGACTGGGAGGGTTGGAAGACTCTTACCGACCGCTTGGGTCAGGAGATCCAGTTGGTAGGCGACGATCTGTTCGTGACCAACGAGGAGATACTTCGCAAAGGCATCGCAGAAGGCGTGGCCAATGCCATCCTGATCAAGGTGAACCAGATCGGATCCGTCTCCGAGACCTTGCACACGATGGGCGCTGCCCGGGGTGCTTCCTACGCCACGATGGTCAGCCATCGGTCCGGTGAGACCGAGGACAGCTTCATCTCTCATCTGGCGGTTGCCACGAACTCGGGTCAGATCAAGACCGGCGCCCCCGCCCGCGGAGAGCGAACCACCAAGTACAACCAACTGCTCCGAATCGAGGAGTCACTGGGTAGCGAAGCTCGTTTCGCCGGTTGGGACAGCTTCCGGAGGGTCGTTTGACCCTCATCCGACGTCCCGGTGTGGCCCTCGTCACGCTCCTCTTCCTGCTTCTAGGCGCGGCCTTCATCACCCAGGTCGTGCCCTATCGGCAGATCATCGACTCCCAGCGCCAGGTGACGGCGGCCCAAGAAAGGCTGGCCACCCTCGAAGCGGAAAACGCGACGCTTCAGGCGGATGCGGCCGCCCTCAATACCGACGAAGAGATCGAGAAGCTGGCGCGAGAGAAGCTCGGGTATGTCCGCCCTGGTGAGACCGCATATGTGGTTCTCGATCCGCCCGGCTCGAACCAGTCTCCGGCCACGGAAGAAGATGTGCTGGTAGTGGACGACAGGACCTGGGTGGATCACATCTGGGATTTCCTCACCGGCGGCGATCTAGATTCAGAGGGATGACCCCCTCCGACGACCGCCAGGTCGTCGAGATCCAGATCGGGCGCCCCATACGCGCCGAATCGAGCCCGGTCTCGCGCTGTCATCTCGGTCTCCCGGTCGTCGTCCGGGTTCCCCCGATCCTCGATGACGGGACGCCGTTTCCCACCCTCTACTGGCTGACCTGCCCGCTGGCGGTGGGGCGTGTGGCGCGGCTCGAGGGAGCCGGCGGGATAAGGCGTCTCGAGCGCAAGGCCGAAGCCGACCCGGATTTCGGAACGCGGCTCGCCGAGGCGCACCAGTCGTATGAGCGGGAGCGAACAACGCTGCTCCCGGGGGATGCCTCCAACCAGCCATCGGGAGGGGTCGGTGGGACCCGAACCGGGATCAAGTGCCTCCACGCTCACTACGCCCACACCCGGGCCGGTGGTGACAACCCCGTCGGCGAGCTCGTGCAGGATTGGATCGAGCCCCTGGATTGCACCGTGCCTTGTGTGCTGGACGGGGAGATGAATCCGGAATGGGTCGCCCGCCCGTGAGGGTGGGAGTGGTTGACATCGGCACCAACTCGATGCGATTGCTGGTGACGGATGGGACCGAGGAGGTCGGCCGGTGGGTCGAGGTCACCGGTCTGGGCCGGGGCGTCGATCGCACCGGCACCCTCTCACCCGATCGAATCGAGGAATCGGTGGCCGCTCTGGCTCGTTTCGGGGCGGTGATGGATAGGGCGGAGGTTGGAAAACGGGCTGCCATCGCCACTTCGGCCTCCCGGGACGCGGCCAACCGCGAGGAGTTCTTCGACCTGGCCGAGTCTGCCATCGGAGTGAGGCCGAGATTGATCACTGGGGCGGAGGAGGCCCGTCTCGCCTTCGCCGGCGCCACCGCTCAGGTCGAGGTCCCTTCGCCCATTGTCGTGTCTGACATCGGCGGGGGCAGCACAGAGTTCGTGACTGCTGGAGGAGAGGTGTCCTTCGAGATCGGGTCGGTTCGGCTCACCGAGCGATCGATCCCCACGCGCCCTGCGCCGTCGACCGAGATGGAATCGGCCCGAGCGCTGGTTGCCGGCCTCTTCTCAGAGGTCGACCTCCAAGCATGGACTTTGATTGGCGTTGCCGGGACCTGGACCAGTCTCGCCGCCGTTGCCCTGGACCTCCCCGAGTACTCGGTGGATCGAGTGCATGGTCACCGGATGAGTCGTGACGCGCTGGCAGACACGATCGACTCGCTGGCCTCGAAGACGCTCGAGGAGACCGCGGCCATCGCTGCGCTGGACCCCAAGCGGGCCCCGGTCATTCTCGGGGGCGCCCTGGTGGCGGAAGGGGTGATGGACATCCTGGACATCGACGAGGTGGTGGTTTCGGAGCACGACACCCTCGACGGCGTCGCAATGGAGTTGCTGGCTATAGCCTGAAGGCTGGCCCGGCCCGGGTGGCGGAATGCAGACGCGAGGGGCTTAAACCCCCTTGAGCCGAATCGGCTCGTGTGGGTTCGAATCCCACCCCGGGCACTACCGGGGGCCAAGCCGACCGCCGGAAACGTGAGCGCATGCGAAATCCCGATGTAGATGCCTGGTTCGAGGCGAAGCAGCACCCGATGGAGGGGGCGATGCAGGCGGTGAGGAAGGTGACGCTCGAAGCAGATTTGCGCATCACGGAGTCGATCAAGTGGTCGACGCCCACCTACTCCTACCAGGGGAACATCTTCAGCTTCAACCCGGCGAAGAAGTTCGTCAGCCTGCTATTCCATACCGGAGCTCAGATCCCGGGGGACCATCCGGCCTTGGAGGGTGACACCGAGACCGCGCGAGTGATGCGGTTCGCCGATGCCGAAGACGTGGAGCGCCGCGCCGGCGAACTCGTCGAAATCCTCCGGTCCTGGTGCGAGTGGAAGGACGAAGCCGCCGGGTGATTGGCGTCGCGCGCCTGACTCCCTTGTGTCCTGGATCGACAGTTCCTGCGCGGCAAAAAGGTCGTGGGACCCGGGCCGGTGGGTGGGGGAGGGGAGAGGAACCGGGCCCGGGCCCCACGAAGCGCGTTGAAGATCTACGTCCCTGAGATTCTCCTTTCCCACATAGATCGACCCCGTAGCCCTGAATTCTAGGCAGACACCGAGTACTGACCCCGCACCAGTCGCGGTAGCGTTCCCGGGTGGCCGAATACCCATCCGAGTACGAATTGGATGTCGCCCTCAGGGATGGCGGCGGAGCGCGGATCCGGCCGATCAAGCCTGGTGACGGGGCACTCTTGGTCGAATTCTTCGAGCGACTCGGCCCGGAATCCCGGTACTTCCGGTTCTTCAGGATCAAGGAGACCCTGGAGCCGAAGGAAGTCGAGTTCTTCACGAATGTCGATTACTCCGATCGGATGGCGCTGATCGCAGTCCTGGACGGCAAGATGATCGGGCTGGCCAGTTACGACTGCGAGCCGGACAAGAACGGGACTGCTGAGGTGGCCTTCGCCGTGGCCGACGAGCACCAGGGGCGGGGCATAGGAACCCAGCTCCTGCAACTCTTGACCAACCACGCCCGGTCCCATGGGGTCCAGCGTTTCGAGGCTTTCGTGCTCCCCGAGAACCGGCAGATGATGCGGCTGTTCCGCAACTCGGGTTACGAGTTGACCCGTACCATCGACGAGGGCGTGTTCACGGTCGACTTCCCTGTGGCGGAGAGCGAGGGAATGCTCCACGCGGAATGGGAGCGGGAAAAGCGCGCGGTCGCTGCATCGATCCTCCCGTTGTTCTTCCCCCGCTCGGTAGCCGTGATTGGGGCCTCCAGCGACGCAGCGTCGATTGGTGGCCGCCTCTTCCGAAACATCCTCAACGGTGGCTTCACCGGACCTCTATATCCGGTCAACCCAAAGGCCAAGGTGATCGGTTCGGTGCGGGCATACCCCACGATCGGCGAGGTGCCAGACGAAGTCGACCTGGCCTACATCGTCGTCCCTCAGGTTCACGTGATCGATGTCGCCCGCCAGTGCGCCGCGTCAGGAGTGCGGGGCATCGTGGTGATCTCGGCGGGGTTCTCCGAGACCGGTGAGGAGGGAGCGAAGCTCGAGGCGGAGTTGCTCGAGATCGTGCGGGATTCGGGGATGCGGATGGTCGGCCCCAACTGCATGGGCCTCCTCAACACCGCCCCGTCGGTCCAGCTCAACGGCACCTTCGCACCGGTCTACCCACCCGCGGGCAATGTGGCCATGTCCAGCCAGTCCGGGGCCCTCGGCATCGCAATCCTCGACTACGCCACCCGCAACAACATCGGGATCTCGCAGTTCGTGTCCGTCGGGAACAAGGCGGACGTGAGCGGCAACGACCTGATCCTCTCCTGGGAGGACGACCCCCAGACCGATGTGATCACCCTTTACCTGGAGTCGTTTGGCAATCCGAGGAAGTTTTCGAGGATCGCCAGGCGGATCGGGCGTCGGAAACCGATCATCGCCGTCAAATCGGGCCGATCAGAGTCAGGGAGCCGGGCCGCCTCCTCCCATACAGGAGCCCTCGCATCGTCGGATGTGGCCGTGCAGGCCCTGTTCCGCCAGGCCGGAGTCATCCGGGTCGACACCATCGAGGAGCTGTTCGCCGCCGCCAACCTCCTTGCCCGTCAGCCGATCCCTGCGGGAGGGCGGGTCGGGATCGTCACCAACGCCGGTGGGCCGGGGATCCTCGCGGCCGACGCGCTCGAGGCGAACGGGCTGACACTCCCTGAGCTCTCAGGCCCACTTCAGGAGCAAATCGGCTCCAGACTCCCGGCCGAGGCCTCGACCAGGAATCCGGTCGACCTGATCGCATCGGGAGGGCCTGCTGAGTTCGAACATGCCACTTCCCTCTTGCTCGAATCGGGCGAGGTGGACGCGGTGATGGTCATCTACGTGCCGGTGACCCCGGAGGGTGCCCAAGATGTGGCGGGAGCGATATCACGCTCCCAGTTGGCCCACGAGGGCGATGTCACGATGCTCTCCGTGTTCATGCAGACCGGCGAAGCGGCGCATTTCCTGGGCGGTTCGGACGGGGGTCGGGCCGTCCCGACATACCTCTTCCCGGAGTCCGCCGCCCTGGCGCTGGCCCGAGCGGTTCGGCATGGGGAGTGGCGTCGCCGTGATCCCGGAGTGGAGGCGAGACTCGACCCCGACGCGGAGACAGGGATTCGGACCTTGTTGGACGAGGCGTTGAGATCGATGCCGGCCGACGGAGGATGGCTCGACCCTGACATTGTCGACGCGATCCTCGAACGAGCGGGACTACACGTTCCCCGCTCGAAGGTGGTGGGATCGGCGGATGAGGCAATCGAGGTGGCGGCCGGGCTCGGCGGCCCGGCGGTCTTGAAGGTCATCTCGGAATCGGCGCTGCACAAGTCCGATGTCGGTGGCGTCGTCCTCGGTGTCCAGGGCGAGGAGGACGTGAGGCGGGCCTTCGAGCAAGTGACGGCGGCAGTGCAGGATGTAGATGGGGTCCTCGTCCAGGAGTACGTATCCGGCGGCCATGAAGTGTTGATCGGGATGACCCAGGACCCCAACTTCGGGCCCCTGGTCGTTTTCGGTTTGGGCGGGATCTATGTGGAGCTTCTTCAAGATGTTGCCTTTCGCATCCATCCGCTGACCGACGTCGACGCCACCGAGATGATGCGGGAGACCAAGGGGTACCGGCTCCTCGAGGGATACCGGAACGAGCCGGCTGGTGATGTGCCCGCCCTGGAGTCCGCTCTCATGCGGGTCTCGGGTTTGATCAGTGCTGTGCCCGAGCTGTTGGAGATGGATCTGAACCCGGTCAAGGTTCTCGAGCCGGGGATGGGTGTGGTGGTAGTCGACGCTCGAATGAAGATACGACGTGTCGAGCCGGCGAGGGATCCCAGAATGCGGGACCTTCCCGGAGTCACGTCATGAGGGAGGCGTGATGTCGTTTCTGAAGACCGTGGCCGAGGAGGAGGCGGAGGGTGACGTCGCCAACATGTTCGAGCGAGACGTCGAGCGGGTCGGGTATTTGCCCAACTATTCGAAGACGTTCTCGCTGCACCCGGCCGCTTATCAGGCTTGGAGGAGTCTGATCGCCTCGATCGCCAAACCGATGGATGCGAGACGTTACGAGATCGCGACTGTGGCGGCTGCTCGCCGATTGCGGTCTACCTACTGCTCGCTGGCACACGGTGAGATTCTCGCCGAGGAACACATGGAGCCCTCGGACGTGGCCCGCCTCGCTCGGGATCCGGAGCACCCGCCCCTCGATGTGACGGAGGCGCTCATATTCCGCTTCGCGAGCAAAGTTGCCGAAGACGCGATCTCGGTGACAGAAGAGGACATCGTTGAGCTGCGCGCGGCCGGCCTCAGCGATCGCGACATCCTCGACGTCGCGCTTGCCTCGGCGGCCCGTTGTTTCTTCTCCAAAGGAGATTTCTCGGATTTCTTTTCTGATCCTCGTTTTCTGACCGGTTTCTGTCACTGCCTCCCGATACGTTGTGAGGCATGGAGAGGGAGTATTCGAACGATCAGGTCGATGCGGGTATCGGCCATTTTCTGAGTCTTTCGGCGGCGGCTTTGGCCGCGGCGTGCGATTGGTTGATGGAGGCGGATCGGGGTCAACTTTTCCTGGCGGATGGTTCCCCGAATCTGGTGCAATGGGTGTCTGCCCGCTTCGGGTGGCGTCATTCGACTGCTGTTCAGCTGGTCCGGGTGGCCCGCCGGTTGGAGGATCTGCCTTTGCTTCGGGAGAGGTTTGCCGCCGGTGAGTTGAGTTTGGATCAGACCGATGCGATTTCGAAGTTGGCCACTCCGGAGACTGAGGAAGCGGTGATTTCTGAATGTTTGGGTTTGTCGAATCCGGCGCTGGACCGTGCCGCGAGGAGAGCCCACCCTCCGTCGTCGGAGGATGGAGTCGCATCGTGGCGGGATCGGTGGTTGTCGATCCAATACACCTTGGATGGGATCAGAGGACATCTGGCTGCGGATCTGCCCGGGATGGAAATGTCGATGGTGGAATCTTCGATCCGGGAGAGGGCGGATCGGATCCCACCCAACCCCGAATCGGGCATGTTCGATCCGTATCCCCAGCGGATGGCCGACGGATTAGTCGAACTCTGTTCCACCACCGGTGATGAGAACACCTCACCCCCGACTCGGATCATCGTCCACGCCGACCTGGAAGCATTGATCGAAGGTTCTGAGACGGGTGTGGCTGAGATCGAGGGTGGTCCGGTCATCGCCAATGAGACCGCCCGCAGATTGTCCTGTGATCCGATCCTCCAATGTGCTCTCTACGACCACAGGAAGGTGCTCGGAATCGGCCGCCGCTCCCGGCTGATCCCAGCCTGGTTACGTCGTCAACTCTGGTTCCGTGATGGTGGCTGTCGATGGCCGGGATGTCCCTTCCCAGGTTGGCTCCACGCTCATCACAAGACACATTGGGCAGACGGAGGACCCACCGACCTGGACAATCTGATCCTCCTCTGCGGCTACCACCACCGGTTCCTCCACGAACATGGATGGACCATCGAGGACGACGGATACGGCAAACCCGTGTTCCGGAGACCAGACGGACGGATCTACCCGCCGACCCGACCCGGAATCGACCCCCGACTCCGAGAGTTGGTCAGTCTCCGAAGCTAGGGGCCACTGCCCCCACCATCGTCGCCCTTGAAGCCCTCAACTACTCTCGCTGGATGGAATTCGTCGATGTCACCAGGGAAGAATCGGTCGCCCTCGTCACCCTGAATCGCCCTCCGGTCAACGCCATGACCGAGGATTTCGCGCGAGAGCTGAAGAAGGCGTTCTCCGACTGCACCGACCCTGCCATCCGTGCGGTCGTGGTGACGGGGCAGCCCCATTTCGCCGCCGGAGCCGACATCAAGGGTTTTCAGGCCACATTCGACGCCGGAGTCGAAGAGCGCAGTGCGTGGACCTTGCAGGAGGCCATCGGGATCCTCGAGTCTTTGGAGAAGCCGACCATCGCCGCCGTTCACGGATACGCGTTGGGTGGAGGTCTCGAGCTGGCGATGGGAGCCGACTTCCGTTTTCTCGCCGACGATGCCCGGGTAGGGCAGCCGGAGATCCTGCTCGGTCTCATCCCTGGCGCCGGCGGAACTCAGCGTCTGGCCCGGATCGTCGGGTACCAGCGAGCCAAGGAGATGGTCCTGACCGGGCGCCAGGTCGATTCCGAAGAGGCGCTCCAAATCGGCCTCGCCGACCAGGTGCTTCCCTCCGCAGAATTGCTCAACGCCACTCTCGAGGCTGCCCGGGAGTGGGCGACCAAGGCAACCCGGGCCATTGCCGCCGCCAAAAAAGCTCTCAACGCCGGGTTCGGTTTGCCGGTGAGCGAAGGGCTATTCATCGAGCGGGATGCCTTCAACGAGTCATTCGGGTCGGAGGATGCCCGCGAGGGCGTCGCCGCCTTCATCGCCAAGCGTGAGGCGGATTTCAAGGGCCGCTGACCTCCACCCGTTCCTTCAACCGCATCAAACTTCCCCGCCAGATCCGCCCCAGAATCGGTCGAGCCACCGCCAACCCCACCGGTCCACCCATCCACCAGGGGAAGCGGAGATCTTCCACCCAGCGCATCTCGGTGCCGTCCCCAATCGGTCCGAGGTCGAATCTCCCGAGTCCCTTCACCGCTCCGACGTGTTCGACGACGATCGTCTGCTCCTCATCCCATCTGACGACCTCCATGACATCCGTCGCCCGGAACGGACCGACGCGGGTGGCGACCTCGATCCGGGTACCGAGACCGGTGGTCCGGTCCGTGAGGAACCGGACGGTGGCCGCATCGTCCATCCACTCCGGGTGAGAGGCGAAATCGGCCAGCTCGGCCCAGACCCGTGCCACTGGGGCGTCGATGATGACGCTGACTTCGATTCTCCGGGGCATGCGTGAATCGTGACAGCCGTTCCTTCCTGCGACAATTGAGGGTCGATGATCTATCTCGACCATGCCGCCACTACCCCGATGCGTCCCGGAGTCTGGGAGGCGATGCGCCCCTACGCGGATGACGTGTTCGGCAATTCGTCTGGCGTCCACGAGGTGTCCAGACGCGCAAAGAACGCCCTGGAGGAGGCGAGGGAGAGGATTGCGATGGCCATCGGTGCGGGGCCACGCGAGATCGTTTTCACTTCCGGTGGAACCGAGTCTGACAACCTCGCCATAAAGGGCGCTTCGTTGAGCAGCATCCCGCGGCGCGGGGTGGTCACAGTCGCCACGGAACACGAAGCGGTTCTCGAAACCACCGACTTCCTGCGCCGTCTCGGTGTACCGACGAGCGTCGTCGGGGTCGACCGAGAAGGTCAGGTCGATCTTCCTTCACTTGTCGACACGGTCGATGCCAACACCGCAGTCGTCTCGGTGATGTATCTCAACAACGAAACCGGCGTGATCCAGGACATCGCGGGGATTGCCTCTGCGATCGAGGAGCACGAGCCCGACGTCCTGATCCACAGCGATGCGGTGCAGGCCTTCTCCTCCGCCGAGATCGAAGTCGACGACCTCGGTGTGGACCTCCTCACCATCACCGCCCACAAGTTCGGTGGTCCGAAGGGTGCCGGCCTGCTCTACGTTCGGGAGGGGACCCCGCTCGAGCCGGTTCTGCACGGTGGCGGCCAGGAGCTCGGTCGTCGTTCCGGTACACATGATGTGGCTTCCGCCGTCGGCCTCGCCACGGCGATGGAAGCTGCCCTCGCCGACCGATCGAGGTTTCGCAGCCAGGTTGCCCAGATCAGGGACGACTTCGAGAAGCGAGTCCTGACCGCGGTGCCGGATGCCGTGGTGAACACCCCTGAGACCCCGCGCTCCTCTCACCACCTCAATGTCAGATTTCCCGGGGTGCGTAACGAGACCCTTCTGATGCGTCTCGATCGGGCCGGCGTGGCGGCCTCGGCAGGCTCGGCGTGTCAGTCGGGCGCGTCGGAGGTGTCCCATGTCCTCGAGGCGATGGGTCTGAGCCCGGGCGAGGCTCGGGAGAGTGTTCGATTCAGCTTCGGCTGGAACAGCACGGCCGACGAGGCCATGGACGCTGCCACGATCGTCATCGACCTGATCGAGGAGCTGCGATGAGGGCTCTCGTCGCCATGTCAGGTGGCGTGGACTCATCGGTGGCGGCGGCGCTGATGCGAGAAGCGGGTCACGATGTCCTGGGGGTCACCCTCAAGCTGTGGTCGGGGCCGAACGGGGAGGCTCCGACGGCGGGGTGCTGCACCGTGTCCGACGCCGAAGACGCCCGACGGGTGGCGGCGCAGCTCGACATCCCTTATTACGTGCTCGACTACACCGACGAGTTCCGTGATGGTGTGGTCCACCGCTTCGTCCGGGACTACGGCTCGGGGCGCACGCCCAACCCGTGCATCGAGTGCAACCGGACAGTCAAGTTCGACCGGCTCCTCAACGGTCTTGCCGATTTCGATTCCGAAGTGCTGGTCACAGGCCACCACGCCCGCAATCGCCATGTCGACGGCTCATGGCGGCTTCATCGGGGAGAGGACCGCGCCAAGGACCAGTCGTACGTGCTCTCCATGCTCACCCAGGCCGAACTTTCGCGGATCAGGCTGCCCGTGGGCGAGCTGACCAAGACCGCAGTCAGGTCGATCGCAGCGGAGATGGGGCTGCGCACCGCCGACAAGCCCGAGTCGATGGACATCTGCTTCGTCGGTAAACGCGACTACCGGGGCTTCCTCCGCGATGCCGCGCCGGAGGTCTTCGAGCCGGGACCGTTGGTGGCAAGCGACGGCACTGAGCTGGGAAGCCATGACGGGATCGTGGGGTTTACCGTCGGTCAGCGTCGTGGCCTCGGAGTCGCACTGGGAGAGCCGCGGTTCGTCGTCCGCATCGACTCTGGATCGTCGACTGTCGTTCTCGGCCGTCGCGACGAGCTGGCGGTGGCCGCTGTGGGTCTCGATCAGCTCACTTGGACAGAAGGAGCACCCTTCTCGGGCCAGGTGATGGCTCAGTACCGGGCCCATGGCGAGCCCGTCCCTGCCACTTTGCACGACGATCGGCTTCTGTTCGCCGAGCCTCAGGAGGCCGTGGCGCCGGGTCAGACGGTGGCGTTCTACGACGGAGATCGCGTGCTCGGTGGCGGGCTGATCAGCGAGACTTTCGTGTGACAACAGGGCGGTAACGTCGGCGACATGCCCGAAGATGCAAGCCGGATCGAGGAGCTGCGCTCTCAGGTCAACGAGCATCTCTACCGCTATCACGTGCTCGACGACCCCATCATCTCCGACGCCCAGTTCGACGCCCTCATCGCGGAGCTGCGTCGAATCGAGGGGGAGAATCCCGAGCTGGTCACTCCGGACAGCCCGACCCAGCGCGTGGGGGCGCCGGTTGGCGACCTGTTCGCACCGGTCCGCCACCTCCGACCGCTGTTCTCGCTCGACAACGCAGACTCATCGGACATGCTCCTCGCCTGGGAGCATCGAATGGAGCGTCAGCTCGGACGTCCTCCGGCCGGCTACGTCTCCGAACTCAAGATCGATGGTCTGGCGGTCGTTCTCACCTACCGAGACGGTGTCCTGGCGACGGGGGCAACGAGAGGTGACGGTGTCACCGGGGAGGACGTCACTGCCAACCTGCGAACCATCAAGTCGGTGCCGCTGCGACTGCTAGGCGAAGACCATCCTGCGGTCCTGGAGGTACGCGGCGAGGTCTACATGCCGGAGAAGGCCTTCGAGGAGTTGAACCGACGTCAGGCCGAGGCCGGGGACAGGATCTTTGCCAATCCACGGAATGCGGCCGCCGGGTCGGTGCGGCAGAAAGACCCCACCATCACTGCGTCTCGCAACCTGGCGATTTGGGTCTATCAATTGGGTCTGGTCGAGGGGGGGCCGGCATTCGAAACCCACGCCGACACCATGCAATACCTTCGTGACGCCGGGTTCAGGACCAACCCGGCGAGCGAGCGTCTGGGCACCATCGACGAAGTACTCGACTATGTGGAAAGGGCCGAGAAGGGGCGTCACGAGACCGGCTACCAGACCGATGGCGTGGTGATCAAGGCCGACTCCCTGGCGGACCAGGATTCCCTCGGCTTCACCTCCAAGGCGCCGAGATGGGCGATCGCCTACAAGTTCCCGCCCGAGGAGCAGGTCACGTTGCTCAAAGCGATCCAGATCAACATCGGGCGAACCGGCGCCGCGACTCCGTTTGCCGTTCTCGAGCCGGTGTTCGTCGGTGGCGCAACCGTGGGGCTGGCGACATTGCACAACGCCGACCAGGTAGCCCTGAAAGACGTGCGAGTTGGGGATCAGGTGATCGTGCGCCGGGCCGGCGACGTGATCCCGGAGGTCGTTGGCCCTGTCGTGGCGGCGAGAAAGGGCAGGCTCAAGAAATGGACGATGCCGGCCCTGTGCCCCTTCTGTGGCAATCCCATCGTGCGGGTGGAGGGCGAGGCCGTGGCCCGCTGCACCGGCGGTTTCGAGTGCCCCTCCCGGGTTCGGGAATGGCTGTTCCATTTCTGCTCACGCGGCGGCATGGACATCGAGCACATGGGCTACAAGACGATCGATCTCCTGTTGAGCGAAGGTCTCGTCACTGACCCGGCTGACATCTTCACGTTCGACGTAAACGAGCTGCGGGGTCGTGAAGGCTGGGGCGAGATCTCCGTGAACAACCTGAGCCGGGCAATCGAAGCCGCCAAGGACCGGCCGGTGGCGCGACTCCTCACCGCACTGGGCATCCGGCACGTCGGTGGCACCATCGCCCGGACCCTGGTGCGGCACTTCGGAGGCCTCCCCGCCCTGATGGCGGCCAGCGAAGAGGAGATCGCGCAGGTCGAGGGCATCGGGCCCAAAATCGCCCGTGGGGTCGCCGAGTGGGCGGCGGACTCGGTCAATCGCGACCTGGTCGCGAACCTGGGAAAGGCCGGGGTGCGGTTGGAGGACGAGGTCGAAGCCGGTGTTGCCGGCGACCTGCTCGCCGGAGCGACCTTCGTCGTGTCGGGCACGGTAGAGGGCTTCACCAGAGAGGAGGCGCAGGCTGCCATCGAGCAGCGGGGTGGCAAGGCAACAGGTTCCGTCTCATCCAAGACCACCGCGCTGGTCGTCGGCGATTCCCCCGGCGCTTCCAAATCGCGCAAGGCCGAAGAGTTGGGGGTGCCGATCATCGATGGCGACACATTCAGGGAGCTCTTGGAGAAGGGACTGTCGGCGCTGCCCGGTTAGGCCGCCTGGTCCCTGGCCAGCTTCACCAATTCCTCGAGAACCGCCAGATCCAGATCGTCGGCCTTCTTGAAGGTGATGGCAGCGCTGCGGACCTTCACCTTCCCCAACCGATCGCCATATCGCTGGATCAGGTAGCCATCCTCATCGCGGGCATTGACGTAGATGCTGTTGTAGTTCTTCTGCGGGGCGAGACCGACCACGAACCACTCGACCGTTTCCTTGCCGGGCCGTTCGTAGGTGAGGTCTCCGTAGCCGATGATGCTTTGCTCGGTTCCGCCCCAGAACGTGCCTCCCCAGAGCACACGGGAGTGGCCCTTCATCACTTTGGTCAGTACGGCATCGACCCGTTCGATGTCGGACCGCGGCGGGTCGGGGAGCGAGGCGATAAAAGCCTTGGGGTCGGTTTCTGACTTTTCGATGCCCCGAACCTACACGTCGCGCCACTGGTGTCGATTTGGTGTCTTGACAGACACCAAAAGTGGTGTCATAGTGGTGTCATGAATCTATTACCACACGTCGAGACCCTTCGGCGGGAGCTCTTGGTTGCCGCCGAGGCCGGTGGTGACGAGGCCCGCTCCCTGGCCGAGCGTCTCATCACACCGCTCGACTCGGCCGCACGGCTCGTCCTGCTGGATGCACTGTCTGACGCCGCAAGCGAGATCACCAGTGAG
>JARDZU010000016.1 GCA_029240695.1 Acidimicrobiia bacterium | reverse complement strand
TACGAGGATCTCCAGGTGGCCACGCCCGAAGAGCTGACGGTTGTCCCGGCCACGGGTGAGTGGGGTCTGCCGTCCGAGCCCTGGGTATTCGTGGTGGACGACTCCGGTGTGGTTTCCTCGGCGTTCGAGGGCGCCGCTTCCGACGACGAGTTGACGACGGCGATCGACGCCGTCAGCCCCTAGTTGGTTGGGGGTTTGGCGAGTCCGTATGATGCCAGGCCGATGGTCCGGTCCCGTCACCGCCTGATTCGCCTTGGCGTCCTTATCGGCGCCGTCCTGGTCCTAGGGGCCTGCTCCCTCATCGGGAGCGAGGATCAGCCTCTAACTACGTTCGAGCCGGCCGGCCCCTTCGCCGAGCAGATCGACAACCTGTTCTGGCCGGTCTTCTGGATCGCCGTCGCAGTGTTCATCCTCGTACAGGGAGCGATCCTTGTCGCCGTTTTCATGTTCCGCGATCGCGACGGGTCCAAGGAGGCCAAGCAGCTCCATGGCAGCCCGAAGCTGGAGATCGCCTGGACCATCGTCCCCGCTCTCATTCTGGCCGGCATCGCAGTGCCCACGACTGCCGCGGTTTTCGAGCTGACCGAGTGTGATCCGGACGCGATCGAGATCCAGGTGATCGGGCATCAATGGTGGTTCGAGTATCACTACCCCGAGGCCGAGATCGACACCGCCAACATCATGGTGATCCCCGCTGGGCAAGAGGTCTGTGCCGTGATGACCTCCGACGACGTCCTGCACAACTTCTGGATCCCGGCCCTCAACGGCAAGCGGTACCTGGTGCCGGGGCAGACCACGTTACTTCGGTTGCAGGCTGACGAACCGGGTGAGTACTGGGGGCATTGCGCCGAGTTCTGCGGTCTCTCCCACTCTCTGATGCGGGCTCGAGTCCAGGCTGTCGAGCCGGCCGAATACGAGGCCTGGTTGGCCGAGCAACAGACCGCCGCCGCCACTCCGGTCGAGGGGACGGACGGGTATGAGGGGTTCGAAGTGTTCGGGGCCAAGGGCTGCATCCAGTGCCACACGGTCCGTTTCGAGGACGACTCGGCATCGAATATCATCGAGCGTGCCTCCTTCAACGGGCCAGACCTGACCCATTTCGCCTCGCGAAACGTCTTTGCCGGGGCCATACTCCCTGAAGAGGGTCAGAGCCGGGACGAGGCCCTCAAAGACTGGCTGGCCGACCCGCCGTACATCAAGCCCGGGAGCTTCATGCCCGACCTCGCCTTGACCGAGGCCGAGATCGATGCTCTCATCGTCTGGCTGGACAGCATGGAATGACCGCCACCGCCGAACGCCCCACCACCACGATCTTCCGGCGCCCGAGCTCCACGAAGGGGCTCTGGTCGTGGATCACCACCGTGGACCACAAGCGCATCGGGATCATGTACGGGTATGCCGCGTTCACCTTCTTCATCATCGGTGGCATGGAGGCCCTGCTCCTCCGCATCCAGCTCTCTCAGGCGAACGGCGAGTTCCTCACAGCCGGCGCCTACAACGCACTGTTCACGATGCACGGGACGACGATGATCTTCCTCTTCGTCATGCCTGCCTCGTCGGCTCTGATGAATTACCTGCTCCCTTTGCTCATCGGGGCGAGAGACGTCGCCTTCCCCCGGCTCAACGCCCTGTCGTGGTGGATCTTCTTCTTCGGTGGGATCTTTCTCTACTCGACCTTCATCTTCGGCACATCGGCGGCGCCCGTCGGCGTCGATGGGATCGGGGGAATCGATGGGAACCTGGCCCCGGGAGGTGGGCCCGGCAGTTTCAACTTCCTTGCAGACTCCCCGGACGGGGGCTGGTTCGGCTATCAGCCCAACGCCGGGCCGCTCTACTCCCCGGGCACCGCGATGGACTACTGGGCGCTCGGGCTGCAGATCATCGGTCTCGCCTCACTGGTGTCCTCGGTCAACTTCCTGGTGACCGTGCTCAACCTGCGGGCCAAGGGGATGCGTCTCCTCCGCATGCCGGTGTTCGCCTGGATGACCACGATCACCTCCTTCCTGCTCCTCTTCTCGCTCCCGATCATCGCCGTGGCCCTGTTCATGGTGACCTTCGACCGCCAATTCGGGTCGCTGTTCTTCGCAGCACAGGCGGGTGGCGATGTGATCCTCTGGCAGCACCTTTTCTGGCTCTTCGGTCATCCCGAGGTCTACATCCTGATCCTCCCCGCCATGGGGATCGTCTCAGAGATCCTGCCCACCTTCTCCCGGAAGCCGCTGTTCGGATATTCGGCCGTCGTGTTCGCCGGCGCCGCCATCGCCTTCCTCGGTTTCGGCGTGTGGGCCCATCACATGTTCGCCTCCGGCATCACACCGGTGGCCCAGGCCGCATTCGGCCTCGCCACTATGACCATCGCCATCCCCACGGGGATCAAGATCTTCAACTGGCTGGGCACGATGTGGATGGGAAGGATCCGGCTTTCGACGCCCATGCTGTTTGCCATCGGCTTCGTCGCCATGTTCACCATCGGCGGGCTCTCCGGGGTCACCCATGCCGTGGTCCCTTCGGACTGGCAGCAGACCGACACCTACTACATCGTTGCCCACTTCCACTATGTGATCTTTGGCGGCGCTGTGTTCGGGCTGTTCGGTGGGCTCTACTACTGGTTCCCGAAGCTGACCGGCCGTCTCATGAACGAGCGCTTGGGGAAGGTCCATTTCTGGTTGATGCTCCTCGGCTTCAACCTCACCTTCGGCCCGATGCATTGGCTCGGCCTCCAAGGGATGGTTCGACGTACCTGGAAGTACGCGCCCGAGACGAATCTGGAGCCGTGGAACGTCGCCGTCACGATCGGCGCTTTCATCATCGCCTTCTCGATATTGATCTTCATGATCAACTGGTTCACCAGCCGTCGCCGGGGCGAGGTCTCGGGTCTGGACCCGTGGGACGCTCGCACGATCGAGTGGATGTCGCCCAACCCATCCCCTGAGTACAACTTCGCGGTTCCGCCGGTGGTGACCAGCCTGGACCACTTCTGGCACCTCAAGTACGACGAAGACGCCGAGGGTCGTGCGGTCCGCAAGGAGGATGGCGACGAGATCGTGGCCACTATCGACCACGAGCAGCTCAACCCGGCGTCACCGATCCACCTCCCCAACCCTTCGTATTTCCCCTTCTTCTTCGCCCTGGGGCTCCCGCTGATGTTCTACGGCGTCATCTATCACAAGCAGCTGTGGGGCAAGGGCCTGATCATTGTCGGCCTCATCATCGCCCTCGCCGCGGTCATCGGCTGGGCCATCGAGCCTCTGGAAGAGCCGCACGGTGATCATGACGAGGAACAGGATGCGATTCCCCCCTCCCCGCCTGCGGCGGTACTCCCCCCGTCGGAGGGAGAGACGGAGTCATCTGATGACTGAGCTCATCCACGAAGCCGACCTGGACCACGCCCACCCTGAGCACGAGGGGACCGGTGTCGAGGACCGCAAGCTGGGGATGTGGCTTTTCCTGAGCTCCGAGTTCCTCTTCTTTGGAGCCCTGATCTCGAACTATCTGCTCTACTCGCAGCGCCCCGGCTTCCCCCAGCCTTATCCGGCAGAGATCTACGACATCCCCTTCACCTCGGTGAGCTCGTTCGTCCTGCTGATGAGCTCGTTGACCATGGTCCTCGCCCACAATGCCCAGACCCGCGAGGACGCCAACGGGGCCAGGACCTGGCTCTTCGCCACGGCTGCCCTGGGCTCGGTGTTCCTCGCCGGACAGGTGTTCGAGTTCACCGAGTTCATCGTCGAATTCGACATGAAGCTCTCCACTAACCCGGCGGCGTCCGCGTTCTACCTCCTCACCGGGTTCCACGGGACCCACGTCGCCATCGGTGTGATCATGCTCCTGTCTCTGTGGGGGATCTCACGGCGCCGGGGTGGGCTCAGTGACCGGCACGGTCTCAATCTCGAGCTGGTGGGTCTCTACTGGCACTTCGTCGACATCATCTGGATAGTGATCTTCACTGTCGTCTACCTGCTCTCGGAGCCACCGCTGTGAGCAGCTCAGAGCACATCCATCACCCGTCTCCGGCTCAGTACTGGAAGATCGCGGTGGTTCTCGCCGTGCTCACCGCGGTCGAGGTCGCGATCTACTACATCCACAGGGACTTCGACCTCGGCAATTTCAACACCGTGCTCCTGATCGGCCTGGCCGCGCTCAAGTTCGTGATCGTCATCGGGTGGTACATGCATCTCCGCTTCGAGAATCGCATGCTGAGCCGGTTCTTCACGGCCGGGTTCATCCTGGCATGTGCCCTTTATACGATCATCCTGACTGCCCTCGGGGCGATAGCTCTCACGAGATGATCCCCCCGTTTCATCCCCATTACGACGTGTGGGCGCTGGCCTTCGCCCTCGCCTTCGGCTACTGGTACGCGGACCGCAGGCTGCGCCTGGTACTCGCTCCCGAGGCGCCGCCGGCGACCACCGGGCAGAAATGGCAGTGGTATCTGTCGGTCGTGGCCCTGTGGCTGGTCTCGGGCTGGCCGGTCCACGACATCGGCGAGACATCGTTGTTCACGGTGCACATGGTGGAGCACATGGTCATCGCATTGGTGATACCGCCATTGATGCTCCGGGGTATTCCAAGATGGCTGGCCGATGTGACCATCGGTCACCCCAAGGTCGCCCGGTTCATCAGGCCTCTGGCCAAACCCGTGCCCGCCTTCGTCCTGTTCAATACCACGTTCATCGCGATCCACTGGCCCGACCTCGTGACATTGATGGTGCAGGGCGGCCCGCCGCACCTCCTGGTCCACGCCTGGCTGTTCGGCGTTTCCATCCTCATGTGGATGCCCGTTCTCTCGCCGACGACGGCCATCCCCAGGCTCCCGCCGCCTGGCCAGATGGGCTACCTCTTCGCCCAGTCGCTGCTCCCCACCATCCCGGCATCGTTCCTGACCTTCTCGACGGTTCCGCTTTACCCGGTATATGGCGATGCCGCCCTGGCGTTCGGGATCACTGCGGTGGCCGACCAGACCATCGCCGGGGTCATCATGAAGCTGGGTGGCGGGCTGCTTCTCTGGGCGACGATCGCAGTGATCTGGTTCCGCTGGACGAAGCAGGAGCGCGAATGGGAGCGTCTCGAGTCCACGCTTCGGGCATCCTGAAGTCGATCACGGTCGTCGTGATGACCCTCGGATTGGTCGCCTGCAATCAGACGGAGGGCACGGCACGCGGCGTGGTCACATCGGTGGACGGCAGTCTTGAAGACGTCATTTCGTTTGTGGTCCTGGTCGAGGGGTCTGAGCTCGAGTTCTTTCCCACCGCCGACGGCGACTACGACTTCCCCCTCTCCCACCTCAGGGAGCACCAACGGACGGGCGAGCAGGTTCTCGTTGGATGGGAGATCGTGGGTAGCGTGCGGTACGCACTGAGCCTGGCTGACGGGTAGAGGGCGCCCAACCGAGTACGAGGAGCACATGCCGATCGACCTACCGCCAGGTCACTTCTTCCTACCCGGTCCTACCGAGGTCCATCCCGACGTGCTCGCCGCCCAGGCTCGTCCGATGATCGGTCACCGAGGCCGGGCCATCGAGGCGATGCTCGCCCGTCTCCAGGACGGGCTGAAGCAGGTCTTTCTCACCGAGCAGCCGGTGATCGTGTCTACATCGTCGGCCACGGGCCTCATGGAGGCTTCAGTTCGAAATGGAGTGGCCGGCGGCAGGGTCTTGAGCCTGGTGAACGGCGCTTTCTCCTCGAGGTTCGCCGAGATCGCCATGGCTTGTGGCCACGACACCGAGGTCTGGTCGGTGGATTGGGGCCTGGTGCACGATCCCGCCGAGCTCGACGCGAGATTGGGGCAGGGAGGCTTCGATGCGGTCACGATGACCCACTCCGAGACCTCGACCGGAGCCCTTCAGGACCTCGAGGCGATCGCCTCGGTAACCCGACGACATGAGGGTGTGTTGCTCCTGATCGACTCGGTCACCGGAGTGGCGGGAGCCGAGGTCCGCACCGACGACTGGGCTCTCGACTTCGTCCTCACCGGCTCGCAGAAGGCGCTGGCCCTGCCTCCGGGCCTGGCCTTCGCCGTCGCCTCGCCGGCGATGCTGGATCGCTCCGCTCAAGCCACGAACAAGGGCTATTACTTCGACCTGTTGCCGCTCATGAAGTCTTTGGAGGCATTTCAAACCCCCTCGACACCGGCGATCTCGCTGCTCTATGCCCTCGAAGTCCAACTGGAGAGGATCATGGCCGAGGGCATCGAGCAACGCTGGGAAAGGCACGCGGCGATGCGTTTGGCCACGGTCGAGTGGATCGAGGCCATGCGGTCCGAAGGTTCCGAGATCGCTGTGCTCGCACCAGAGGGTCACCGCTCACCAACGATCACCTGCATCAGCTTGCCGGAGGGCCGTTCAGGCCCTGAGGTGGTCGCGGCGATGAGAGAGCGGGGGTGGATCATCGGCGGCGGCTACTCGAGGCTCAAGGAGTCGACAATCCGAATCGGGCACATGGGCGATCACGACCCCCAGGTGCTCGGCCAGCTCCTTGGCACTCTCGGTGAGGTCTTGAGTTGACCATGCCATATCGGGTGGTGGCCACCGATCGGGTGTCGAAGAAGGGTCTCGCACCGCTTCGCGACGACGATCGCTTCGACGTGGTCCTGATCAAAGACTCCTCCGATCCGGAGTTCGTTGCTGGGTTGAAGACCGCTGCGGGTCTGATCGTGCGCAGCGCTACCCGGGTCGATGCGTCTTTGCTGAACGGGGCGCCTGGCCTCAAGGTGGTGGGGCGAGCAGGCGTCGGCGTGGACAACATCGACGTAGCCGCTGCTTCCGAGCGAGGCGTGGCGGTGATGAATGCCCCGGGCGGCAACACAATCTCTGCCGCCGAGCTGACCATGGCGCTATTGCTGGCGGTGGCGCGCAGAGTGACCGTGGCCGATCGGTCGATTCGCCAGGGGCGATGGGAGCGCTCGAGCCTGCAAGGAGTCGAGCTGCGTGGGAAGACCCTGGGTGTCATCGGGGCAGGTCGCATTGGATGGGAGGTGGCGAAGCGTTGCCGGGCATTCGGGATGGACGTTGTCGTGTACGACCCGTATCTGCCCGCTGACAGAGTCGACGAGTTGCACCCGCATCTCGTGTCGCTTGACAGCCTCATCGAGAATTCCGACGTCATCACGCTCCATGTCCCCCTCAACGCAGAAACGAGGGGTCTCATCGGCGACAGCACGTTGGGCCGGATGAGAAAGGGCGCGTTCGTTCTCAATGTTTCGCGTGGTGGTGTCGTCGACGAGAGGGCCTTGGCCGAAGCACTCAACAATGGACGGATCGCAGGAGCCGGTCTCGATGTCTACGAGCACGAGCCGCTGTCGCCCGACAGCCCCTTGCTCGACGCCCCAAACCTCGTGCTGACCCCGCACCTCGGCGCATCGACCAAGGAGGCTCAGATCCAGGTTGCTCTCGAGGTGGCCCGAAGTATGCGCAACGCCCTCGTCCAAGGGGACGTCTCTGCCGCCATCAACGCGTCGGACCTGGCGAACGCTTCCGGTCTGAGCTGATCCCCCCACGGGCGGACAGAGTCAACCGATGATGAGTGTGATCGCTGCCTCGGACTCGGCCGCAGGCTCTTCCGGTTCCTCTTCCGGGTTCCGGGCAAACATGACGGCCAGGATGAAGACCAGGATGGTGCCGATCCCGATCACTGCCACCATCACCTCGCCAAAGGACAGCTTGATGTTCGGCTTGGTTCCGGCAAGTGAGGCGAATCCAAGGATGCCGGCAGCGACGAGGATCCCGACGATCGCAGCCCCACCTTCCGCCAGGTGGTTGGACTCGATGAGGACCCAGGCGAAGGGGAGGACGAGCAGTGCGAGCAGGAGCAGGCCGGTTAGGGGAATGCCGAAAGCGAAGCCGAGTCGTTGTCTGACACTGTCGATCTCCTCCCCCGAGCCGTCGGGCACCGCAACCGGGACACCGATCGCTTGTGTGACAGTCGCGGTCACTCCTCCGAGGATGGCGCCCCCGATCGCCATCACGCCAATGGTGGCGAGGACCGGTAGCTGAACAACCCCCTCTGCTCCTTCTACCGCGGTGCCGAGGCCGGTGAGGACGGCCCCAGCGACCACACCGAGCAGGGTGCCTATAAGGGCGCCGACCCAGGCAGTCGAACTAGGCGAGTTGCTGAGCTGCATACCGGGATTGGCCCACGAAGCGGCCGCCCGCGAAAGGGAGGCGATCACGGCCCCGAAGACGATGCTGATCAGCGCAGCACCGATGATCACGCTGTTGGAATCGACCTGGATCACGGGGATGAAGGTTTCCTCGCCGGTCACGGTCGACGTGGCCGCCCACCAGTTGCTGGCCACGACGAAGGCTATGAGCCCGAGCCCAGCACCGGTCCATGCCCCCACCCTCACGGCGGTGCGCACACGACGTCGCAACGGCACCGGCTCCAGGATGACTTCCGGCTCCGGCTCGACCACTACTGCCGCCGCTACCGGCGCTACCTCGGGCTGAGTGGCCGGCGCCGGCTCGGGCTCTGCATCAGGGGAGGGGGCGGGCTCCGTCGATTCGTCGTCCGCGGTCGTCGCCTCCTCAGTCTGAGCAGGTGCGGGTGCGGGTGCCGGCGCCGATCCGGCGGCCGGTGCTCCACCCGCCCAAGCGTTCAACACGTCGTCCACCGATGTGCCGTTGGCCGTTGCCCTGGCCGCCGCCGATCGTTGCACCAGTGTCTCCGGCACATTCAGCGCGTCGGCGGCTGCGGTCAGCAGTTCACTCACGGGCCGCGATAGTAATTGGATCCACCTGAGACGACCTCCGCCCCATCCACGGCTCGTACCACCCACGCCTCCGTCACTGCTCCCGGTTCCGCCAGAGCGATGACGCAACCACCGAAGCCGGCTCCGGTGAGACGGGCGCCGTAGACACCGGGAGTAGAGACCAGAGTCTCGACCGCGGAATCGAGGTCAGGGGTGGACACCTCGTAGTCGTCGCGCAGACTGGTGTGGCTGGCGGTCATCAGCCGGCCGGCGGCCTTCAAATCCCCTGATCTGAACGCGTCGACGGATTGTCGCACTCGCTCATTCTCGGAGACCACATGGCGGGCCCGTGCCAGCAGGACAGGATCACTGAGCGGTGAGAGATCCTCCATCCGCGCCAAGCGAAGTGGTCCGATCACCTCTTCGGCGGCGA
The DNA here is from genome assembly GCA_029240695.1 of Acidimicrobiia bacterium. GTDB lineage: Bacteria > Actinomycetota > Acidimicrobiia > Spongiisociales > ZC4RG35 > JARDZU01. The sequence goes on along the minus strand of JARDZU010000016.1, from coordinate 14,713 downwards.
AACAGGCCGCCACGCGGTCCGAATACGGGCTCCCCGCGACGGTGCGGTGGGAGATGTACTTGACCACTATCTCGGCGCCCTCCGGCAATGGGACCGGTTCGATGCTCAGTTCGTGGCAGTCGAGAAGGAGTGCATGCCCCCCAAGCCCGTGGAGAGAGGCCATCTCGTCGAGGATGCCGGCGGGCACACCCGTTGCGGCCTGCTGGGCACGCTGGCAGAGAAGGGCGACCTCGAGCCGTGAATGGTCGGCATCGGCGCTCAGAGCGAGGGCAAGGGCGACGCCGAGGGCACCCGACGAGGAGAGCCCGGCGCCGATCGGCACCGTCGATTCGACCGACCCGGCGAACCCTTGCTCCCGCCCCAGCTCGGCGGCGATGGCTGCGACTCGTCTCGCCCACGGCGGCTCGGTGTCTGCGACCACCGCCGGGAGCGGGATGGACGCCGGTGTCGCGTCCTGGTCGGAGGTGAGGCTAATGACAGGCTCATCGGTGTCGACGCCCCGGATCACGATCTGACGATCGATGGCCAGAGGTAGGGCGAGACCGCCGGTGTAGTCGGTGTGATCGCCGATGAGGTTGACCCGACCCGGTGCCCGGACCTCCACTCGATCGTCGGCCGTTGACATCAGCGGGAGGCTAGAAGCTCAGATTGTGTGTCCAGGTACCCTGCTCCCAGCATGCTCTCCGTCATCAGCTATCCGCCGATCCCAATTTGGGATATCGGCCCCTTCCAGTTCTCCTTGCACGGGCTATTCGCCGCCCTTGGCTTCGTTGCCGGGGCCTGGTTGGCCAACAGGGAGATGGGTAAGCGCGGCTTCGACACAGCCAAATACCAGTCGGTGCTCACCTGGGGTCTGATCGGCTCCCTCATCGGCGCTCGCTACCTCACCACGCCTGCCCAGCTGATGGCCGGGGTGCCCCTGGTGGAGGCTTTGAACCCGATCTCGGGCAATTTCTCGATAATGGGCGGCTTCGCCGGCGGCATCATCGCCGGTTGGATACGGATGAGACAGGTCGGCCTGCCCGTCCTGCCCACGCTCGACATGTCTTCTTTCGGTCTGGCGCTGGGGACGGTGGTCGGTCGAATTGGCGACCTCGCCATCGTCGAGCACTTGGGCAAGAGCACTACCGCCTGGTGGGGTTACGGGATACGGCCCGGCTACGACGTTGCTCCCCAGCACGATGGGCTGGAGTGCGCAGCTGCCGATGTCGGGGAGGTCTTTTGTGGCGTGTATCACCACGTGGCCTTCTATGACATGATCGGGGCCGCGGTGCTGCTCGGTCTTCTCTACTTGCTCTATGACCGCATCGAGCTCCGCTACGGCCAGCTCTTCTTCGCCTGGGTCACCTGGTACGGATTCCAGCGGTTCCTGCTCGACTCGCTGCGTTTCGGGAGCGGCGACGCCGAAATCGGCGCGCTCACCTGGAACCAGCTGAGCGGGCTCCTTGCCGGGATCGCCGGCCTGATCGCTCTCTGGTGGCTAGGTAAGAATCAGCGAATCGTCTCTGAAGAGGCCGACCGGGCCTTGATCAACGCCTGAACGCACCGTCGACGCTCATCGCCGAAATCCTCTTCCGGTCATCGAGGCATGACAGCATGTCGCCATGAGGCTGGTAATTGCAGTCGAGGCCGAGACTCTGACCACCACCACGATCGACCCCTGGAACGCCCTTCTGGCACTGGCAGTCGCGATCGTGGGTTGGATTCTTTCCCGGATCACACGCAAAGCAGTGGGCAAGCTGCTGACACGGCTCGAGGGGCTCTCCGACGACCTGCGTGATTTGAGCGCGTGAGCGGCCGGCTATGTCGTCCTCTTCGTCGGGTTCGGCATCGCCCTGTCCATAATCGGCGTGCCGATTCAGCCACTGCTCACGGCGGTGATCGTGATCGGCGTCATCCTCGCATTGGCCTTGCGCGGCATCGCCGAGAATTTCGCCGCAGGGATCGTGCTCCAAACGCGGCGGCCGATCGAGGTCGGTGACGAGGTCGATTCCCTCGACTACGTCGGCGATGTGATCGAGATGAATGGCCGGGCGGTGATCATCGAGACATTCGACGGCCGACGGGTGCACCTCCCCAATTCCGAAGTTCTCAGCAACCCGCTTGTCAAACACACCGATCGCGGGGCGCGTCGATCGGACGTCGAAGTGCGCAGCCGGTCTCGGGAATTCGAGCATACTCTTCAGGATCTGGCCGACGTCGTGGCCGGGTTCCCGGTGTCCTCTCGGCGCCGCCACCGGTCGTAAATCTCCCGGTACTGGTAACTGCGCTTGTCCAGTTCTGGCATCAGCCGTCGGACGGTCTGACGGTTCGCACGGAGGTCATCAGGGCAGTCGCAGCGGCACGGCGAGGTCGGACCGAGATGGCGACCATTGTCACACCGCCACCGGTCGCACCCCTCGTTTCGCCTCCCTGGATCTGATATCGAGACCCACGGCGCGTGTGCGGTCGGCGATCAGGTCTCGAGCACTCCGGACCGGGCGATGGCCCAGATGACGAACACATCCACGGCAATGATGAAGACGGCCCACACCGGGTAGTAGGGGATGAAGCCGAAGTTGGCGATGGCACTGAGCACTGCCAGGACGAGGGCGAAAATCGCCGCCGGCCTGCTCCCTGAGAAAAGGGACATGCCGGAGATCACCACCAGAATGCCGAATACCAGATGGATCCAACCCCACGTCGACACGTCGAGTGTTACGACGTAGTTGGGGAGGGTCACGAAGAACTCGTCATTGGCAATGGCGGAAATTGCCTGGAAGACCTGCATGATCCCGCCCACGATCATCAAGGTGGCGGCGAACATGACGCCGATCCCGGCAGCCAACTCGGACCCGGAGATGGGGGGTGGCTCTGCTTCCCTGTGTGCCATGTCGTGCTCCTCCGTTCCAGCGAATTTCGACGTTCGAAGCTACACGCGACACTCGAGGGCAACCATCAGCGCGGCATCAGGTCTGACCGGACCTACTGTCGGGCCATCGCGATCCGGTAGCGCTCCTCCGGCGAGATCAAGTGGTCGGCATCCTCCGCGTCCTCGCCGAGGTCGATCTGGACCCAGTTCACATGACCGGTGAAGTGGACCTCCTTGGGGCCCAGGTCACTGGTGACCGGAGTTGCCGTGTCGGTCCCGACGTCCGTGGTCTCGTCGGCGGAGAAAAGCATGGGCACGGTCGCATCGACCCTTCCCTCGCCCACAGCACTCCCGTCGACAAAGAGCTTGACGTCTCCACCCTTGCCCAGGCCCCCGCCGTCATAGCTGAACTCGACACGGATCTGATGTTCGCCGCCGGGGAGGGCTTCCTCGCCGTAGACCTTGAACTCCTGGAGTCCGAAGAAGTTGTAGCAGAAGGCCGGCTTGCCGTCCTTGGCGTAGAGCGAAAGGCCACCGAAGGCCCCTCCTTGAGAGATGATGGTGCCGTTGGCCCCCTCCTCGGGGACCACGACCTCGGAGGTGATGGCGAACGACTTGTTCTTCATCACTACCACTGAGTTCTCGCTGAGTCGCCCCATTCCCCCAAACAGGATCTGGGAGTTGCCCATGATCAACTGTGGTCGACCTGCCATTTCGGCGTTGAAGCGCTCGAACCGGCGGTCGTCGAGGGGCAAGACGTTGTATTTCCCCGCTTCGATGAGGAACAGACGCTGGAGGTGGGCCAGCATCTCTGGGTCCTCCGCCGCCAGGTCGTGGGCCTGGGTCCAGTCATCTGGTCCGTACAACTCCCATACGTCCCCGTCGAGGGGCGGCATCTCCGTGGCGATCCATGGCAATGAATGCCTGGTCACCGCAGTCCACCCGTTGTGATAGATGCCCCGGTTTACGAACATCTCGAAGTACTGGGTGGTATGGGTGTCAGGCGCATCGGCGTCGTCGAACGAGTAGTTCATCGCGAATCCCTCGATCGGAGCCTGCTGGATCCCGTTGACGAACAACGGCGCAGGGATCCCAGCCGCCTCCAGGATGGTCGGCACGACATCGATGACGTGGTGGAACTGATTCCGGATCTCACCTGTGGCCTCGATCCCGTTGGGCCAATGGACGATGGTCCCGTTCCGGGTCCCACCCCAGTGTGAGGCAACCTGCTTGGTCCACTGGTAGGGGGTGTCCATGGCATGGGCCCAACCCACCGCATAGTGGTTGTATGCGGTAGCAGTGCCAAACTCATCAATCTTGGACACCACGAACTCCGTGGTCTCCAGGCCACCGGCACCATTGAGCACCGCGATCTCGTTGAAGCAACCGAGCGGAGTCCCCTCGGCGGACGCTCCGTTGTCACCGATGATCACGTAGATCAGGGTGTCCTCCATGACCCCCATCTCCTCCAGGGCTGTGAGGAGTCTCCCGACGTGATGGTCGGTGTGCTCCAGGAACCCGGCATACACCTCCATCTGACGGGCCAGCACCGGCTTGAGGTCGTCGGGCATGTCAACCCAAGCTGGGATCTCCTCGGGCCGAGCGGTGAGCTCGGCGTCCTCGGGGACCACACCTAATTCCTTCTGCCTGGTGAGCGTCCGCTCCCGCTGAGCGTCCCACCCATCGTCGAATTTGCCCTCGTACTTGTCACTCCACTCCTTGGGGACGTGGTGTGGAGCATGGGTGGCCCCGGGGGCGTAGTAGATGAAGAACGGCTTGTCCGGCATCAATGCGTTCTGCTGTCGGACCCAATCGATGGAGCGGTCGGTCATGTCCTCGGTGAAGTGATAACCCTCTTCTGGGGTGCGGTCGGGCTCGATCGGCACGGTGTCCTGATAGATCGCTGGGGCGTACTGGTTGGTCTCCCCACCGATGAACCCGTAGAAATGCTCGAAGCCATTGCCGGGGCTCGGCCAACGATCGAACGGGCCCATTGGGCTGGTCTCCCATACCGGCACCTCGTGGCACTTGCCGAAGTGGGCCGTGGAATAGCCGTTGAGCTTCAGCATCTCGGCGATCGGGGCCTTGTTCCTCGGCCGCATCGAGTTGTAGCCCGGTGCCGAGGTCGCGATCTCGGTGATCCCGCCCATGCCCACCGAGTGATGGTTACGTCCACCCAGCAGTGCCGCCCGGCTCGGTGAGCAGAGGGCGGTGGTGTGGAACCGGGTGTACTTCAAGCCATTCTCAGCGAGGCGCTCGAAGTTCGGCGTGTGACAGGGCCCGCCAAACGCCGAACTCGCCCCGAAGCCGACATCGTCGAGAAGGACGATGAGGACATTTGGTGCACCGTCCGGAGGCCGGATCGGCTCGATCGGGGGGAACTTGGTGTCGGGATCCTTGGCGTCGTAGGTGGTAACTCCGATCCAATGTGGGTCCGGAATGGGCAGGTTCTCGCGGCCCAGCGACGTGTGATGAGTCATGCCAAAAAACCTACACACATCCGGCCGGGCGCTTTACCGGCGATCAATCAGTCGAAGACGTTGACCAATCATCCTTGATGCTGATCACTGTCCATCCCTTGTCCGCCGCCCTTGCCAGGGCGTCGGCTCCGACCGTGTAGTCGAACTCCTTTTCTGCGTCGTCGCGGAGGAGGAGCATCCTCAGTGCCGAGTGCCCGGGGTGATTGGCGAATCGCAACATCTGGATGTCCCCGTTCGAATTACCCCCGGCCAGGTGACGAGGATGTTTGGTTGTCAGCCATCAGCGGCATCTCCTGGTTGGTTCGAGGCCTTGTCGCGGACCACGCACCGGAATCCGAGATGTGACATCGAAGTGTCGATCATCTGCGGCTGGCGGGCTGCGGGGCGGTATCGGAGGCAATAGTTGGGGGCACAGAGATGCGAGCCGCCCTTGATCACCCGTCGCGGGATGTGCTCGCCGGGTTGGCCCGGGTTGTAGCTCTGCTCCGGTGACGTCACCCGTGGATTGGTGGGAACACAGCAGGCGTGCTCGGCCTGGTCCGGGTGCCGTGGGACGTACCAATCGGTGGTCCACTCCCAGACGTTGCCCGCCATGTCGTGGAGGCCGTAGCTGTTGGCGGGGAAGCTCCCCACCGGGGAGGTCCCTTCGAACCCGTCCACCTGCAGGTTCTGCCAGGGGAATTCTCCCTGCCAGCTGTTGGCCATGGCCTTGCCGTCGGGGAAGTGCTCGTCGCCCCACGTGAAGGTGGCACCCTCCAGGCCACCCCTTGCCGCAAACTCCCACTCCGCCTCGGTGGGCAACTGCTTGCCCAACCACCCGGCATAAGTCTCGGCGTCTTCCCAGGCGATGTGGACGACGGGGTGGTTGCCCTTGCCGTGGAAGGTGGTGCCCGGCCCACCCGGGCGTCGCCAGTGGGCGCCGGGCAGATAGGCCCACCAGTTCCGATAGTCGTTCAGGTCGACCGGACCGCTGGTCTTCTGGAACACCAGGGATCCGGGCACGAGCAGATCCGGGTCGGCGTCCGGGTAGTCGGCCGGGTCGAGCGGTCGCTCGGCCAAGGTGACGTAGCCGGTCTCCTTGACGAACTTGCGGAACTCGGCATTGGTCACCTGGTGCCGGTCCATCCAGAAGCCGGCGACTTCGACCACGTGCACTGGACGTTCCTCGGGGTAAAAGTCTTCCGAACCCATGAGGAATCGCCCTCCCGGGATCCGACACATGCCATCGCGGCTGCGCCGGCCCGGGGAAATGTCGATTCGAGACTCGGTCATCGAGAAATCACACGCCGAGGATCTATGCCTTCTGGGCTGCACAAGCCCACGGCCAAGGGGAGGACCTCACCTATCGCAGAACCCATAGACGGGCGAACCTAGCGTGTCACATTTAGGGCGTTGAACGGCTACCTACAGCTGCCGATTCCTTTGGTCACGCCAGGACAACCAGTCGTTCAGCGGGGCGAGATCCCACGAGTCGCGGCCGTCGAACGACAGGGTGATGAGTGAGGCCCCGGCTTCCACGTACCCGTCGCCCGACTCCGGCTTGGCCGGGTTGGCGCCACACGAACGCTCGATTTCCGCCGGATCGCGTCCTTCGCGTGCGCACCAATTGTCGAGCACCTGGCACTTGTGGCGGATCACGTCTGGCCGGCCCCAGCTGTGCCAGATGTCGGCATGACGGGCGGCATAACGCAAGGTTCGCCGCTCGCCGCCGCCACCGATCAGGATCGGGATGTCTCGGATCGGTGAGGGATTGAGTTGGGCCCAACGATTCTCGATTCTGGGAAGCGCATCCCTCAGGTCACTGAGGCGGGTACCGGGAGTGCCGAATTCGTATCCGTATTCGTCGTAGTCACGCTCGAACCAGCCCGCACCGATACCAAGGATGAAGCGGCCGCGGGAGATGTGATCGATGGTCCGGGCCATGTCGGCGAGGAGGTCGGGGTTGCGGTAGCTGTTGGCCGTGACCAGGGCCCCGATCTCGACCCGTTCGGTGACCTCGGCGAAGGAAGCGAGCGTGGTCCAGCTCTCGAAGTGCTTGCCGTCTGCGTCGCCGCTGAGCGGGAAAAAATGGTCCCAGTTGAAGACCACATCCACACCCATCTCCTCGGCTCGCACGGCGGCGTCCCTTAGCTCGCTGTAGTCCCCGTGCTGCGGTTGGAGTTGGGCTGCGATCCGCACCGGTCTGCTCACCAGCCGGAACCTATCCCCTTCGGGCGAAGACGATGGCGAGCAGTCGGAGGATCTCGATGTAGAGCCAGATGATGGTGACCATCAGTCCGAAGGCGGCGAACCAGGAGAATGCCCGCGGCGCCCCGGTGGCGATGCCGTGCTCGATCACCGAGAAGTCGAGGAGGAGGTTCAGGGCGGCGACGATCACTACGAAAATGCTGAACACGAGGGCGCCGGTGCCGACCCCGGTGACCAGTGGAACGTTGACGCCGAAGATGGACAGGAGCAAGGTGGCGAGATAGAAGAGACCGATCCCGACTGTTGCGATGATGATCACCGACCGGGTCTTCTGGGTCACCTTGATTATCCGGAACACATACAGGAGCAGGGCCCCGACGAACACCGCAACGGTGGCCGTGAGGGCGAGGAACACGATGCCCTCGTAGAAGGTCTCGTAGATCTTCGAGATCGACCCAACGAGAGCGCCCTGCCCCAGCGAGTAGACGATGCCGGTGATCGGAGCCAGGCGGGGGCGGGCCACCGTGGCGAAGACCAGCACCAGGAGGGCGATGATGAACAGCCAGTACCAACGCTGCACCGCCACCGCATTGGCCCATCCATACGCCGCCCCCGCCACGACCAACAGCAACAAGAAGAAGGTGGCGGCGGCCACCGAGCCGATGGTCATCCTCTTCTCGCCGGTGGTTGTGGTTGCAGGAGGCGGGACGGTCTGGAGGGCGGCGTCGGACGCGGCAGGCTCCCCAAATTGCTTGGTCAGTACTGGATTGGCCACGGAGACAGACTATGGCTCACGGCCATGCTTCGACGGCGGGGCCGTCAGCTCTGCCCTCCCAGCGTCTGCAGCGTCAGGGCCTGCGCAATGATCAAGCGTTCGATCTCGTTCAGTTCCACGCTCTCGTTCGACGCATGAATCTTCGCCTGGGCGACATCCTCTGCTCCCCAGAGGATGACCTCGGCGTTCGGGCTGATTCCCTGCAGTCGAGCCACCAACGGGATCGAACCGCCGCTCCCCATGAAGCCGGCATCGGTCTCGTAGGCGGCGGCCATTGCTTCCATCGCCGCCTTGACAGCAGGGCCGTCCATCTTCGCCGCGAATGGGTAGCCGACCCTTATCTTCTCCACCTCGATGTGCACACCCCACGGCGCGACGTTCTTCAAGTGCTCGATGAGCAGACCTACTTCATTTTCGGAGTCGGCGCCGGGAGGGATCCGCATCGAGATCTTGGCGGCGGCCTCCGGGATCACGACGTTGGCGGCATCCTTGACCGTGGGTGCGTCGATCCCGATGACCGAGGCGGCCGGGCGGGACCAAAGACGGGCACCGACGGTGCCCGAGCCGATCAGTTCCGCTCCGTCGACCATCCCCGCCGCCTCACGGAATGCATCGGGGTCCATCTCACTGCCCGACCACTCGAACTTGGCCAGGCCGGGGACGATGGTGTCGCCGGCATCGTCGTGGAGTGTTGACAGGATCTTGATCAAGGCGAGTAGGGCGTCCGGCGCCGCCCCTCCGAAGAGACCGGAGTGCGCCGGGTGGTGGAGTGCACTCACCTTGACGACTACGACAACATTGCCGCGAAGGGTGGTGGTCACCGCCGGCACACCTGCCGCCGGGTTGCCCATGTCGGCGATCACATACGTATCCGCTTGAAAGAGCTCAGGATGGGCGTCGACATAGGGCCCGATGTGGCTGACCGTCTCCTCCTCACCTTCGATGAGGATGCGGAGGTTGACGGGGAGGTCCCCTTGGAAGACCCCGAGGGTCCCGGCGTGGATGATCACGCCGCTCTTGTCGTCCGCCGCCCCGCGTCCGTAGAGGCGACCGTTCTTGAGCTCTGCTTTCCAGGGATCGGTGTCCCATCCAGCCTCGACTGGTGCGGGCTGCACGTCGTAGTGGGCATACAAGAGGACGGTGGGGGCGCCTTCAGGCCCCGGCATGTCGCCGTAGATCGCGGGCTTTCCCTCGCCGAGGTCTAGCTCACGAACCTCGGCCCCGTGCTTCTCGAGTAGCTCCATCGACGCTCGGCGCATATCGTGAACCGGTTCCTCCGGGTAACCCGGGAACGAGCACGAGGCATGGCTCACCAGGTCCTTGAGATCTTCGGTGAGGCCAGGCATGAGGGCCTTGGCCCGCGAGCGGATTTCTTCAGTGGTCAGCATTCTTGCTCCTTTGCTGGATGTCTACTCCGTTGCAGGAGTGCCCTGGCGACTTCGAAACACTGCGCTCCAGATCAGCTCGAGAACGACGGCAAGACCGAGGACCACGATCATGGCGACGAACGTCTCCGGCGCGGTTTGCCAGGTCTGGATCCCGAACACCAGGAGGACGACGGCCGTGGACAGGATGCCGAGGACGATGATCACGATGTTGGAGCCGGTCTCGGCCCTGAGCCTCATTCCGGCGAGGGCAACCATGAGGAAGATGACGAGCGCCACGACGCTGCCCAGCGATGCGATCGCGGTCAGGTCTACGAGCAGGGCGAGGAGGAGGACGAGTAACGAGGAGACACCCATGCCCATGGTGCTCCCGAATCGTCCCGGGTGAGCGAACTTCGGGGGGAACTGGCCGCTGCGTGCAAGGGCAGACGTGAGGCCGACCACTCCGTAGACATTGGCATTGACCGAGGTGAAGGTGGCCAGGAGAGCGGCGATCGCCATCATGGCGAACCCGGCGTCCCCCAGCACCGGTCGTGCCGCCTCGGCCAGCGCCGTTTCGCCGTAACCGATTACCTGATCGACAGTGAGAGTCCCGAACACTCCCAACGAGATCAGGATGTAGAGGGCAGTCGTGATCCCGAGGGCGATGTACGTGGCTTTGGGCAGGTTGCGGGCCGGGTCGGGCAGGTCCTCTCCGGCATAACTGATGACAGCGAACCCCAGGTACGCGAAGAAGGTCAGAGCGATGCTGGAGACGATGTCGAAGGCCGGGGGGTAGAGGGAGGGGGACAGCAGCTCGGTGTCCATCTCTCCGAGGGTGACTGCGATGAAGACCGCGAAAACAGCCAGCAGGATCACCACGACCAACGACTGGATCTTGCTGATCGCATCGGCTCCCAGGATCTGTACCGCAGCCACCACCACGATGACACCTGCGGTGAACAGATTCGCCGCGGTGGCGCTCGCACCATCGCCGATGAACAGGGCAACGGCATAGCTGCCGAACGACACCGCGACCATCGCCGTGATGATGATCGCCGCGAAATAGAGAAGCCAGGCAAACGTCCCGACGAGATGCCCGACTCCGAAACCCTGAGTGAGGAAGGTGACGAGCCCACCCGAGGACGGATAGCGAGCCCCGAGCTTGGCAACGACGTATCCGAGAAGGGTCGCGATCACGCCGCCCAAGAGGAAGGAGAGCCAGGTGGCGGCGCCGGCGACCGCACCTGCCTCGCCGAGCAGGGCGAAGATGCCGGCGCCGACCATGGCACCAATGCCGAGCGACGCGGCTCCGCGAACGGTCATGCCACCGGAGGCGGGCTTTTCAGATTCTGTCATCTCGACTCGGGATCAGTAGAAGATCACCCCGATCAGGGCACCGACCAGGACAGAGACCACGGTCATGATCAGCATCGGGACGAAGAAGCTGTGGTCCAACAACTTCGTTCCCAGCTTCGTGGACCCGGTGAGGTCGAAGTTGGCCGCAGCGATCTGTGTGCCGTTGGCGGGGAGGGTGTAGACGCCACCCAGGGCACCACCCCACATACCGGTCACCAGACCAGGCGCCAATCCCGCCGCCAGACCAATCGGAACGATGGTTCGGGTTGCGGTCGACTGGCTCGTGGTCAGTGCTGCGACGAGGAACACGGCGAGGGCGAAGATCCACACGGCTTGATTGACCCACCCACCGATCGTGGTGACGATGAACTCCTCGTGAGCTGCGATGAAGGTCGCCGTGAGCCAGGCGATGCCGAAGAGGGCGATGGCCGAGACCATTCCCGCCTTGAACACCGACGCCCCGGGGACCTCGCTCACATCTGGTTTCGAAATCAGGATGATGAGGACACCAACCGTGAACATGACCAGCTCGATCGTCGTGGTCATGTCGATCGTGACCAGTTCCCCTTCGATCTCGAACGCGGGCCGCAGATCGGGGAACAGGCCCAGGATGACGATGGCGAGCACCCCGAGGAGGAAGATGATCCCTGCGTTTCGACCCTCCTTGGTGGAAGTCAGCTCGATCTTCTCGCCGGAGGTTTCGGGTCGATTCAGCTCGCCAGAGGCGATCTTGGCCTGAATCTCCGGATCGTCGTCGATGTCCTTGCCCATCCTCCCCACGACCAGGGCGGTGACGATGATCCCTACGACTCCCGCCGGGAAGGTGATCGACAGGATCTGTGCGAGGTCGAAGTTGTACGGCTCGACCGCGGTCAGAGTCACCATCGCCGCCATCGCCGCCGAGACCGGGGATGCGGCAAGCGACATCCCGGATTGCACGACGGTGACCGTCAGGGGACGTGAAGGCCTGATGCCGTTCTGATAGGAGACGTCGTAGATCACAGGCAGCAGGGGATACAGAATGTTGCTCGTCCCCGCCCCCACCGTGAAGAGAAACGCGGTCAGCGGTGCGATCAATGTGATCTGCTTGGGGTGACGCTGAATGACACCGGCAGCGATCTTGACCATCCAATCGACCCCGCCGGCCACCTGCATCAGCGCTGCCGCAGTGACCACGGCGAGGATGATGAGCAGGGCCGAGATCGGGGGCTCTCCCGGCGCCTCGCCGAAGACGAAGACCAGGACGGCGACTCCAAGACCACCCCAAACGCCGATCCCCACTCCTCCGGCACGTGTGCCCATCACGATGGCGGCGAGGACCACCACCGCTTCGAGGATGAATGTGATGTCCATTTATTTCCTTTCGGGTCAGTCCGTGCCGCAGACGACGTCGAGTCGTTTTTGAAGAGCGTTGTACGCCGTCAATGAGGTGGCCACCGATTCCTCCATGAGTGGCCTCGCCACTTCGAGTCCCTCATCACCGAGGTCGAAGGCCACCTGTCTCAACTCGGTCAGGGCAAAAGTCAGGTTCGAGATCGACTGTTCGTACAGACCCTCCGTGGCAGCGGTCTGGAACTGCTCCAACTGGACGATCACTTCATCGACCGTCGCCACGACGTCGGCGGCGGTGGCGGTCGCGGGGTCCAAGGTCTCCACCTCGGCCACCGCTTCCTGGAGGTCCTCGTACTGCCGGCAGAGATCCCGCTCTTGTGCGTTGCCGCACGCCACGACCGTCAAGGCGAGCGCCGTCACGGCAACCACCCATGCGTGTCGGCGGAGTCCGCTCATCGTGCCGCTCCCTTCATTCCGGTTCCTGGGTGACGATCGTCACGAGGATTTTGCACGCCATGACCATGTCCTCGATGGCAATGTGTTCGCTAGCGGCGTGCTCGTCGACCATCCCGGTGGCCATGGCGACACAGGCTATTCCGTGGGCGTTGAAGAAGTTGCCATCTGTCCCCCCGCCGCTCTTCCGTGGAATCACCTCGAGTCCCATCGACCTGATCGCCCGGGCCGCCTCGCGGTAAGGGCGCTCGGATTCATCGATGTGGTAGGTCCGGTAGATCTCCTCAGCCTCGAAGTCCAGGGTCGCCCCATGACGGTCGGCAGCCTCGGTCAGCGCGGAACGCATGGCGTCGAGCTGGACGTCGAGCTTTTCCTGATCGTGGCTTCGTGCCATGCCCTGGAGGGTGACCTCGCCGGGCACGATGTTGCGGGCCTCGCCACCCGTGATGGTCCCGATGTTGGCGACCGTCTCCTCGTCGATGCGACCCAGCGGCATCGCGGCGATCGCCTCGGCGGCCACCTTCACTGCGTTGATGCCCTTTTCGGGCTCCACCCCGGCGTGGGCCTTCTTGCCGTGAATCGTCGCCGTGATGTAGACCGAGGTTGGCGTCCAGTAAGTGATGGCGCCGATAGCACCGGCGGTGTCGAACACGAATCCGTAGGTCGAGCTCAGACGGCTCAGGTCCATTTGGCGGGACCCGAGCAACCCACTCTCCTCGCCAACGGAGATGACGAACTCGAGGGTTGGGTGCTCCACTTCGGAGTTGGATTCGAGGATCGTCAGCAGCTCGAGACATCCAGCAATGCCGGACTTGTCATCTGCGCCGAGGATGGTCGTCCCATCGGTCCTGATGACCCCGTCCTCGATGATCGGGCGGATCCCGGTGTCGGTCCCCGCCGTGTCCATGTGTGTCGAGAGCAACACGGTGTCTGGCCGGGTGCCGGGGAGGACGGCGACCAAGTTCCCGATGTCGTCCATGGATACGGTGCAACCAAGGGCAGTGAATCTCGCCTCGAGCTCTCTGCCGATCTGCTCTTCGTGCCCGGTCGGGCTGTCGATCGAGACCAACTGGAGAAAGGTCTCGACCAATCGGTCGCGGTCGACCTCGTCTGCGAGCATGACTTGTCTGCCACCAACAGCTGCCACATCACGATTTATAGCAACGATCTAATCGACTTTCCTCGAAGGTGACCGAGGTGCGGCCGGAGCATCCGTACAGTGTGAACCTGTGGAGGACCGTCCTACGAACCGAGTCGCTGATTCACGCTGCACCTACGTCGGGCAAGTCGACTAGATGACGGACAGGACGAAAAGCGCAGCCGGGATCGTCCTCTTGACGTTGGCGTCGGGTCAGTTTCTCATGACCCTCGATAGCTCGGTCATGAACGTCTCAATTGCCCAGGTGGCCGAGGATCTAGGCACCACGGTTACCGGGATCCAGACCGCCATAACCCTCTACACCCTGGTGATGGCAACGCTGATGATCACCGGCGGGAAGATCGGCAGTCTGATCGGTCGAAAGAGGGCATTCATGATCGGCTGCGTCATCTACGGCGCGGGCTCGCTGACCACTTCGCTGGCTCCCACCCTCACGGTCCTCATCATTGGTTGGTCGTTCCTGGAGGGCATCGGGGCGGCGCTGATCATGCCGGCGATCGTCGCGCTGGTCGCATCGAATTTCCCTCCCGAGGGCAGGCCCCGTGCCTATGGCCTCGTGGCCTCGGCCGGCGCCATCGCCGTGGCGGCGGGACCCCTGATCGGGGGCTTCGTCACGACGAATTGGACCTGGAGATATGTCTTCGCAGGCGAGGTCGTGGTGGTGGCCGCCATCCTCATGCTCACCCGAAGAATTCAGGATGCGCCACCTGAGGCCAAACATCGCCTGGACCTGGTCGGTGCCGCGCTCACCGC
>JARDZU010000137.1 GCA_029240695.1 Acidimicrobiia bacterium | reverse complement strand
CGGGTCGGGCAAGACACTTCTCGCCCAAACCCTCGCCCGCCAGCTCAACGTCCCATTCGCCATCGCCGACGCCACCAGTCTCACCGAGGCTGGCTATGTCGGAGAGGACGTGGAGAACATCCTCCTCAAGTTGCTCCAGGCCGCCGACTACGACGTCAACCGGGCTCAGCAGGGGATCATCTACATCGACGAGATCGACAAGGTCTCCCGCAAGGCCGAGAACCCGTCCATCACGAGGGACGTTTCGGGAGAAGGGGTACAGCAAGCTCTCCTCAAGATCCTGGAGGGCACAGTGGCTTCGGTCCCGCCTCAGGGTGGGCGCAAGCACCCCCATCAGGAATTCATTCAGCTCGACACCACCAACATCCTCTTCATCTGTGCCGGAGCTTTCGGTGGCCTCGAGGACATCATCGCCAACCGCGTGGGGCGTCGTGGAGTCGGCTTCGGCGCCGAGGTCCGCGGCAAGGCCGATGGGCGGCCATCCGACTTGCTCAACCAGGTCATGCCTGAGGACTTGATGAAGTACGGCCTGATCCCCGAGTTCATCGGGCGTCTCCCGGTGATGGCGACCGTGGAGGATCTCGACATGGATGCTCTGATTCGGATCCTGACCGAGCCGAAGAACGCCCTGACCCGTCAGTACGCTCGAATGTTCGAGATGGACGAAGTCGAGCTCGTTTTCACGCCCGATTCGCTCGATGCCATCGCCGCCCAAGCCATCAAGCGGGGGACCGGGGCTCGTGGCCTCCGTGCCATTCTCGAAGAGGTTCTTCTCAACACGATGTACGACCTGCCTTCTCGCACGGATGTGGAGAGAGTCGTCATCGACCGGGATGTAGTCGCAGAGAAGGTCAACCCCACTCTGGTGCCGGCGCGCGTCGAGGACGGTCCAACCGAGAAATCGGCCTGATCACTCGACCCCTTCTGTGGGCTAGCGCACCCCGGGAAGGTCGTCTCCACGCCATTGACAGGTAACCCGCGCCCGTTAGGGTGTCGGCGACCGGCCTTGGGCGGGCGGTCATAAGGGGAAAAAAGGGAGGCCTTGATCCTGCGGCCTGTATGCGGTCACCTGGGTCGTGGGGTAGCCAATGGTGAGACCGGCTCGTCCCAACGCGCAGTGAAGGGATGGGATTCATGCGGGTTAGCGTGCGACGGGTTCGCTTCGTCGTCGCATTGATCATGGCTCTGATGCTGGTTTCGTCGCTGTCGATCGTTCTCTCCGGAACGGCCTCAGCGACCACCGGGCAGCAAAGAGACAGCGATCACCAAGGCGAGGGCTGTACCGAGCTCGATCTCCAAGGCGCTGGATCGGATCCCGAGGAATGTAAGCCTGACGATTGTGATGATCTTGCCGCTCAGAGCTTTGGTGGGGAGGATTCAAAGGATTGTGAGCCTTCCGAGGAATGCCCTGAGCTCACTTCGCAGAGTCGTGGGGACGAGTCCAAGGATTGTGAGCCTGACGACTGTGATGATCTCGCCGTTCAGAGCTTTGGTGGGGTTGACCACGGGGATTGTGAGCCTGCCGAGGAGTGTCCGGATCTGGCGGTGCAGAGCTTTGGCGGGGGTGATCACGAGGATTGTGATTCCGAGGAGTGCCCTGAGCTCACTACGCAGAGTCGTGGGGACGAGTCCAAGGACTGTGAGCCCTCTGAGGAGTGTCCGGAGTTAGCCGTTCAGACTGGTGGGGATCATGGTGACGATGAGGATTGTGATTCCGAGGAGTGTCCGGAGTTAGCCGTTCAGACTGGTGGGGATAGTGGTGCCGATGCGGATTGTGATTCCGAGGAGTGCCCGGAACTAGCGGTCCAGACTGGTGGAGATCACGGGGACGACGATGTCTGCAAAGTCACCACGACCACGACAACCGTGCCCACTGTCGCTCCAACAACCATCCCCGAGGAACTCGATCTGGCGGCGGTCGGAGCCGAGTGCTTCAACGACATCCCGTACCTCAAGTACGCGATCGACTACCCGGCAGGGCAGTCGGCGACTATCACCTTCCTCAATCCCACTGGCGCCGACATCGTCTACGAGGACGTGCCGCTGAGCGGAGCGGTGCTGTGGCCAGGGGCGAGCGAAACCCCTCCCGACTGGCCCGGCTGGATCCTCCAGGATGGAGTCTGGGTGGCGGCCGATGACGGGTTCCTCTGGGCGCGGGGTGATATCGAAGTTCTCTTCGAGGTGAACCCGAGCACGGTGCTCACGGTCTCGTATCCGCAGTCGAGCGAAGCTTGTGCCGACCCGGAGAACATTCCGGATGAAGTCGAAGGAACGGTGGTCACGCCACCCACGACGCCAGACCAAGTCGATGGTGTGGACGTCCTTCCGTTCACAGGTGTCCACGGTGGCGCGCTCGCAGCCGTTGCCTTTGGGGTCCTCGCCCTCGGCTGCCTGATGCTGATCAGCGCCAGGCGGGATGAGGCCGAGGAGTGCTGACCCGACCGTAAGTCGAAGACAAAGCCCCGGGATTAACCTCCCGGGGCTTTTCATGAACTATCCCGACGCCCTTGCCTATCTCGATGGGCACATCGCACATGGCATCAAGCCAGGCTTGGAGCGCATCAACGGACTGCTCGATGACATGGGCCGGCCCGACGAGGGATACCCGATAATTCATGTGGCAGGGACCAA
This sequence comes from Acidimicrobiia bacterium, assembly GCA_029240695.1. Classification (GTDB taxonomy): domain Bacteria; phylum Actinomycetota; class Acidimicrobiia; order Spongiisociales; family ZC4RG35; genus JARDZU01. The sequence goes on along the minus strand of JARDZU010000137.1, from coordinate 5,190 downwards.
CGGAAAGACATCCACCTCACGGTTTGCCACGCTGCTCCTGGTGGCCCACGGCCTGAGCACCGGCACCTACACCTCACCCCACCTCCAGAACGTGGAAGAGCGGCTTGCGATCAACGGTCGGATGGCGACCGAGGAGGAGTTCGCCCTCGCCGTCTCGGACGTGGCCGGCTTCGCCGACCTGCGGGCCAAGGCAGGCGAAGAGCCCAACACGTACTTCGAGCTGACCACGGCGGCCGCCTTTGCTTTCTTCGCCGACCAGGCAGTCAACGCAGCGGTGCTCGAAGTGGGCCTGGGCGGGCGTCTCGATGCGACCAACGTCGTCGACGCCGAGGTATGCGTCCTCACCAGCATCGGGATCGAGCACACCGAGTATCTCGGCGAGGACGTGGCCACGATCGCCGGGGAGAAACTCGCAATTGCCGGAGCCAATTCGACCCTGGTCAGTGGACCACTGCCGGACCTCGCGCTGGAAGTCGCCGATGCACGCGCCCGTGATCTCGGCATCCATCATCGTCACTATGGCAAGGACTTCTCCGTGCTCGACGCCGAGCCTGGAGTCAGGGGCTGGCTGGTGACCATCGGAGGCGCCGAGGACACGTACGAGGACCTGTTCCTTCCCCTTCACGGAAGATATCAACTGGTGAATCTGGCGAACGCGGTGGCCGCCACCGAGGCACTGCTGGGACGCAAGCTCGACGAAGAAGCGGTTCGAGATGCGCTGGCCGTCGCCACGATGCCGGGTCGGATGGAGGTCCTGGGCACTCACCCCCTGGTGATGGTCGACGGAGCCCACAACGCGGACGGCGTGGACGCCCTCGCCGAATCGCTCGACGAGGAGTACCCGACGACCCGATGGCAATTGGTACTTGGCGTCATGGGCGACAAGAACGTGGAGGCCATGGTCGAAAGCCTCGAGCCTTTGCTGGCCGGGATAATCGCCACGGCGCCCAAGTCGGAACGGGCGGTCCCACCGTCAGTGCTGGCGGAGAGGATCAGTGACCTGACCGACCTAGCCGTCATCGAGGCCGAGGACGCGGAGATCGCCCTCGACATGGCTCGTGCCGAGGCTGGGCCCGAAGGGGCGGTCCTCGTGGCGGGCTCGCTCTACCTGGTGGGCGAAGCTCGGGCGCTGCTCATCTGACTGCTACCCAGCCTGAAGTACGCTCCCGCCGACATGGCAATCGAAAGCACCTTCATCATGGTCAAGCCCGATGGTGTCGCACGAGGCCTGGTGGGGGAGGTCATCGCCCGATTCGAGCGAAAGGGCCTGACCCTGGAGAAGATCCGGAAACTCGACATCGACGAAGATCTGGCGCGTCGTCACTACGAAGAGCACGTGGAGAAGCCCTTCTTCCCCGAGTTGCTCGACTTCATCACCTCCGGACCGGTCGTCGCGATGGAGTGGTCGGGGGAGTCGGCGATTTCGGTGTGCCGGGACCTGATGGGGGCGACCGACCCCAAGAAGGCGGCGCCCGGAACCATCAGAGGAGACCTGGGTCTGATCGTCACCCACAACCTCGTCCATGGCTCCGATGGGCCGGAGAGCGCGTCCCGCGAGCTGGAGATCTTCTTCGGCTGATGGGTCTGCGATGGGAGTCTTCCCCGGTCCGCGCCTGAGTTGGTGCTCACCTGGATGCCGTCGTGGGCAGGGAAACAGGGCGAAACGCGCTCTGGCACAAGATCTGGTCGACACCTACACTCCCCGAGTCATCGCGGGAGTCATCGTCAGCCATGGCTGAAACGCTTTTTTCATTCGCTGGCCAGGACATGGCCATCGATCTCGGAACTGCCAACACGCTGGTCTACGTGCGGGGCGGTGGCATCGTGCTCAACGAGCCTTCGGTGGTCGCCATCAACGCCCAGAACGGCCGGGCTCTGGCGGTCGGCATGGAGGCGAAAAGGATGATCGGGCGCACTCCGGCCCACATCACAGCTATTCGACCACTTCGGGATGGGGTCATTGCCGACTTCGACGTCACCGAGAAGATGCTGCGCTATTTCATCCAGAAGGTCCATCGCAGGAAGTGGGCCCGTCCCCGGATCGTGGTCTGCGTGCCGTCCGGGATAACGCCGGTAGAGCGAAGGGCTGTCGAGGAGGCGGCCTATCACGCCGGGGCACGGCGTGCATACACCATCGAAGAGCCAATGGCTGCCGCCATCGGGTCGGGGCTTCCCATCGCCGAGCCGGCCGGGTCGATGGTCGTGGATATCGGCGGTGGCACGACCGAGGTGGCCGTCATCTCTCTCGGTGGCATCGTCGTGTCCCGCTCGATCAGGGTCGGCGGCGACGAACTGGACACCGCAATCATCGACTGGGTCAAGAAGGAATACAACGTCCTCATCGGTGAACGAACGGCGGAGCAGCTCAAGCTCGCGGTCGGATCGGCATGGCCGTATGTCGATGAGCCGTCCGCCGAGGTGCGCGGGCGCGACCTGGTCACCGGTCTGCCAAAGACGATCCTTCTCTCCAGCCCCGAGATCAGGGAGGCCATCGAGGAGCCGACTCAAGCGGTCGTCGATGCCGTGAAATTCACCCTCGACAAGACGCCGCCGGAACTGGCTGCCGACATCGTCGAGCGTGGGATCGTGCTCACCGGGGGAGGAGCGCTGCTGGTTGGGTTGGACCATCGTCTGGCCCATGAGACGGGGATGCCCATCGTCACTGCGGCCAATCCGCTGCAGTCGGTGGTGCTCGGCTCGGGGAAGTGTCTGGAAGAGTTCGACACATTGCAAGAGGTGCTCGTGTCGTCGTCTCGGCCATGACTACCTCGACCCGTCTTGACTCATGCTGACTTCGAAGCAATCCGACCGAGCCCTCCCCACCTTCATCAGCCTCCTGGTCATCGGTGTGCTGCTCATGACGTTCGACGTCAGGTTGGAAGGTGGGGGGGTGGTGGGCGTGCTGCGGAGCGGGACACAGGCGATCGTGTCACCGATGCAACGCATCGCCGCTTTCGCCGTCACACCCATCGCCAATGCCCTCGACAGCCTCTCCAACGTCGCTTCGCTGAGGGAGCAGAACGCCGCCCTTTCGGCCCAGCTTGCCGAATCGCAGGCCTCGCTCGTCGCCGTCCAGGACGATCTTGCGAAACTGGATTTGCTCGAGCAGATCTACGACCTGGAAACCGACGGAGCGGAGCTGGGTCAAACCGTCGCCAATGTCATTGGATCGGTCGACGCTGCCCTCATCATCGACAAGGGCATCGCCAATGGTGTGCTCGTAGGCCAACCGGTCATCGACACCAATGGCTACGTGATAGGAACCGTCAAGAGCGCAAGTTCCGGGAGCGCGACCGTCCTTCCCATCACGGCGAGCCGGGATGGCCTGACTGTGCTCGTCGGCTCGCAGACCGGGACGCTGGTCACGAGGCCCTTCTCGTCGGATCTGGGGCTGGAGATGGACCTCGACGTCTTCGATGCCCGTGAGCCGGTGCTGGCAGGTGACCGGGTCCTCACCTCGGCCGCAAGCACCGACTACCCGGCGGGTCTCCCCGTCGGCGAGGTGATCGAGGATGCCTCCCCCGAGTCCACCTCGCTGACGACGAGCGTGCGGCCGTTCGTGGATCCGGAGGCCCTTCGATTCGTCGTCGTACTGGCATGGCCCCCTGATCCCGTGTCGGCTGCTACCGATGACACGATTCCCGAGACAACCGACACGACCATCGCTGAAGACGCGACCACCACCACTACCACCCCCGAGGACGATGGTTGATGAGAGGCCGCACCGCGCTGGTAATCGGCCTAACGGTCGTGATCGCCGTCGTGATCCAGACCACCCTGTTCGGGAGGTTGAGGGTCGTCACTCCCGACCTGGTGATGTTGATCGGGATCCTGCTCGCCTTGACGAGGGTCCGGACAGAGGCCGTCCTCGGCGTCGCCTTTCTCTCCGGCCTGATCATGGACCTGCTGGGGGCATCGCTCATCGGCCTCCGCGCGGTCGTTTACACCACTGTGGCCTTCATCGCCATCCGAACGAAGGAGAGAGCCGAGCTGGGGCGGGTGACGGTCGCCTTGTGGGCCGGGTTGCTCACTCTTCTCGGGGTCGTCCTCATTCTCCTCATCGGGACGCTCTTCGGGCAGGCGGCCCTGCTCGGAGAGGGTGCGGTTAGCGTCATGATCCTCGTTCCACTGGCCAATGTCGCCGTTGCCGCCCTTCTGGCACCAACATTCGTACGATTGGTCGACCGCGACCGGACCGCTCTTCGATACCCATGAAGTTCGCGCTGAGACTCACGACGCTGGGGGTCATCTTCACCGCGATGTTTTCGGTGGTCGGGCTCAGGCTCTGGTTCATCCAGGTGGCCGAGGGGCCTCAGATCGCCCGAGCCGCCGAAGAGGCGACCTGGGTGGGCAAGACCACGTATGCGGCACGTGGCGACATCTACGACCGAAACGGGACCCTCCTTGCTACCAGCCGAATGGTGCCGGCAATCCTGATCGACCGGACGTTCGTCCAGCCCGAGCAGAAGGATGCCCTGATTCAGGAGCTGGCCTCAATCGTCGGGGTCGACCCAGTCGAACTGGCCGCCATGTACGAGGAGGCCGGGATAAACGGCCGCTTCCAGGTGAGCACGGTCTCGAACGAGACGGCATATGCGATCAACGAGTCGCTCGACGAGCTTCCCGGGGTCGAGGTAGTGAAGGTCCCGGAACGGGTGTACCTGACCGGGCCCACCATGGCACATGTCATCGGTCACCTCGGTCTGCCCGAACAAGCTGATTTGGACGAACGCCAGGACCTGGATCGCGACGTCCGCATCGGCAAGCTAGGCGTGGAGCGGGTCTACGACGAGGTGCTCCAGGGCATCGGAGGCTCGGTTGAGTATCGGGTGAGGCGGGGCGAGATAATCGAACAACGCGCACCGGTGGACCCGGTCACGGGCAGCTCGATCGTTCTGAATCTCGACCTCGCACTTCAGGAGCAGGTCGAGCTCGCCCTCGAGAGTGGCGTGGCTCTGTCCAATGACGTCAAGGAGGAGGAGAGAGCTGACGGGGAGGAGGTCTTCAACGAGACCCAGAGGGCCGCTGCGGTCGTCCTCGACGTCGACACCTTCGATGTCCTTGCTCTGGCTTCTTTCCCTGATTTCGACCCTCAGCTCTTCGTGGCCGGCATCGACGAGCCCACCTTCAGCGGATTGAACGAGACCAAGGCGTTCAACAATCTGGCAGTGAGCGGTCTCTATCCACCGG
>JARDZU010000136.1 GCA_029240695.1 Acidimicrobiia bacterium | reverse complement strand
GACGCTGGTCGCCGCCGGAGCGCCGGCTCCAACGGTCCTCATCCGGATCAATCCCGGCATCGACGCCCATACCCACGAGTACCTCCGGACCGGTGCCGCGGACTCCAAGTTCGGGATCACCACTGAAGGGGGGGCGGCGGTGACAGCGGTGGAGCGGGCCCGCGACTCTTCTGCAATGGACCTGATCGGCATTCATGCCCACGTAGGGAGCCAGGTCTTCGACGTTGCCTCCTTCGAGAGGGCGATCGAGGTCATCGCCCGTTTCGCCGCGCCGCTCGACATCGAAGAGCTATCGATCGGCGGCGGCCTGGGCGTGGCCTATGTGGAGGGTGAGACGGCACCAACGATCCCGGAATGGGGCAAGGCCGTGATCGATGCCGCCACCGCTTCCGGCGTACAAGCGCGAATCATGGCCGAGCCGGGGAGGGCCATCGTCGCTCAGGCGGCGCTGACCGTCTACACAGTCGGGACCATCAAGGAGATTCCGGGTGTCAGGACCTATGTCTCGGTCGATGGTGGGATGAGTGACAACCCGCGTCCGGTGCTCTACGGCAGCGGGTACGAGGTGTTCGCCCCGTTGTCGACCAACGCCGACCGCACCCGGACCATCCGGCTCGTGGGGAAGCACTGCGAGTCGGGAGATGTGCTGGCATGGACCGCCCACATCCCCGAAGATGTCGAGGTTGGCGACCTGCTCGCCACCCCGGTGACCGGGGCCTACGGGCATTCGATGGGATCCAACTACAACATGGCCCGACGTCCCGCGGTGGTATTCGTCGAGGGCGGAAACGCCCGCCTCGTGGTCAGAAGGGAGACGGACGACGATCTGCTGACCCGCGATCTGATCGCCGGGCCTCCCGGCTAGCCGATTGCCGACGTGTATACCGGCTCGAACCAAGCGACCCGTGCCGCGCATGGGTCATCGACCACGGTGAGCGTGAGCAAGTCATCCTCGAACTCCGCGCTGTAGACGCCGGTCTGCCCGGGACACTCGCCGGCGACACCCGAGACGAATATGAAATTGCCTTCCTCTCTCGCCACGAAGCCCCCTGTGAGCGGCTGGTCGGGGTCGGCATCCGGACCGAGGACGACGTAGTCCCCCGCATCATTGACCCTCAGAACCGATCTCTCGTTCTCCCAACTGCCGGACAGGTCTGAGATAACGGCGTCCGGTCCGGTAGTGGTCGTCGGTGAGTCCGGGGAGAACGGAGCGGCGAAGGCCTCCTCCCGAAATGCGCACGGGTCTTCAACCACCGACAGATGGAGGATCTCGCCGACGAGCGCACCGTCATAGACACCGGTCTCGCCAGGGCAGGGATTGGGGTTGGCGCTGGTGGCGAATATGAGCTGGCCGTCCTGGAGGGCGACAAAACCGATCACACCCGTGGGCGATTCGGTGGCATCGGCATCGAGCTCGAAGAGCTCGTACGAGCCGCCCTCGTCGAAGATGATGGAATTGGCCTCACTCTCCCAGCGACCGACGAGATCTGCTGGCGCGACAGGCTGCTCCGCAGGTGGCGCGGTGGTCGACGGGATGGTTGTGTCGACGGTGGTCACCGTGGTGACGGCCGAGGATGATGTCGTCGTCTCGCCCGTCGTTGTTTCCCCGCATGACGCCGCTATGAGGGCCGCAACGGCGAGCAAAGGCCAGGCCTGATGCGGACGGCGTCTCACCCGTGGGTGGGAAACCCGAGATCCACACCCCGATGGATCGGGTCAGCCCAGCGAGAGATCACCACCTTCTGCCTGCTGTAGAAGTGCACGCCTTCCGGGCCATAGATGGCATGGCTGCCGAAGATGGAGTGCTTCCAACCACCGAAGCTGTAGAAGGAGAGCGGCACCGGGATGGGGACATTGATCCCGACCATCCCTACCTCGATCTCGGACTGGAACTTGCGAGCCGCCCCGCCATCATTGGTGAACACTGCGGTTCCGTTCCCGTACGGGTTCTCGTTGATGAGCCGGATGGCCTCTTCGAAGTGCTCCATCCGGACCGTGGAGAGAACTGGGCCGAAGATCTCGTCGGTGTAGATCGACATCTCCGTAGTCACGTTGTCGAACAAGGTTGGGCCGAGGAAGAAGCCCTTCTCGTGACCTTCGACGACCAGATCCCTGCCATCGGCAACAAGCAGGGCGCCCGCCTTCTCACCGGCATCGACGTATCCCCTGACCTTCTCCAGGTGTTGTCTCGTCACGAGGGGGCCCATCTCGACTCCGGTTTCGTGGCCCGGGCCTACCTTCAACTTCTCGATGCGTGTCCTGACCCCGTCTATCAGTGAGTCGCCGGCGTCACCCACCGCCACCACTGCCGAGATCGCCATACACCGCTCACCGGCCGAGCCGTAGCCCGCCGAGACCGCGGCGTCCGCCGCAAGGTCCATGTCGGCGTCCGGTAGGACGATCATGTGGTTCTTGGCGCCCCCCAGCGCCTGTACCCGCTTGCCGTGGCTCGTCCCCGTCTCATAGATGTACCGGGCGATCGGGGTCGAGCCGACGAACGAGACGGCGGCCACCAACGGGTGGGTGAGGAGGGCGTCGACCGCCTCCTTGTCCCCGTTGACCACGTTGAACACGCCCTCGGGGAGCCCTGCCTCGGCGAGCAACTCGGCGGCGAAGAGGGAGCACGAAGGGTCCTTTTCCGAGGGCTTGAGCACGAAAGTGTTGCCGCAGGCGATGGCAATGGGATACATCCACATCGGGACCATCGCCGGGAAGTTGAACGGCGTGATACCGGCGACGACACCGAGCGGTTGGCGAATCGTGTATGTGTCGACCCCGGTAGAGACCTGTTCTGAGAAATCTCCCTTGAGGAGGTGGGCGATGTTGCAGGCGAACTCGACCACCTCCAAGCCACGTTGCACCTCTCCAAGTGCGTCATCGATGGTCTTCCCGTGCTCCGCCGTGAGGAGTTTTGCAAAATCCATCTTTCGCCCAGCGACGAGCTCGCGGAAGGCGAACATGATGTTCTGACGCTGCGTGAGGGAGGAGAACCGCCAGGTCTCGAAGGCACTGCGAGCACTCTGCACGGCGCGATCCACGTCTCCCGCCGAGCCCAGCTCCACCTCTCCGGTCTGCTCGCCGGTAGCCGGGTTGAACACCTCACCGACCCGTCCGCTTGTCCCCCCGGTCAGCTGGCCGTCAATCCAGTGCTGGATCTGCCTCATCGGGCGAATCTACACCGGGATGGGCGATACGACCGAGCCCCTCCTGTCTCCTGTCACGGCCGCGATGGTTGGGCCGGCATGTTCCTGGGTAAGTGGGCGACGTGGTCAAGTTCAAGAGAGAAGCCACCGGCCCCGGCCAGGTGATCGATCGCCGTGGGGCTGGTGGGGGCTACCGGCCAGGCATGGGAACGCTTGGTGTCGGCGGGGGTGCCGTGGGCATCATCATCGTCTTGCTCCTCACTCTTTTCGGTGGTGGAAACGATCTGAGCGGTCTCACCGAAGTTCTGCAACCGGCAGGTGGGGTGCAGCAGGAAACGGGAAACACACTCGACCCGTCGGTCGATCCAGAGACCGATCTAGCTGCGTTCCTCGAGGAAGTCCTGCAGGACACTCAGGGGATGTGGGTAGGCGTCTTCGAGGAGTCCGGACTCGATTACAGACCCACGAACCTGGTTCTGTTCAACGGTTTCACCCAGTCGGAGTGTGGCGGGGCGCAGGCACAGTCGGGGCCTCACTACTGCCCAATCGACGAGCTGGTCTACACCGACCTGGACTTCCTGGCCGAACTGCAGCGCCGGTTTGGCGCAGCTGGTGACACGGCCCAGGCCTACATCCTCGCCCACGAGGTCGGCCACCATGTTCAGCATCAGCTGGGCATTACCGAGCAGGTCCAAAGCGCGGGCACCAATGAAGCGAGTGTCGCCCTGGAGCTCCAGGCCGACTGCTTTGCCGGTGTCTGGCTCTCCACCTTGAAATCAGGGGAATCGGCCGCCCTCCTCGAATCGGGCGACCTCCAGGAAGCCTTGAATGCGGCGGCTGCGGTCGGTGACGACGCGATCCAGCGGCAGACCACCGGACAGGTGAACCCGGAGTCGTGGACCCATGGAAGCTCGGAGCAGCGTTATCAGTGGCTGAACCAGGGATTCACCTCCGGCTCTCCGAGTAGCTGCGACACATTCGGCGCCACCTAGATGGCGGAACCGACATTTGGGTCTGTTCCTTTACACCCTTTAAACCGATACCCTGGCATCGTGAGCGGCAGACCAGCTCGCTCTTGCCCGGGTCGCCCCGAATCATGTCACTACTCGCCACCGCCATCCCACTGATCATCTACGCGGTCGCGTTCCAGACAATCGTCTACCTGCTGCTGCCAATTCGCTTCCGTCCGACCTGGGCGCCGCTCGCCACCAGCTCGGTGGGGGCGGCGGTAGTCGTGGTCGCCGCGGTCTGGTTCGGCCCAACGGCGATTGGTCTCGCCGGCCCCGACGGCGGGCTCCTCGCGTCCTGGGGATCGGCGACCCTGGTTGCGATGTGCACGGTCGGAGTAGTGATGATGAGCCGGCCTCAGCTGCGGGGCCATCTCGCCGACCCCCGGATGGGGGCGATGTCCAGTCGGACCGCCGCCGCCCACATCCTGGTCAGGATCCCCCTCATCACCGTCGTCATCGAAGAGGCTGTGTTTCGTGGGGTTCTCCATGCGGCCCTCATCGCCGTCTATCCCGAACCGATGGCTCTCTGGGGAGGCGCCTTGTTATTCGGGCTCTGGCACATCGGCCCCGGGCTCGATCAAGCTCACGCCAACGAAAGACGCAGCATGGCCCGTTTCGTCCACGTCGCTATCACCGTGGCCGCAACGACCGCCGCGGGAGCCTTCCTGGTCTGGCTCCGCATCGAGACCGGATCGATCTGGGTCCCGGTGGCGGTTCACGCCGGGGTCAACATGACTCTCGCCGCATTCGCCCGGCTAGCCACCAGGACCAAGGTCACACCGGTACCCGCGCTGGAAATTACGGCCTAGGCCTCAGATCAGATACTGATTGGTGTCCCGCTTGAGGTACCGGCCATCCCCTGGATTTCCCAGGTATTCACCATTCTCGACGATGATCCGACCCCGGGTGAGCACGCATTTGACCTTTCCGGTGACCTCGAGGCCCTCGTAGGCCGAGTAGTCGACCCGCATGTGCTGGTTGTCCACCGAGATGACGTGCTTCTCGTTGGGATCGAAGATCACGATGTCGGCGTCGGACCCCACGGCGATCGTCCCCTTCTGCGGGTGCAACCCGAACATCTTGGCCGGGGTCGTCGCCGTGATCTCCACGAACCGGTTGACACCTATTAGTCCCTGGTTGACGCCACCGTCGAAGAGCACTTCCATCCGGGGCTCGACGCCGGGCATGCCGTTGGGGATCTTGGAGAAGTCTTCGTCGCCGAGTCGCTTCTGCCGACCCAACTCTGGATGATCGTTGAAGCAGAACGGGCAGTGGTCGGTGGAGACCACCTGGAGATCGTTGGTCCGCAGCCCTTGCCATAGGGCGTCCTGATGACCCGCGGCCCGGTCTCGCATCGGTGGTGAGCAGACGTACTTGGCTCCCTCGAATCCGTTTCCCAGATCGTCGAGATCGAAGAAGAGGTATTGGGGGCAGGTCTCGGCGAACACGTTGAGACCGCGATCCCGAGCCTGTATGACCTCGTTCACCGCCTCTTTGGCCGACGTGTGGACGATGTAGAGCGGAGCACCAGTGAGTTCGGCGAGAACGATGGCCCGATGAGCCGCTTCTCCCTCGAGGAGTGCCTTGCGCACGAGCCCGTGGTAGAGCGGGTCGGTCTGGCCCCGTTTCAACGCCTGCTCGACGTAGACGTCGATGGCGATCCCATTCTCGGCATGCATGCAGATTGTTGACCCGTTCTCCGCCGCCTTCTGCATAGCGAGGAGGATCTCACCGTCGTCGGAGTAGAAGACCCCTGGGTAGGCCATGAACAGCTTGAACGAGGTCACGCCCTCGTCCACCAGCACGTCCATCTCTTTGAGAGTCTGCTCGTTGATGTCTCCGGTGATCATGTGGAGCCCATAATCGATGGCCACGTTGCCATCGGCCTTTTCCCGCCAGGACTCGTAACCCTCCATGGCGGAGCCGCCCTTGGTCTGGACGGCGAAGTCGATGATCGTGGTCGTTCCGCCCCAGGCCGCGGCCCGGGTCCCGGTCTCGAAATTGTCCGAGGCGAAGGTCCCACCGAAGGGAAGCTCCATGTGCGTGTGGACGTCGATCCCTCCCGGGAGCACGTATTTGCCCGAGGCATCGATCACCCTCTCGGCGCCTGATTCCCAGTCGTGTGAGCCTGGTGCGGCCAGGGCGACCACCTTCTCCCCGTCGACCAGGACATCAGCGCCCATCGTCTCGGTCGCGGTGACGACCGTCCCTGCCTTGATAACGGTCCGTCCCATCACCCCTCCTCTAGTGGTGTGTCGCGTAAATAGTGTGACGGGCCACTAGGGTGCAACCAGGTCTCCATAAGCATCCGGGCGCCGGTCCCGATAGAAAGCCCACTGCTGACGCACCTCCTCGATCATGTCGAGGTCCAAGTCGCGGATCACCAACTCCTCTTCGGTGTCCGAGGCCGACTCGCCGATGATCTGACCCCTCGGGTCGACAAAGTAGGAGGACCCGTAGAAGTCGTTGTCGCCGAATGGCTCCTGTCCGACCCGGTTGATGGCGCCGACGAAATACTCGTTTGCGACGGCAGAGGCTGGCTGCTCCAGATTCCACAGATACATCGACAGCCCGCGGCTGGTGGCGGAAGGGTTGAAAACGATCTTGGCCCCGTTCAGGCCCAGGGCGCGCCATCCCTCCGGGAAATGCCGGTCGTAACAGATATAGACACCGATGCGGCCCACCGCGGTGTCGAAAACTGGATAGCCGGTATTGCCCGGCCGGAAATAGAACTTCTCGAAGAAGCCCTTCACGTGGGGGATGTGGGTCTTGCGGTACTTGCCCAGATATGTGCCGTCGGCGTCGATGACGGCCGCCGTGTTGTAGTAGAAGCCCTCCTGCTCCAACTCGAAGATGGGCACCACCAGGACCATTCCGGTCTCCTTGGCGAGGTCCTGCATCAGCTGGGTGGTGGGCCCGTCCGGGATCGGCTCGGCGTACTCGAAGTGCTCGTTCTCCTGCACTTGGCAGAAGTACGGGCCGTAGAAGAGCTCCTGAAAACACATGACCTTGGCGCCTTGCTTCGCCGCGTCGCGGGCGTAGTCGGCGTTCTTCTTGATCATCGTGTCCTTGTCGCCGGTCCACTCGGTCTGGACGATGGCGGCCCTGACGATGTTGGGCATGGATGAAACCTCCTTGGGAGACAAAACTAGCTAGGTCGTAGGTGGTAGGTAATAGGTGGTATGGCAAGAGGCACCTACCACCTATTACTTAGGACCTACTACGCAGCTAGCCGACGCAGTCGGCTAGCTGCCCCCTTCTTGCAACTCGATCTCGCGTCTCTCGAAGCTCGAACCTGAGACGTCCGCATCGCCGAGGGCATCGACCGCCGCCTGGGCGAGATCGGTCCGATAGACGTCGTCGGGGATCTCCACTCCTTGGAGCTCGGCGATCTGCTCGGTGGCGATGGCCAGGGTCTGATCCCACAAGTCTTCGTTCATGACCCCGATTCCGTTGGTGGCCGGGAAGATGAGACCGAGGATCTCGTTGAGCTGCCATTGCTGATGACTCGCTCCCAGTGTTGAGCCGTTGGCAAGCACGACGTCGACACATTCATCAAAGGCCTCCAGGCAATGAATCCAACCCTGGAAGGTTGCCGTGAGGAACCGGGTCGCAATGTCCTCGTTGCCCTCCTCGGCAATCCAATCAGAGGTGACCCACAGCCCGTCCTGGAGCATCGCCGTGGCAACGGACTCGTCGTTGTAGTCGATGACGCTGAGGTCCTCAGGCTGGTAGAGCTCTCCGGTCTCCGGGTTGACCGCCTCCAGGACCTGGGCGTACTCGTTGTAGATCATTGCCTCGGCGGCATCGATCTCGTTGTTGAGCAGGGCGTTCATGGTGAAGTCCTGCGCCACGAGCTC
>JARDZU010000135.1 GCA_029240695.1 Acidimicrobiia bacterium | reverse complement strand
CTGCACTTGAGCAGCTCACCGCCGTCACCGAGTCGTGCCATCGAGTTTTGAACCTCCTCAGGTGGAGGCTACCGCCGCAAGCTCCCGACGGGTGAGAATTCCGTCGATACACCCGTATTCCTTGGCCTCGGCGGCCAGCATCCAGTAGTCACGCTCTGTGTCTGTCGCGATCTTCTCGTAGGTCTGACCGGTGTGCTCCGCGAGGATCTGGTTCAACGATTCCCGCATCTGGACGATGAGCCTGGCCTGGATCTCGATGTCGGAGGCCTGGCCCTGAGCACCCCCATGGGGCTGATGGAGCATGACCCGCGCGTGGGGCAGGGCGTATCGCTTGTCCTTGGCACCACCAGCGAGGATGACCGCAGCTGCCGAGGCGGCCATGCCCATGCACACCGTGTTCACGTCCGGCTTGATGTACTGCATCGTGTCGTAAATGGCGAACAAGGAGGTGATCGAACCTCCCGGTGAGTTGATGTAGAGGAAGATGTCCTTGTCCGGGTCCTCTGACTCGAGGTGGAGGAGCTGGGCCATGATCAGATTGGCGATGGTGTCGTCGATCGGGGTCCCAAGGAAGATGATCCGGTCCTTGAGGAGCCGGCTGTAGATGTCGAAGTAGCGCTCGCCCCGACTCGTCTGTTCGAAGACCGTGGGGATCACATAGTTCTGGAACTGGTCGTTCATTCTTCTTCCTCCGCCGCTGTCGCAACCACTTCGCCGATTGGAACCTCGCCCGACGGGATGTCCCCGACCGGCTCGGCCTCGACGATCTCAGCCTCAACGATCTCGGCCTCGACTTCCGTCACATTCATTTTCAAATCGATCGGGTTGCCGTCTTCGTCGACCGGATTCGCTGCCGAGAGGATGGCGTCCAACGCCCTGTTTCTGAGAATATCACCGGCCACCGCCAATTCCCGGCCGCTTTGGCGGAAGGCCTGCAGATAGGCGACCGGGTCGCCGGAACGAGCCGCCGCGTTCTGGATCACGGCTGAGACATCTTCAGGAGTGACATCGATCTCCGCATCCTTGGCTACAGCCTCGAGAACCAGCTGGTTCCGTATGGACATTTCTGCCTGTTGGCGGAGGTCGTCGAGGAACAGCTCCTGATCGATTCCCGAAGCCTGGAAGTAGTCGTCGAGGGTCAGCTCGCTCTCCTCCAAACGATGGACAAACCGATGGAGGTGGTCGTCCATCTCCGACCGGACCAACCCCTCCGGCAGCTGGATGTCCACCTGAGCGACGAGAGTGCTGAGTGCCCTCTCGGCGTATTGACGTGAGACAGACTGCAACTTTGCCTCGGCGAGGCGCTCCGCCAGCTCTGCCTTCAGCTCTTCGACCGTCTCGAACTCGGTGTTCTCGTCGACCCATGCGTCGTCGAGCTCGGGCAGGATCCGCTCCTTCACCTCGTTGACGATCACCTCGAAGCCGACCTGCTCCCCGGCACGGTCGCCGAAACCGACGGGCAACGGCGCCTCGAAGTTGAGAACGGTCCCAGGCACCGCACCTTCGAGGAGCTCATCGATTCCCTCGACGAACAGACCCGACCCGACCTCATAGAGGAGATCTGCGGCATTAGCCCCCTCCACAGGATCGCCATCCTTGGTCGCCTTGACGTCTAGAGAAACGAAATCACCGGACGCCGCAGGCCGGTTTGCTTCCTCCACGGTGGCGAACTGCTCGAGCATGCGCTCGACCTGGGTGTCGAGCTCTTCGGGTGTGACCACGGGTGAGGTCACTTCGACTTCCCGGTCCCGATAATTGGGTAGGTCGATTTCGGGCCACAGAGTCACCTTGATCTCGACCTCTACGCCGCCGTCGACGTCGTTCAGTGCTTCGAGTTGCGGGGTGACCGCCGGTCGCAACTCCTCGTCGTTGAGTATCTCGCTCAACGCCGGCGGAACGAGGTCATCTATCACTTCGCTTCGCAATCGGGCCGGGCCTACGGCGGCTTCGATCACGGGCAACGGCGCCTTGCCCGGCCGAAAGCCCTTCAACTTCATGTCCTGGGACAGCTTCCGAGCGGTCGCGGCCTTGCCGGCGGTGATCTGGTCGTCGGTCAGTCGAAAGGTGACCAGACGCTCGAACGGGCCTGTCTCTGTGACTGTTGTTGTCATTTGTCTTCCTGGTTGTCATGAAGAAGGGCGCATCCCTGCGCCCTTCCCCTGGGGTGACCGACGGGATTCGAACCCGCGACTTCCTGGACCACAACCAGGTGCTCTAACCGGACTGAGCTACGGCCACCATGTCTCGAATGGGTCTTACCTTCGCGCCCCCGGGAGGACTCGAACCCCCAACCTGCGGATTAGAAGTCCGCTGCTCTATCCGATTGAGCTACAGGGGCAAGCCCCGGAGGGCGACCCATTCGAGCGGGTGAAGGGAATCGAACCCTCACCGCCAGCTTGGAAGGCTGGAGCTCTACCATTGAGCTACACCCGCGGGACACGTCATTGTAAAGCCCCGGTCGGGCTGGTCGGATTCGAACCGACGGCCTCTTGCTCCCAAAGCAAGCGCGCTACCAAGCTGCGCCACAGCCCGTGATCGGGTCAGCGTACTTGCGTCCCGATTCCTGTCCCACCTCACTCATATGGTCGACCCATGGAGCTGGGGACCGAATTTCGGGCCCGGATCGAAGAGTGGGACGGACTGTCGAGATGGGAGCGCTCGGAGCTGGGGAAGGACGTTCGACGCCTCGGGCTCTCCTACGGCGAGATCATGGATCTGATCCCGGTCAAGAATTCCACTCTGGCCACCTGGTTTCGCGATGTCAGGCTGACCCAGGAGCAGTGGGCGGCGATCAAGTCGAGACGTCCACCGATCTCCGGAATTCCGAGGGACACCCAACGGAAACGTCATCGAGAGACCGACTTGATCGGGCTCAAGCACGACTCGAAGCCCTTCACCTTCAGGACGACCCCTTCTGGGCAATGGGCGTTTCCCTCTACTGGGCCGAAGGGACAAAGTCTTCGAGACGACTCGAACTGGCCCACTCCGAACCCGAAGCCCTTCGTCTTTTCATATCCTGGGCTCGCATTTTCTTACGGTCTGACGCGATCTTTGGCGCTGCGATCAACCTGCATTTCGATAACGACGAGCAGGCGGCTAAGAGTTTCTGGTCCGCCGAATTAGGAATCGATTCTGCGCGATTCACCAAGACTTTCATCAAGCCCGATGGGACCGGGCATCGGAAGAACCACCTTCCTTCCGGAGTCTCCCGAGTCACGATGAAGCGAAGCACTGATGCCTTCATTACAACGATGGCATGGGTCGACTTCGTAAGAGCGTCATTCCGAAACTAGAATCCTGTCGGGCCGCTAGCTCAATTGGCTAGAGCATCCGGCTCTTAACCGGAGGGTTGCGGGTTCGAGTCCCGCGCGGCCTACCGAATCCCGCGACTTTCCCAAGATCTGCGGGATGACGCCCCACACGCGGGTGTGGCGAAACTTGGCAGACGCGCAGGGTTTAGGTCCCTGTGGGCGAAAGCCCGTGGAGGTTCAAATCCTCTCACCCGCACCATCTTGACAAGGGGCCTCAGTGGCGACCGGGCGTCCCCGTTAGGCGCAAGGCCTGATTTTGCGTTATGCGGGGTTCTGGGTCCTGCCGGGCACTATGGAACTGCCGTAACAACGGTCACTCCGACTTCATCAGCCGCGACGTGGACCCACGCCTCTCCGTTCCATTCGAACAGAGTCTGAGTTCCCATGTGGCGTCCCGGGCCATCGACGTAGGTCATCACGCTGACGACGTCTGGTCGCTCCGTCCCCGCGACCTCTTCAACGCCGATCCAAGCTCCTGCGCCCGGCTGAATCCCTGCGTTGGGGGGGCCCATGATCTCGTCGGCTTCCTCGTCGGTTAGATACCTCACCTCCGACGCCAGCAAGTTCCGGATGTGAGTGCGCACCTCCTGCGGGATGATGTCCGAGGCGAATATCGGCTGCCCCTCGCAAGCGATGTCCTCGCACCCAATCACGAAGGCACGGGCGCGAAGCTGCGCAGCGGCTTCTGGAGTCAGGTCTGGAACGCTCTCCTCCACAGACGTTTCGGGCATGCTCGCGGGATCAGTCTCCATTTCTGTGATGGGGGCATTCCTTGCCCCGGAATCGCAGGCAATGACCGCAACCAACGAAAGGCAAGCGAGAGTGCGGACCATCTTGTTGGATCGCGGCGATCCCATCCCTATCAGACGCTTGCATGCGGGGAAAGAGTTTCCTGCAGACTGGAGGAACACAGATGCTCGAAATTGCGTAGCTACCGCCATGCCACCAGAACGCCTCGATCAGCTCCGCTCGCTCCGGCGGTGCCATCTTGCCATCTGTCGTCCCAGCTGGGACTCATCGAGCGTCTTGGCCTTGTGACAGCGACCACACATGGCACGGAGGTTCGCTGGTCTCTTATCCCCGCCTCACGCCGAGGAGAGGAGATGATCGAGTGTCGGCCGATCGTCCGCGGAAGGGGCAGCAATGGCGGGCGCGGGAGAGGAACGATGCCCAGGTGCGCCGCCAAGCTTCGGGACGGCCGCACAATCTCGACCCTCAGTCGAACCCGTGCCGCTGGGCTGAGACCAAGGCTCGACTCCAAGAGACGAAGCTCCGCAGAGATCTGAATGCGGAGCCGTGTTCGGCGTTCCGCGGTGAGGTCGGGGTCGCCTTCCAGGACGGCCTCGTCATCGACCAGAGCTATATGGCCCCGCGAATGGGTTTAGGTCCCTGTGGGCGAAAGCCCGTGGAGGTTCAAATCCTCTCACCCGCACTAGATCAACCGACGGCGAATCCAACCACGATCATCGTGACGATGGCCAGGCCGATCCAGAAGAACAACCACTTGTTCTCCCGCCAATTCTCCCACCAGAGCTTGTCGGGGTGCTTCTCACGCAGGCGGTCCTCATACGGCTTACGATCGTTCTGACTCACGGCTCCCCCTTCTCTGGTAGTCGCGGCACGCCGGTAATGATCCTTGCCCCTCGGCGAAAGGTCAGATAACTCCACGCCCATGAGATCAGCACCAGGACTCGGTTGCGGAAGCCGATCAGATAGAAGATGTGGATGGCCAGCCACGCCACCCAGGCCAGGAACCCGCCGAACCTGACCTGACCGAAATCCGCGACCGCCCTCGCCCGCCCGATGGTGGCCAGAGCGCCCTTGTTCCGGTAGTGGAATGGGAATCTCGATCTCATGCGGAGGTCGGCCTCGATCATGCGACCAGCGTGCCTGCCCATCTGCATCGCGGCCGGGGCGACACCAGGGACACCGGGGACCGTGGCGAGGTCACCGACGACGAACACCTCCCGGTGCCCTGGGACCGACATATCGCCCTCCACATGCACACGACCGGTTCTGTCCGTCTCTACCCCGAGTATGTCCCCAAGCTTCGACGCCTGGACACCGGCCGCCCACAGCACCAGTCCGGACTCGATCCGTCGGCCGTCGCTGAGGGTTACTCCCCCCTCGTCGATCTCGCTGACCATGGTCCCTGTCAGCACCTCCACGCCGAGCGTCTCCAGCTGACGTCGGGCGCTGTCGGAAAGGTCCTCCGGATAAACGGGCAGCACATGCGGAGCACCCTCCACCAGAAGAACGCGCGCCCGGGTCGGGTCGATCACGTCGAATTCCTTGCCCAGTGAGTGGACTGCGATCTCGATCAGTGCCCCCGCCAACTCCACTCCGGTCGGCCCGCCTCCGACCACGACGAATGTGAGCAGGCGATCGGCATCGTCCGGGTTGCGTTCTGCCTCTTCGAAAGCGGCCAGGATCCTCTGACGCAGAAGCAGCGCGTCCTCGAGGGTCTTCAGCCCTGGTGCCACCTCTTCCCAGTCGTCGTGACCGAAGTAGGAATGGGTCGCCCCGGTAGCGAGGATCAGATAGTCGTAGGGCAGAACCGAGGCATCGTCCAGGCTCAAGGTCTTATCCGAGAGGTTGATCCCCGTGACCTCGGCGAGGAGGACGCTCCTGACGTTCTCTTGTCGGCGGAAGATCGAGCGAATCGGATAGGCGATGTCGCTCGGATTCAACGCCGCCGCCGCCACCTGATAGAGAAGCGGCTGGAAGAGATGGAAGTTCCGCCGATCGACGATCGTGATGTGAACTGGTTCCTGTCGCAGCGCCTTGGCGGCATTGAGACCCGCAAAACCGGCACCCACTATGACGACACGGAGAGGCCCTTTCGTCACCGCTCGATCCCGAGCGCCTCCGCCAACGCCCGCAAGGCCCGGGCCCGGTGGGACAGTGTGTTCTTCTGGGCCACTCCCATCTCTGACAAGGTCCGATCCTCTACCTCGAACACCGGGTCGTAACCAAACCCGCCCCCTCCCCTGGGAGATTCGGTGATCACCCCATCGAGCACACCCTCCGCCACGATCTCAGACCCGTCAGGCATGACCAGGGCCACCGCTGTCCGAAACTGCGCCCGTCGATCGTCCACTCCATTCAACGTCTCCAAGAGGAGCTCGACATTGTCCCGGTATGACGCGCCCGGTCCGGCGAATCGCGCCGTCCTCACCCCGGGGAGACCGCCGAGTGAACCCACCTCGAGCCCGGTGTCGTCGGCCAATGCGGGGAGTCCCACCGCTTCCGCCACGGCACGCGCCTTCAGAAGCGCGTTCTCCTCGAGTGTGTCTTCTGTCTCCTCGACATCCGGCCAGTCGAGGCCCTGGACGATCTCACCGGCAAGACCCACCTCCCTCAGCACATCCTCGATTTCCGCGATCTTGTCGGGGTTCTTCGACGCAACCACCAAGCGAGGGATCACTCGGCGGCCACCGCTCGGCGTTGCAGATCGTGGAGCTCTGATATCCCGCTAGCGGCCAGGTCGAGGAGCTGGTCCAGTTCGTCCCTCGTGAAAGGTGCGCGCTCGGCCGTTCCTTGCACTTCGACCAGGAGACCCCGTCCGCTCATGACCACATTCATGTCGACCTCGGCCGCGACATCCTTCTCGTAGTCGAGGTCCAACGTCGGCGTGCCTTCAACGATCCCAACCGATACGGCCGCCACCTCGTCCAGGATTGGCATCGAAGGCATTTGACCCTTATCGACCGCGTCCGCCAGCGCCTCGTGGAGCGCTATCCAGGCGCCCGTGACCGCAGCAGTCCTGGTCCCGCCGTCCGCCTCGATCACATCACAGTCGACGATCGCCATCGCCTCGCCCATCGTCTTTAGATCGACCACTGCCCGCAACGACCGCCCGATGAGCCGGGAGATCTCCTTGGCTCGACCACCCGAGACATGGTCACGCCGCACTCTCTCTGGCGAGGATCCCGGCAACATCGCGTACTCGGCAGTGATCCATCCTTTGCCCGACTCTCTCATCCATCGCGGCACATCGGACTGGACAGAAGCCGTGCATAGAACTCTTGTCCTTCCCATCGATATCAGGACCGAACCGGGAGTGGATGACGTGTAAGGGATCTCGAGCTTGACATCTCTGAGCTGATCGAAAGGGCGATCAGACATCGAAACTCACACCAGGCATGGCCAACGAGACCGGTCTGTCGAACGCCGTCTCGGCCTCGTCGATAGAACGGCTCACATCGAGATACGGGGGTATATGGGTCAGCGCCAAGTTGCGTGCTCCAACCTCGCGGGCGATTTGGCCCGCTTCGGTGGCAGTCAGATGATGCGGGTAGTCGCCGTCGCCCCGCTCCTGATATGCCGCTTCGCAGAGCATGAAGTCAACATCTCGCGCCGAATCGCGCCAGCTCCCCTTCGGCCCTGTGTCTCCTGTGTAGAAAAGGGTGCGGTTCTCCGCCTCCCATCGGGATCCCACGGTGGGGACCGAATGATCCATCTCGACGAACGAGACGGAGAAGTCACCGATGTCGACGCGGTCGCCCGTCCAGACCGGGGTGAAATCGAAAGTCTCGGTCAGCCGCGTGCCCTGGCCGCCATCGAGGTAGCCCGCTACTCGATCCCACACCTCCTGCGGGGCGTACAGCGGGACGCCCTTTCTCGGATCCGGGCAATAGGTCCAGGCATGGAATGCGGTGAAGATGTCAGCACTGTGATCCGGGTGCTGATGCGAGATCACGACGG
>JARDZU010000134.1 GCA_029240695.1 Acidimicrobiia bacterium | reverse complement strand
CCGTCGTCGCGCTCGAGCATCGGCAGAGTGATCGGGTCCTCGTCTGGCAGGGCTAGATGGACGACTACCGAATCGGCTGAGGTCTCCACCTCGACTCGAATTTCGATGATCATGGACTCCTCGGTCATCGAGACGACCGAGGCCGAGGCAATGCCGAAGCCTGACCCCACCTCAACCGCGAACAGGAGGACGGCGGCCACTCTGATCATGAGTTGCGATGGTACCTGCCACCCTGCGGCACCACCCTTCTCCATGTCAACGCCATTCCCCCCGATCCTCCAACAACTCCTTGAGCACGTCCGGTCGGTCGGTGATGATCCCGTCGACTCCGAGATCGAGCAGCTCGGCCATCTCAGATCGGTTGTTGACCGTCCATACGTGCACCTGGAGGCCGTGGGCGTGCGCCGATTCGATCAACTTTCGATCGATGACACGAAGCCCTCTGGAATGACGGGGAAGCTGAAGGGCCGACGCCTCGCCCACGACTCCCCGCCCGACTCTCGATGCCACGAGCCAGGACCTGGCCAGGGTTGCACCCGTGGACGTGGCGACCCGGTCGACCGACACATCCCGGAACTCCCGAAGCCGCCGATCGGAGAACGAGCCAACAATCAGCCGCTCGTGCAGCCCGAGACGCTCGATCAACTCGTGCAGGGGCTTCACGAGGTTTTCCATCTTCAAATCGACGACGAAGGAGACCTCCGGGTAGGCGAGCACGGCCTCTTCGAGGGTGGGTACCCGGATCCCCCGGTCCCGGAAGGTTCGACCCTCGACTCCCACGTGCCGATAGCCGGCGTCAAGAGTCGAAAGCTCGTCGAAGCTGAACTCTGTCACCGGACCTGATCCGTCGGTGGTGCGGTCCACCGTGGGGTCATGGAGACAGACCAGGACACCGTCGCCTGTGACCCTCAAATCCGTCTCCAGATGGCGATAGCCGAGCCCTACAGCACCCGCGAAGGCCTCCATCGTGTTCTCTGGCCAGAGGAGACGGCTGCCCCTATGGGCGATGGCAACCGGTGGGCGCCAGAAGTCGAGGCTCATCACTGAGCAAAAGTAATGGGCCCCGTCTGATGACGGGGCCCCTTGAATCCCGGTTGAGGGCGCTTACTCGGCGACTCGGTCCTTCAGGCCCTTCGAGGCGGAGAAGTGGGCATACCTCTTCGCTGCGATCGTGATGGTCTCTCCGGTGGCCGGGTTTCTGCCCTGACGGGCAGAGCGATGCTTGGTGGCGAAATTGCCGAACCCGGTGATGTTCACTTTGCGGCCCGCATCGAGCTCCTGGGCGATGATTCCCTCGCCAGATTTCGTGGAGAAGATGTGGTCGATGATCTCCGTGGCCTTGCCTTTGGAGATATCCGCCCTGTCGGCGAGTTTGTCCGCCATCTCGGATTTGTTCACGGCCCCTCCTTGTGGGTCGACGTTCGGCACCGTGTATCTGGTGACGTCCGAGTAACCATAGGCGAAAAACCCAGCATTGCTTGGCTTTCCGGCCCGTTAGCCTTCTTCGACCAGGAGGAGAATGAGAGTCGACTACGTCCTCGAAAATGATCTGGCCATCGTCACCCTCAATCGGCCCGACCGGTACAACGCCATCGAGGCGACCCTCAGCGACGGTCTGATCGAGGCAGCAAAGCGGGCCGGTGAAGAGGTAAGGGCTCTCGTCCTCACCGGGGCGGGCAAGGCGTTCTGCTCCGGCGCAGACCTGAACGATCTGATGGCGGACTATGAGAGCGGCGAGGGCCCGGACCTGGCGCGTTTGCTCGATGACGTATTCCATCCCGCATTGCGTGCCCTGCTCGAATGCAAGGTGCCCGTCATCGGAGCGATCAATGGCGTGGCGGCCGGAGCGGGTCTTGGCCTGGCTCTCGCCTGCGATATTCGGGTGATGGCAGAGGACGCCTTTCTCACATCGGCGTTCACGGCCATCGGGTTGGTGCCGGACTCCGGCACGACCTGGTGGCTGTCGCACCATCTCGGGGTCTCCCGGGCCTTGGAGCTCGCGTTCACCAATCGACGGGTCGGGGCGGAAGAGGCCCGTGAGCTGGGACTATGCGTCGACGTGGTACCCGGTGGCCAGCTCCTCGATCGGGCCCGATCGGTGGCGGAGCAAGTGGCGGACCTCGTCCCCGATTCTTTGGTCACGACAAGGCGTCTGATTCGGGAGGCCTCGAGCAGCTCGCTCGAAGACGCCATTCGGGCCGAGCAGGCAGAACAGGGCCGCCTTGGCAGGACGCCAGAGCATCGCGAAGGCGTCATGGCGTTCATGGAGAAGAGGAAGCCCGACTTCAGGGCTTGACCAGAAACACCTCGACAGTCAGGTTCCCGGCCTCGCCCCTGCCGAACGCCACACCGATCTCGTTGTTCAACCAAGCGAGGTCTTCGTTACCGGTCTGGAAGGTCAACAACTCGCGCGGCTCGGCAGATTGGTCTGGGTTGACGATGGAAACCCCGCTCCCCCGGTAGGCCACAGTTTCCCGCTTCTCGCCGACGGTGGCATGAATGTCGAGGTCCATGTTCCCATCGGAGCGAAGCGTCACATAGTCGATGCCACTGACCGCCCGCTCACCTTCCCAGTGGGGTCCCGTGGCCGCGCCCTCGAACGGGAAGTCGATGCGCGTCCCGGCGGGAGTGTTTCCGATGATTTTCCTCCCCATCTCGGCCTTGATCGTGCAGAACAACTCCAATGAAGGCATTTCGTCGGGCTCCTGGGTCGGGACTCTGAACGCTAGTTGCGGGAGCGTCGGAGTAGCTCGACGACCTCGGCATCCGGAATCGGGCTGAAGTCCCGGTACCAGGCACCGACGGCCATGAACCTCCTTGGATGCTCGATCACGATCACCCGATCAGCTACCCCCTCCATCACTGAGACCGAATCAGCTGGCGCGACCGGGACCGCCAGCCAGACGCCGAGCGCATCACGGGCGCGCAACACCTTCATCGCGGCAAGCGCGGTCGACCCTGTTGCGAGACCGTCATCGACCACGATCACCGTGTGGCCGGCCGGGTCGATGGCCGGGACTGCCTCCCGGTATCGAGCCAGCCTCGACTCCAACTCGGACTTCTCCGATTCGGCCCGAGCGTCGAAGGTGTCGTCGTCAATCCCCACTCTGTCGATGATCTCGTCGTTCCTGATGACGACGTCGCCTTCGGCTACTGCTCCCATGGCGAGCTCTGGATGAAACGGCACCCCCACCTTTCGAACGACCAGCACATCGAGCTCGCAGCCAAGCGTTTTGGCCACCTCGAATCCAACTGGGACTCCCCCCCGAGGTAGGGCGGCGACCAGCGGCTCCGGTGGGTGGTGGACGGCAACCGCCTGACCGAGGCTCACCCCCGCCTCGCGGCGGTCGGCGAACCTCATCGGCTCAGCCGTAGTAGTCCACGTAACCCTGCAGCCAGGGCATGACCTGGGCCAGGTACTCCTCTGCCTCCCCCATGGGCAGGGTCCGCGCCGCGTAGTTCATGAGCATTATCTGGCGGGCGGCATGGAAGCCGTCCAGTTGCTCCATTTCCTCGATGGGCCAGGGTGCGATCTCCTCGTACCCCTGACGGTAGGCCGACCTGATCTCCTCCCGCCGCTCGCTGGCCCGTGACGAGTAGAGACACACCGAAACATCCTGGCCCGGCGTCGCGATCATGACGTCCTCGAAGTCGAACGCGTGAAGTCGGGATCCGATCAGATGGACGTTCCACTCGTGGAGATCGCCGTGAACGACATGGGGGAGTCCTGTCGCCCATGCGTCCTCGATGATCCGCTCTGATAGTTCCCCTGCCTTGCTGATCGTCCGGCGGCGAGACGAGTCGAAGAGATGGTCGAATCTCGGGCTCTGAATGATCACGGGATCGAGTTCGGGGTCGTAATAGAAGATCCGGTCCCAGCGTCTCATCCCGTCCGAGTTGGGAACCTGCCAGGTTCGTCCGTGCTCTTGGAGCGAGGCGCTGATCCGGCCCAGAAGGCGATATCCAAAGCTCCCGGCCCCATCGGCAAGGGGAGCACCGGGAATCCAGCTGAAGAGCACACATGGTCTGGTCTTGTCGGAGCCGGGCTCCGCGGCATCGACGATCATTGTCCCGTATCCGGTCTTGATCGGGGTGACGATTTCCAGGTCCGTGTCCCGGTTCAACGCAGACAGCCAGGCGACCTCGTAGTCGATGTTGGCCCGGGAGTTGGCGCCCGGGCTCCCCACTCGCAGAACGCACTGGAAACCGTCGGATGTGATCACGCGGTACATCACATTGGAATGTGTGGCCAGGTGCTCTACTTCCCTGACCCGGAAGGGGTACTGCTCGAGCACCTCTTGGGCGAGCGGCAGCAACCGCGCCGCCTCGTGACCGATTCGATGAAGATCCATCCCGCCCGGAGCCCTCCGCCTCCCAGGGGGACCGAATGCCCCTCCCGGGGACAGTTTCTCCGATCGGGCAACCGACACCAGTAGTCGTTCGGCCTATTTAGGACGTTTCCGCTCAGATCGCGCTGAGGATGTCGTCCAACGCATGGACAAACCGTCGGTTCTCGTGATCAGCCCCGATGGTCACTCTCAGCCACTCACCACCCATCGGGCGGACAATCACGCCTCGCTTGGTGAAGAGCTCGGCCGCCTCCTCGGCCGGGATCCCCAGTGCGAAATAAACGAAGTTCGCCTCGCTCTTCGTGTGTGGGAGCGACCTCTCGGCCAGGACACCGAGCAGCTGATGACGTGCCGCCGAATTCGCCGTGGCCCTCCGCTCCAGCTCGCCCCGGTCTCCGAGCGACGCGGCCGCTGCCACCTGGGCAACCTGAGCGACAGTGAAAGGGGGCTGCGCCTTGCGCAATTCCCTGATCGTGCCGGGCTGACCGATCGCGTAACCGACCCGATGTGCCGCGAGGGCGAAGATTTTGGAGAAGGTCCGCAGCACCAGGACATTCGGACGGCGCAAGGCTTCGGGGACCGCGGTCGCGTACCTCGCGTCAGTCACGAAGTCGTGATAGGCCTCGTCTATCACGACCAGTGTCGATTCTGGCACCGAATCGAGAAATGCGGTCATGGCATCTGATGTGACGATTGTCCCGGTCGGGTTGTTGGGGTTGCACAGGTAAGCGATCGTCGTGTCGTCACGCATTGCGTCGGTCATGGCATCGAGGTCGTGTACGTGCTCGTGGTCGAGCGGCACCTCGATCATCTCGGTCATCGCCCACCGAGAGGCGATGCGATACATCACGAACGATGGCCAGGCGTAGACGGCACTCGTTCCCGGGCCGCCGGTGGCGGCGGCGATGTGAGTGATCAAGCCCACGCTCCCATTCCCGAACCAGAGATGATCGCCCGGGATGTCGAGGTAAGCCGACAGCGCCACGGTCAGATCACGCAGATCGTCGTCGGGGTAGCGATTCGACTCGGCCAGGGCTCTGGTGGCCGCCTCGACAACGCCGGGAAAGGGGCCGTCCGGGCTCTCGTTAGAGGCCAGCTTGACGATTTCGTCCGGGTTCATGCCGATCTCGGAGGCGACTTCCTCGATCGATCGGCCGGGAACGTACGGGCTGATAGCGGCGACGTCCGGCCGGATCCTTGGCATTAGGCAAAGGTAATGGGTGATGGGTGGGGGTGGTGGGCCCCGGCCCGAAAGTATGGTGGGTCAGAATTGGAGACGACACTTCAGGTAATCGACCCGCAGGGCCGATTGATCGGCGAGGACCCCGGGCTCGACGCCGAGCTCTATCAGCGGATGTATCGCAACATGGTCCTTTCCCGTGAGCTCGACCGGCGCATGCTCGCCCTGCAGCGCCAGGGCCGGATCGGGACCTACGCCATGCTGGAGGGGCAAGAAGCCGTGCAGATCGGATCGGCACTGGCGCTCGACCCCGACGACTTCGTGTTCCCTTCCTATCGGGAGCACGGCGTCCAGGTCACGCGAGGGCTACCCATCGAGGTGCTCCTCGCCTACTGGA
Organism: Acidimicrobiia bacterium; assembly: GCA_029240695.1. Classification (GTDB taxonomy): domain Bacteria; phylum Actinomycetota; class Acidimicrobiia; order Spongiisociales; family ZC4RG35; genus JARDZU01. The sequence continues at coordinate 2,145 of JARDZU010000134.1, read as the reverse complement.
AGGGTTTGCCCAATGGTCGCTGGGACATGGAGAAGTACCGCACGGGCATCGTCTCCGTCCCGATCGCCAGTCAGCTACCTCATGCCGTCGGGTACTCATACGTCACCAAGCTGAGGGGCGAGAACACCGTCACCGCCGTCTATTTCGGGGACGGGGCGACCTCGGAAGTCGACTTCCACTCGGGCATGAACTTCGCCGGGGTCTGGAAGACGCCGACCGTGTTCATCTGTGCCAACAACCTCTATGCGATCTCGGTGCCCTACGAGAAGCAGACCGCCGCCGAGACCATCGCCCAGAAGGCCGGTGCGTATGGCTTCGAGGGGATCCGGGTGGACGGGATGGACGCCGTTGCCATGTTCCTGGCGACGCAGCAAGCCGTTGCTCGTGCCCGCAACGGGGATGGTCCGACCCTTATCGAGGCGATGACCTATCGCTACGGCCCCCACGCCACCGCCGACGATCCCACTCTCTACCGCTCCCGGGAGGAGGAGGAGTCGTGGCGTCAGCGCGATCCGATCGAAAGAGTGCGCCTGTTTCTCGAGCAACGCGACGAATGGGACGACGCGGTGGAGGAAAAGGTGACGATGGAGACCTCCGACCTGGTCGCCGCAGCGATCACCGAAATCGAGGCGCAGCCACTACCGGAGCGGGACGACGCCATTCGACACGGCTTTCACCGAATTCCGGCCCATGTCGTGGACCAACTCCACGACATGCAACGGTCCCACAGCGAGCCGCTGACTCATATCGACCCCAACGAGATTTGGACCATCGGCCAGGACGCCATCCCCGGGGGGCCGGCCCGGTCGATGACCATGGCCGAGGCGATCAACGCCGCGCTGCACCAATCGATGGAAAGGGACCCGAGCGTCATCGTGCTCGGCGAGGATGTCGGCCTGACTGGAGGGGTGTTCAGGGTGACCGAAGGCCTCCAACAGAGTTTTGGGCAGGACCGGGTCATCGACACACCGCTCAACGAGTCCGGCATCGTGGGGTCAGCCGTGGGAATGGCCCTGGCAGGTGCCAGGCCGGTGGCAGAGATCCAGTTCGACGGCTTCGTGTATCCGGCCTTCGACCAGATAGTCAGTCATCTGGGCAGATACCGGTTCCGCACGCGTGGCAATTCCGAGGTCCCGGTGGTAGTGCGCTTCCCCAACGGAGCCGGCATCGGCGCGCACGAGCACCATTGTGACTCTCCTGAGGCGTATTTCGTCCACGCACCGGGGCTCGTGGTCGTATGCCCGTCCACCCCGATCGATGCCAAGGGCCTACTTGCTTCGGCTCTCGTCGGTCATGATCCGGTGATCTTCCTCGAGCCCAAGGTGCTGTATCGGGCTGGTCGAGAGGATGTTCCGCTCGAGCACTACACCCTTCCCATTGGCCGGGCCCGGGTCAGGCGGGAGGGTGCCGATCTCACCCTGGTCACATACGGGGGGATGGTCCCCGTTGCCCTCGAAGCCGCCAATAGGGTCGAAACATCGGTCGAGGTCATCGATCTACGGACACTTTTTCCCTGGGACCGGGAGACGGTGCTCGACTCGGTGAAGAAAACGGGCCGTCTCCTCCTCGTGCAGGAGCCACAGGGGTCGGCGGGTGTGGCCGCCGAGGTAGCAGCCGTGGTCGCCGAAAGGGCGCTGTACGACCTCCAGGCTCCAATCGTGCGTGTCACCGGCTTCGATGTCCCCTGGCCCCAGTTCGCCATCGAGACCCATGCTCTGATCGATGTGGACCGTGTGGTGTCGGGGATAAACGAGGCGATGGCAGGGTGACCACCACCGAAGCCGTCGCTGTCTTCGGGTCGTCTCAGACCCAACCGGGGTCGCTCGAGTGGGAAGAGGCTCGTCGGGCGGGCACGCGTCTCGGCGAGGCGGGATACGCCGTGATCACCGGCGGCTACGGCGGGACGATGGAAGCAGTGTCGAGTGGGGCGGCCGTCGCCGGAGGCCACGTGATCGGTGTCACGGCGCCGGTTCTCTTTCCTGACCGCTCGGTGGCTAACCCGTTCGTGCACGAGTTGATCGAGGCGTCCAGCCTGGCCAATCGGATCGACATCATGATGCAGCGATCGAGGGCGACCCTGGCGTTGCCCGGGTCCATCGGCACCGCCGCCGAGCTCCTCATCTCCTGGAACACGAACCACATACT
>JARDZU010000015.1 GCA_029240695.1 Acidimicrobiia bacterium | reverse complement strand
GGTGGTCACCGACGGCGGGACTGTGTCCGCCGAGGTGATCGTTGTTGCATCCCACATCCCATTTGTCGATACCAGTGGGTACTTCGCCCGAATGACGTCCTCCAGGTCTTACGCGGTCGCCTTTCGATCCCCGGGTGAGCCGCCATCTGGCATGTACATAAGCGTGGATCAACCGATTCGCTCCATCCGATCAACGGGCGACGGTTACACCATCGTGGGTGGTGAGGCGCATCCTTCGGGACAAGACGTGGACACCGGAGAGCGCTATCGGTCCCTCGTCCTGTGGTCCGAGGACCGCTTCGGAGCGTCGAAGGTCGACTATCGATGGTCGGCGCAGGACTATCGAAGCGTCGATGGCCTTCCTTTCGTCGGCCCCCTTGGTTCATCGGGCAGGGTCTTCACGGCCACCGGTTTCGCCAAATGGGGGCTGGCAAACGGGACCGTTGGCGCCGCGATAATGGTCGATCTGGCCATGGGGCGGGACAACTCACTGGCGAAGGTTTTCGATTCAAAACGGTTCGCCCTCAAGCAGGCTGCACCCGGCTTGCTCAAGGCTGGCGCAGGTTTCGCCAAGAGCCTGCTCACGGATCGAGTGCTCCCATCTCATTTGAACGGGCTGGACCACGTGGAACCCGGTTCAGGAGACGTCGTATCGATCGATGGGCACAAGGCCGCTGCTTTCCGCGACGATGGCGGCGCGGTTCACGCCGTCTCGCCCATCTGCACTCACCGCGGCTGCCAGGTGCAGTTCAACACTGCGGAGCGGACCTGGGATTGCCCGTGTCATGGATCGCGTTTCGATGTCGAAGGCAGGGTGATCCATGGGCCTGCCGTTCGAGATCTCGCCTCGCTCGACGAGAACGCGATGCCCCGATCCTCGCCCGGCTGACCCCGCCGCCATATCATCTGCCATGCGGATGAAGCGCTCTCTCCCCCTCTTCTTGGTGCTGTTCATCGCTTGTTCCGAAAGCGGTTCCGGGTCGACGACCACGATCGAAGCAGTGACCACCACTACCCTCGCCCCGACTACGACGGCGCCACCCGTGGAATGCCCACGACCCCCCTACGAGCTCGGCTTCCTTCCGGTCGGTGTCGGTACGGGGGTGCTGGACGCCGAGGAGATCGAGCCCGACGTGTGGACCTCGGTGCCGGGGAGCAGTGCCACCCTCTGGGGCAGAGATGATGTGGTCGCTATCGCCTTGATACGTGGTGCTCTCCCTGCGGTGGAATGGCCGGGTGATCGGGGCGCGGTACTCATCGACGGGACGAGAGGGGTGGTAGGCCCTCATCCCGATGAAACGTGGGTGGCCGGCTGGTTCGAGGCCCCCGGCGAGCGCTGCGACCTCTACACGATGGTTTTCTACCCGCCGGTGGCAGACGAGGATGTGGAGCAGACTCTGGCCGGAATGAATCGGGTCGGGGGTTGACGGCGCAGCGGGGGACGCGTAGCGTTCCGCCCGGATGAGCCGAAAGAACCTCTCGCATGGCGATGGATCCTGGTGGTGGGCTTGGCGCGCGCCGGAGGTGGCTTCGGTCGGATAGTCCCCGCTCTCTGATCCCTACGAACCCATCTCCGGTATCCGGCAGATGGGTTTTCTCGTTCGAGGCCCAGACGCCGGACCGGCGGAGGAGCCCATGAACAACATCTTCGACATACCGGCCGACCTGGACACCCCTACTTCGGTGTACCTCAAGCTCGCCCCTTTGGGCCCGCGGTTCCTCCTCGAGAGCGTTGAGCAGGGTGACCAGGTCGGACGGTTCTCGTTCATCGGATTCGGCCCTGGTCTCGATGTGCGCAGTGACGGGAGGACTATCCATGCCGGGACCACAGACATCGAGACCGACGGGTCGATACATGGGCTCGTGGACGGGCTGCGCAAGGTTCTCGTGGAGGCACCGGCGCCAGGGCCGATCTCGACGTCGATCCCGTTCCACGGGGGGCTGGTCGGGGCTATCGGTTTCGACGTGGCCCATCGTCTCGCCGGATGGGCCCCTCCGCCGAGCCCTCGGCCGGAGATCCAGCTGTACGGGCCACCCAGCGTCATCGTCTTCGACCATCTGAGTCGACGAGCCGCTCTGCTCCACGATGGGCCCGACTCCGACCGTCTTTCCCTGCGTCGCGAGGTGATCTCGTTGCTCTCGAGTGGACTGCCGGGCTCGGGCCGGTCCGGCGGGTTCGAACCTGCCGCCGGCTCGATGGACAAGCAGCAGTACGAGGACGTCGTGCAACGTGCCCGTCGTCACATTCGTGATGGCGACGTGTATCAGATCGTCCCCTCGGTCCAGTTCACCGGGGAGACCGACCTCGATCCATTCACCGTTTATCGAGGGCTTCGACTCCTCAATCCGTCTCCATACATGTACTTCTGTGACCTGGGCGAAACCAAGGTGATCGGGTCCTCGCCGGAGGCGCTGGTCAGGCTGCGGGGGACCGTGGCAGAACTGCGGCCCATCGCCGGGACCAGGCCCCGTCACAACGACGAGCAACGCGACCGGATTGCAGAGGAAGAGCTGATCGGCGACGCCAAGGAGGCGGCCGAGCACGTGATGCTGGTCGACTTGGCTCGCAATGACCTGGGCAGGGTCGCGGTGCCCGGCTCGATCAAGGTCGATCCTTATCGTGCCATCGAGAGATACAGCCACGTCATCCATCTGGTCAGCGGGGTGAGCGGGATCATGGAGACGGGCGGCGATGCATTCGACTTATTTGCCGCTGCCTTCCCGGCCGGGACCGTGGTAGGCGCCCCCAAGATCCGAGCCCTCGAGTTGTTGCGGGAGCTCGAGCCGGTTCCCCGAGGGATTTATGCGGGGACCGTCGGCTATTTCGGGCATGGAGGGACGATGGACCAGGCGATCGCCATTCGCACCATCGTCATGAGCGAGGGTCGCTACACCTACCAGGCCGGTGCGGGCATCGTCGCCGACAGCGTTCCCTCGGCCGAGTGGGAGGAAGTCCTCTCCAAATCAGGCGCGATGCGTGGCGCCCTCGAGATAGCCGCAGGTGGGCTATGAGCCGGGTGCTCCTCGTCGACAACTACGACTCGTTCACCTACAACCTGGTGCAGGCGTTGCGGATCCTCGGCGCAGAGGTGATGGTGCGAACCAACGACGGGGTGAGTCTGGACGAAGCCCGGGACCTCGAACCCTCCCACCTCGTCGTCTCACCGGGCCCGGGGCGACCCGAGGCAGCCGGGGAATCGATGAAGCTGATCTCGGGCTTCCTCGATCAAGTGCCCATTCTCGGCGTTTGCCTTGGTCATCAGGCGATCGCCACCGCAATGGGCGGCACCGTTGACCACGCGCAGGAGTTGAGGCATGGGAAGTCGTCGCCGGTGTATCACGACTCTGCTTCAATCTATGCCGGTCTCCCCAACCCGTTCGACGCGGGGCGCTATCACTCCCTGGCGGTGATGGAGGGCGATCTGCCCTCAGATCTCGTTGTGACTTCCTTCACCTCCGATGGCGTGATCATGGGGATCCGTCACAGGTCGTTGCCGGTCGAAGGTGTCCAGTTCCACCCGGAGAGCGTGCTCACGCCGCACGGCGAGCTGCTCCTGCGCAACTTCCTCGATCTCGGCGCGGTGCGATGAGCCAGGTGCTCGAAGACCTCCTGCGCGGCAACGACCTCACCGAACAGGAGGCCGTAGACCTCCTCCATCAGCTGACGGGGGGCGAGATGGATCCGGCCGTCGCCGGCGCCGTACTCGCCGCCCTCAGAGCCAAGGGCGAGACCCCGGATGAGGTTCGGGGGTTTGCTCGGGCAATGCGGGACCTCGCCACCGATCCTCAGGTCGATGTCACCGGTGCCGTCGACGTAGTTGGCACCGGTGGCGACCGGTCGGGCAGCTTGAATCTCTCAACGGGGTCGGCGCTTGTGGCGGCGGCGAGCGGGGTCCCGGTGGTGAAACACGGGAATCGCTCGATGACCAGTGTCAGCGGGAGCGCCGATGTTCTCGAGGCCCTCGGGCTTCCTATTCCCATGGATGACGACCAGGTGCGGCGGCTCTTCGACGCCACCGGCTTCACATTTCTGTTCGCCCCCCACTTCCACCCGGCGATGGCCGCGGTAGGCCCGGTCCGCCGTGCGCTGGCGGTCCGCACGGTGTTCAACGTTCTCGGGCCCCTCACCAACCCGGCGGCTCCACCCAACATGGTGATCGGTGCCTTCGACGCCACCGCTGCCCGGCTCATGGCCGGGGCCCTATCCGGTCTCGACATAGACAGGGCATTCGTCGTACACGGGGCGGGTGGCTGGGACGAGCCTTCCCCCCTGGGTGAGTTCATCCTCTTCGACGTGCGGCCGGGCACTGTCGAGGAATCCGTCCGGCACCCGGCCGACGTCGGGATGGCCGGTTGCGAGATGGACGACCTGGCCGGTGGCTCGCCGGAGCACAACGCCAGACGCTTGCTCGACGTCCTGGAAGGCGAGCAGAGCCCGCACCGGGATTCGGTCGTGCTCGGCGCTGCCTTGGCACTCGAGGTCAGCGGGCGCGCCGCCCTGCCCGACGAGGCCGTGTCGATGGCCGGCGCCGCCATCGATGACGGGAGAGCGCTCGCTCTGGCCAAGTCGCTCGAGGAGTTCGGGGCGTCCGAGGCCGGCCGATGAGCCGCTTCCTCCACACCATGGCCGCCCGATCCCGCCAACGGGCAGAGCAAGCCACCGCACGCAGTTCGCTCTCCGAGCGTCGAGAGGCAGTGCTATCCGGCTCGGGGCCCCGCTCAATCGGGACCTTCGGAGCGGTCTTCGACGTCATCGCCGAGGTCAAGCCACGGTCTCCCTCCGAGGGTGCCTTCCCTGAGCGTCGTCCGGCCGAGACCGCCGAGGGGTACCAAGCAGGCGGTGCCGCCATGATCTCGGTACTGACCGAGCCTTCAGAGTTCGGCGGGTCCATCGAGATGCTGGAGGCTGTCGCGGCCGCCGTGTCGGTCCCGGTGCTGGCCAAAGACTTTCTGGTTGACCCGATCCAGGTGTACGAGGCGCGGGAGGCCGGCGCCGATGGCGTGCTGGTGATCGCACGAATTCTGGGCGACGAGGCCATTCTCGAGATCCTCGACGCCGTCTCTGAAAGCGGGGCTTTTGCCCTGATCGAGGCGTTCGATGGGGACGACCTGAAGCGCATTCGGAGGGTCGTGTCGGGGTGGGAAAACCTCGTCGTCGGCGTCAACTGCCGGGACCTCGACACTCTGGAAGTCGTGCCCGAGCGCCATGCCGCTCTTGCCGGACAGCTCCCGGGCGAAGTGGTGAGCGTCGCCGAAAGTGCGATGCAAGACCCCGCGGATATCGAACGCGTTGCCACATATGGATACCGGGCTGCCCTCGTCGGTTCGGCGCTGATGAGAACCGACGATCCAGGTCAACTGGTGAGTGAGATGATCGAGGCCGGTCGTCGAGCAGTGACGGTGCTGTCATGACCCTTTTCGTGAAGCTGTGCGGGGTCAAGTCTGAGGCGGATGTCGAGGCTGCAGTCGAGGCGGGCGCCGACGCGGTCGGGTTCGTTCTCACCCCCTCCCCTCGCCAGATCCCATTGAAGGTGGCGGCGAGGCTGAACGCGAGGTTGCCGGACTCGGTTCTCGGTGTCGCCGTTTTCCATGACCCGTCACCGGATCTGTTGGTTCGTGCACGAGAGGAGGTCGGTCCCGATCTCTTCCAGTCTGAGCTCTCCACCCTCGTCGGGATCTCAACAGACCGGCTCCTCCCTGTAGTGGTCGACAGTGAGGCGCTCGACCGGGACTTCGCTCTCGCCGTCGGCTCGGCGGGTAGGGAGATGGTCCTCGTCGACAGCGCCGCTCGTGGCGGAACCGGTCTCGCACCGAGCTGGGAGCGGCTTGCCATGCTCGATGGGCCGGGTCGGCTCATCCTCGCCGGTGGCCTCGACCCCGACAATGTGGGTGAGGCAGTCTCCCTGGTCAGGCCATTTGGGGTCGACGTCAGCTCGGGCATCGAGAAGGCGCCGGGAGTGAAGGATCCGAAGCGCATGCGAGCCTTTGTCGAAGCGGCGCGAGGCGTGGGTGTGGGAGGTCCTGTATGACGACCGCTCGAGACGAGACCGGGCGTTACGGCCGCTTCGGAGGGCGCTACGTGCCCGAGATCCTGGTGCCCGCCTTGACCAGGCTGGAGGAGACCGCCCGTCTCCTCCTCGACGATCCCGGCTTTCTCAATATGTACGAAGAGGAATTGTCTTCCTGGGTAGGGAGGCCGACCGCGCTCACCCATGCCGTTCGCCTCGGTGAATCCTGGGGTGGCGAAGTGTGGTTGAAACGAGAAGACCTGGCCCACACCGGAGCGCACAAGATCAACAACGCCGTAGGTCAGGCGCTCCTGGCCAGGGAGATGGGCGCCGAGCGGGTGATCGCCGAGACAGGGGCGGGCCAGCATGGCGTGGCCACGGCGGCGGCTTGTGCTCGTCTCGGTCTGGATTGCACCGTCTATATGGGCTCAGTGGACATCGAGCGTCAGGCGCCGAACGTCGAGCGGATGCGGATCCTGGGGGCAAGGGTGGAGCCGGTCACGTCTGGGGACGCGACGTTGCGAGCCGCGATCAACGAGGCCCTGCGTGACTGGGTGACTCGACCAGAGACCACCTACTACCTCCTCGGCTCGGCGGTGGGTCCCCACCCCTACCCATGGCTGGTCAGAGAGCTCCAATCGGTTATCGGCCGCGAAGCCCGGCGACAGATGCTGGAGCGTTCGGGACGTCTGCCTGATGCCGCAGTCGCCTGTGTCGGGGGAGGCTCCAACGCCATCGGGTTGTTCCATCCTCTGCTCGACGACCCGATCGAGCTCATTGGGGTGGAGGCCGGGGGGACATCCCCCGAGCTGGGGCGAAACGCCGCCACCATCGGGCGCGGGACTCCGGGCGTGCTTCACGGGAGTTTCTCGTTTCTACTCCAGGACGACGACGGCCAGGTTCAGGAAACGCACTCGGTGTCAGCAGGCCTCGACTACCCGGGAGTCGGCCCCGAGCACTCGTGGCTGGCGGAGACTGGGCGGGTCACATACGAGAGCGCGACCGACGACGAGGCGTTGGCCGCCCTGTACGAGCTGGGTCGTCACGAGGGGATCCTTCCCGCACTCGAGTCGAGTCACGCCCTGGTCGGTGCCAAGAGGTGGCTAGCTGTCAATCCGGGCTCGACGGTCCTCGTCGGGCTCTCCGGTCGCGGGGACAAGGACATCGACATCCTTCGAGGGCTCAATCCATGAGCGCCCCTGTGGTCGGAGCTCGAGCACTCGAGATGAGATTGGCCGTTGATGAGACGGCCATCGTCCCCTACCTCACCGGCGGGTATCCGTCGTCGGCCGTCTTCGCCGACGCGCTGTTGGCCCTATCTCGGATGTCGATCGCAGTCGAGGTCGGAATCCCCTTCTCCGACCCAATGGCCGATGGCGCCACCATCCAGGAGTCGAGCCGTGTCGCCCTGGAAAATGGCGCCACACTCGAATCGATCCTCGTTGCGATCGAGGGACTCGGCCGGCTCGATGCCGATCTGGTAGTGATGAGCTATCTCAACCCGCTCCTGGCCTACGGATACGGGTCATTGCTCCCCCGACTGGCAGGGGTTGGCGTGTCTGCGCTGGTCGTTCCGGATCTGCCGCTGGAGGAATCCGAACAGCTCGCCAGTGTCTCCCGCGAGCACGGGATTGGCCTGGTCCAACTGGTCAGTCCGGTGACGAGTCAGGAGCGGCTCGACGTCTTGGGCCAGGCCTCGGAGGGATTCACATATGCGGTGACGATGACCGGCACCACCGGGGGCACCCTCGGTGCCGGACCGGAGGTCACGGACTACCTCGATCGGGTTCGTGCTGCATCGAGACCCCCTGTCCTCGCCGGATTCGGGGTGCGAACTGTCGATCAGGTTCGAGCACTCGCCCCACACTGCGACGGTGTGATCGTGGGCAGCGCCCTCGTCGAAATCATGTCCGACGGTCGGGACCCCGTGTCGTTCGTGGCAGAGTTGCGTCAATGATCGCCACGCTCTCGTCCGTCTGCACCTTGGGGGAGAAGGCCGCAATCCTCCGGTTCATCGAGGGCCACGGTCTCCGCGTTCATGTAGGGGAGGCGGGCACGACCACGATCGTCAGCATCATCGGCGACCCGGAGCCCGGCATCGCCGAGTCCATCGGAGCTCTTCCCGGTGTCGAGTCGGTCAGCCTCGATGCGCCTCGCTACCCATTCGTCGCCAGAGAGGCGCGGGCCGAGCCGAGCACGGTGAAGGTCGGGGATGTGGTCATAGGAGGGAAAGGCGTTGCGGTAATCGCCGGGCCGTGCTCGGTTGAGTCCGAGGAGCAACTGCTCACGATCGCCCGATCGGTGGCCAAGGAGGGAGCAGTGCTTCTTAGAGGCGGTGCCTTCAAACCCCGGACTTCGCCATACAGCTTCCAGGGGCTGGGGGAGGATGGTCTCGAGATGTTGGCCCGCGCCCGAGAAGAGACCGGTCTGGGAGTCGTGTCTGAGGTGGTCGCCCCGGAGGACATTTCCTCGATGAACCGGTTTGTCGACATGCTCCAGGTCGGGAGCCGGAACATGCAGAATTTCCGCCTCCTCTCCGCCGTCGGCGAGCAACCGACCCCGGTTCTCCTGAAGAGAGGTCTGATGTCCACCATCGAGGAGATGCTTCTCGCCGCCGAGTACATCGTCGGCGCCGGCAATCCACGAGTGGTGCTCTGCGAGCGAGGCATCCGGTCATTCGAGACCGCGACCCGGGGCACGCTCGACATCAGTGCGGTCCCCGTTCTCAAGGAACGCTCCCATCTTCCAGTGATCGTCGACCCGAGCCATGCCGCCGGGAAACGCTCGCTCGTGCCGAGCCTCTCGGCGGCAGGAGTCGCTGCCGGCGCCGACGGTTTGCTCATAGAGGTGCACGATCGGCCCGAGGAAGCCCTCAGTGACGGCCCGCAGAGCTTGACGCTGGACGGCTTCGCCGAAACGATTGAGACGGTGGCGAAGATCGCCGCCGCTCTCGACCGCCCGCTACTGACCCTGTGAGTCGGGCGGCCGGCTCGAGGTGTTTCCTTCCCTGAACATCTCGCCAATGGCGGCGACGCTGCCCAGCACCCCACTGGTATCGAGGGGGAGGAAGATCTTGGTCGCCTGACCGTTGGCGACCTGCTCCAGCGCCTCGAGATATCGGATTGCGATCAGATCGGGGGTCGGGTCACCGTTGTGGATGGCACCAAACACGCGCTCGATGGCCTGTCCTTCTCCCTCGGCCACGGTGAGCAACTGATACTGCTCGGCATCGGCCACCCGCTTGATCGCCTCCGCCTGTCCCGTCGCCTCGAGGATCTGGCTCTGCTGGACGCCCTCGGCCCGTAGGACAGCCGCGGCCTTGGCACCCTCGGCCTCGGTGACTTGGGCCCTCCGATCGCGCTCCGCTTTCATCTGACGGTGCATCGCATCGGTCACGTCGGCCGGCGGCTCAATCCGCTGCAGCTCGACACGGACCACGCGCACGCCCCATTTGTCGGTGGCGTCGTCGAGGATCTGGCGGAGCTTGGCGTTGATCACCTCACGAGATGTCAACGCCGCGTCGAGGTCGAGGTCGCCGACCACGTTCCTGAGATTGGTCTGGGCGAGCTTGGTCGCGGCCAGGATGAAGTTGCCCACGTTGTACTGGAGCTTCACCGGATCGGTCGCCTCGTAGTAGATGACCGCGTCAACTGTCACCACCACGTTGTCCTTTGTGATCACCTCCTGCGGGGGGACGTCGACCACCTGCTCCCGCATGTCGACCTTGGTGAGCCGCTTGACGAAGGGAAGTACCCAACGCAATCCGGAGTCCACTGTCCTCTGATAGCGACCGAGGAATTCGATGAGCCCCTTCTCGAACGGGCGCACCACCCTGAAACCGGCGGCGGCGATGAGGATCAGCACCACCGCAAGCACCGCGAACAGGACGATCACAGCTTCCATGACTCTCCTTTCAAATGCACCATTCCTGGCTTTGTCATTGCCCGGTCTCCAAGGGCTCCACGACCAGACGCGTCCCCTGTACATCGGTCACGACGATTTTCTGCCCGACCGGCACCGGCTGTGGCGCGAGTGCCCTCCACTCCTGTAGCTCCACCTTGACCATCCCGTCGCCACTGATCGGGTCGATGTCGGCGATGACGACTCCCTCCATGCCGACCCAGCGGTTGGCGCCGATTCGAGGTTGGTCCCCCTCGTCTTGACGGGTGATGAATCGACGTAGATAGGCGAGGGCGAAAACCGAGACCCCGAAGAACACGAGCCATTGGGCGAGGACGGCCGCGCCGGCCCATGCGAGGATCGCGGCCGCGCCGGCGCCGATGGCGAACGGAAGGAGAAAGAACCCGGCGGTGAAGATCTCACCGATTCCCATGACGACGGCGAAGATGGTCCACAACCATCGCCAAACCTCGTTGTCCACGTCGTTACCTCCTTGTCCGGCAACGGCGACGGCGGCCACCACCGCGCCCATGCCGACTCCGAACAAGATCAGGTCTCTCCTGGTCTTGCGTGTCACCTCCGCCTCACCTGTTTGCACCTGGCTCCAGGTGGCGGTCGAATGACGGCGAACTCTGTATGCCGCCGCCCAGCTCTCGGCGAACGCGGCCGGGTCGTCTCCCACGACTTCACTCACCTTACGGCCATCCTGCGCGGCCAAGGCGAGGTGTTGCTCGAGCTCGGCCCGCATCTCGGTGACCGACAATCGTGGCACACCGGTCTCCAGCCAGTAGCGCTCGATCCGGTCGACGACGGTTCGGGCATCTGTCACCTACCACCCCCATTGAGGACCGCATCCACCGAGTCTTTGAAGCCGGTCCAATCGTGACGCCATTGTTCGAGAGCGGTCAGGCCCGGCTTGGACATCCGGTAGTACTTGCGAGCCGGCCCCTCACTGCTCTGCACGAGATAGCTCTCGATCATGCCCTGCTTCTGGAGACGGGACAGGAGTGGGTAGATCGAGCCCTCACTGGCCAGGTGGAGCCCTCGGTCGCGGAGCTTGCTGACCATTTCGTAGCCGTAGGACGCCTCCTCTTCGATTATCGACAGGAGGCACATGTCGAGGACCCCATGGAGGAGCTGTGTCGAACGATCCTGTCCGGTACTTTTGGGTACCATGCTCTGCATAATACCCGGCATCGCCCGGAAATCAACTAGGCAAGAGTCGGAGATACCTAGCGGGCCTTTATCCCGTCCCGAATCTCCCTGAGCAGCAGGATGTCCTCGGATGGCTCGTCGTCGGCTTCGTCGGCTCTCCTCATCCTGTTGTAGGCCTTGATCACGAAGAACACGACGATGGCCACGATGACGAAGTTGATGATCGCCGCAAGGAACGCGCCGATCCGGATGTCCCACACGATCCATTCGGCCAGGTCCTGAACATCGAAGATCTTGGCGATGATCGGGTTGATGACGTCGTTGGTGAGACTTGTGATCACTGCGGCGAAGGCGATGCCCATCACGAAGGCGACGGCGATATCGACGAGGTTCCCTCGATTGATGAAGTCTTTGAACTCCTGGACCATCACTAGCTCCTTGGCGACTGGCTGCCGACCCTAGCCAGTGCCCACCAGGCGACTGCGATAGCCGCGCCGAGGTGCCAAACGGCATGCGGCTGGAAGAGGGATTCCGGGTCGCAGAGGGGCCCGCCGGTGGCACCGAGACGGCCGAACACCGCTGCCGCCGCCAGAAGCAAGAGGGGTGCGACCGTGACCGGGGTGTGATCGCGGCGAAGAATCGAGATCACGGCAACAAAGGTCATCACGACGGCGAACGTGTCGGCGATGGCCGGGAGCACGGCGAAGGAGATGCCGATGACTGCCAGGGCTGGAAGATGGGTGAACCCCTCCCACCGCGAACCCCATCCGGCCAAGATTGTCACCAACCAGGCCAGCGTCACGTCATGGGCCCACTCGTTGCCCGGTGGCATTGGGCCGTGGAAGAGCAAGGACCCGATCCCGGTGGCGATCAACCCCATCCCGATCCATCCACCGTCCCGGCGCCGGGCGATGACGATGATCCCCGCCAAGACGAAACCGAGCGTGGTCAGGGTATTGATCGGCTGGCCGAGGAACCCGACCCCAATGGCCTCACAATCGGCGGCCGCCCCCAAAATCGGCCCTAGAAGAAGGGTGGGCCGAGGCTGACCACCTCGGAGACGGCACTATCGCCGTTCACCCCGGTAGGGGTGAGCTGAGCGCGACCCCGCCCGTTGCCCGGGATCTCCAACTCCACGACCAAGGCCTTGCCGGCGACCGCTGTTCCCCGGAGTGTCTCCAGAGTGCCCTTCCAGCCGCCCATCTCATCGTCGATGACGAGGCTGGCCGACCCGGTCGTGAGAAGGATGCCATCGCCGCCTAGAACGCGAACCGGTCCCTCAAAGGAGTCAGCCATCACCGGTCCTCGCCGATGACGGACCGCAGCTGGGAGCGAAGGACGATGTCGTGGCGATAGGAACGATGCACCTCGTCCACGCGGCGCTCCATCTCCTCTTCGAGATCATCGAGTTTGTCTCGCAGTCTGTCGACCTTGCGCTTGAGGATGCGGTTCTCCTCCTGGAGGGCGAGGACGCGTCGGACGCCCTCGAGGTTGAGTCCCTGGCTGGTCAACTCCTGGATGAGCTGAAGCCGTTCGATGTCGTCCTGCGAGTAGCGGCGGGTGCCTCCGGGAGTGCGCGCCGGCTCGAGCAGGCCCTTGCGCTCGTAGATGCGCAGGGTCTGTGGATGCATCCCGGCCAGCTCGGCAGCCACCGAGATGACGAACACAGCCCTTCTCGTCTCGGTCATGTCGGCCTCATGTTCTCAGATGGGATCGGACGTCGTCGGTTTCGATCGCAGCCAGGTCCTCGAGGAGCTTCTTCTCCTCTTTGGACACCTTGGAGGGCACGGCGACCTGAACCGTGACCAGGAGGTCGCCGGTGCGGCCCCGGTCGGGGGTGACGCCCTTGCCCCGAACCCGGAAGGTCTTCCCGGACGGAGTACCCGCCGGCACCTTGAGCTTGACGCCCCCATTGAGAGTCGGAACCTCCAACTTGGTCCCCAGGACCGCCTCGGGATATGTGATGGGCACGGTCAGTGTCAGGTCGTTGCCCTTCCTGCCGAATGTTTGGCTCGGTTGGACGTGGACCTTGACCAGCAGATCGCCGGCCGGCCCACCGCTGCGTCCTGGGCCGCCCTTGCCCGGAATGCGAAGCGTGTTCCCGTCCTGGACACCTGGCGGGATGCGCACCTTCACCTCGCGGGTTCTGGTCTCGGTCCCGCTGCCCCGGCACACCCGGCACGGAGTCTCGACGAGTCGACCCGCTCCGCGACATTGCGGGCAGGGCTGGGAGAACGAGAAAAAGCCCTGATTCTGGGCGACTACACCCTGACCGCCGCAGGTAGGGCACGTAGTCACCGGGGTCCCCGGCTCCGCTCCATTCCCATTGCAGTGGGAGCAGGTGGTGACGCCACGAACATTCAATGTCGTAGTCACCCCGCTCACGGCGTCATCGAAGCCGATGGAGAGGTCAGCCTGTGCGTCGGCTCCCCGGGCCGGTCCCGCCCGCCCCCTCGAACCGAAGCCGAAGAGGTCGCCGATACCACCCAAGCCGCCGAGCAGGTCGGACAGGTCTTCGACCCGCACCTGTTGGCCGCCGAACCCTCCGAACCCGCCACCACCGGGGCTGCCATACCCGGCGAAACCACCGGTCTCGACCATGCGACGCACCTGGTCGTACTCCTTGCGCTGTTCGGCGTTGGAGAGCGTGGCGTAAGCCTCGGAGATCTCCTTGAATTTCTCCTCCGCTTCCGCGTTGTCGGGATTGGCGTCGGGATGATGTTTCTGCGCCAGTTTGCGGTAGGCCTTCTTGATCTCGTCGGCCGTGGCCTCGGAACTCACGCCGAGGATCTCGTAGAAGTCCTTGTCGACCCAGTCCCGGTTCACTCTCGTGCTTCCAGCATCACCATGGCCGGCCGGAGGACACGGTCACGGAGCCGATACCCTCGGCGCAACTCGGATGACACGACGAGGTCGTCGGTGCCACCCGGGGCACCTACCGGCTCGTGGATCTCGGGGTCGAAAGCCTCACCCACGCTGGGCAATACTTCGAGACCTTCCTTCTCCAGGGCCGCAAGGAGCTGCTCGCGGGTGCTGATCATCCCGGAGAGCAACAGCCTCTCCGTGTCGGTCTCGGCCGCGGTGCCCAATGCAGCGTCGAAGCTGTCCAGGACTGGCATCAACTCGCGGACGACGCGCTCGGCCGCCCGGTCCAATGTGGCCGCCTGCTCCCGAGTGGTGCGTTTGCGGTAGTTGTCGAAGTCCGCCGCCACTCGTCTCAGGTCGTCGAGATACGAAGTTGCCTCGTCTCGCGACTCCTCGAGATGGGCGAGCAGGAGCGAGATCGCCTCCGCTGGGTCCTCGGGGAGATCGATACCCAGGGCAGTTGCGTCAGTGCGTCCCTTGGCCTCGATGATTTCCGGCTGCTCACTCATACCTACAACCTGTGACCTAGAACCTAAGACCGATGACGAGGCCGATCAGGCCTCGTCATCCTCGATGATCTCGGCCTCGACGACGTCATCGTCGCTGTTGCCTTCAGTCTCGTCGCCTGCTGCGGCGGCCTGGCTCTGCTGGGCGGCCTGATCGTAGAGCCTGGTCGCCATCGCCTGGCTGGCCTGGATCAGCTCATCCATCTTGGACCTGATCTCGCCGGTCTCGGAGGCCTCGTTCTCCAGGGTCAGCCGGAGTGCCCCGAGTGCTGTCTCGACAGACGACTTCTCCTCGTCGTTCATGTTCTCGGCATGCTCCTCGAGGAGCTTCTCGGTCTGATGGACGAGTTGGTCGGCCTGGTTGCGGGTCTCCACCGCCTCACGTCGCTTGGCGTCCTCCTCGGCATAGGCCTCGGCGTCCTTGACCATGCGGTCTACGTCGTCCTGGGCCAATGCGGTGCCGCCGGTGATGGTCATTTTCTGCTCTTTGTTGGTGGCCAGGTCCTTGGCGTGGACATTGACGATCCCGTTGGCGTCGATGTCGAAGGTGACCTCGATCTGGGGAACTCCCATCGGGGCCGGAGGGATCCCGGTCAGCCGGAACTTCCCAAGGCTCTTGTTGTCGGCGACCATCGTCCGCTCGCCCTGGAGCACATTGATCTCGACTTCGGGCTGGTTGTTCTCCGCGGTGGTGAAGATCTCCGATCTCTTGGTCGGGATGGTGGTGTTGCGCTCGATCATGCGAGTCATCACCCCACCCTTGGTCTCGATGCCCAGGGTTAGCGGCGTCACGTCGAGCAGGAGGATGTCCTTGACATCGCCCTTGAGCACGCCTGCTTGGATGGCAGCGCCGGCCGCGACCACTTCGTCGGGGTTGACGCCGCGATGAGGGTCCTTGCCGGTGAGGCTCTTCACGAGCTCTTGCACGGCCGGCATGCGGGTCGAGCCGCCGACCAGCACCACATGGTCGATGTCCCCCACGGCGATACCGGAGTCCTTGATCGCTGCTTCGAATGGCCCCTTGGTGCGTTCCAACAGCTCCTCAGTCAGCTTCTGGAACTCGGACCGGGTCAGCTTGCGCTGCAAATGGAGGGGGCCCTCGGACGTGGCGGTGATGAAGGGGAGGTTCACCTCGGTCTCCGCGACCGTGGACAGCTCGATCTTGGCCTTCTCTGCCGCCTCCTTGAGACGCTGCAAAGCCATCTTGTCCTTGCCCAGGTCGACCCCGTGGTCGTTCTTGAATCCCTCGATCAGCCAGTCGATGACCTGCTGGTCCCAGTCGTCGCCACCGAGATGGGTATCACCAGAAGTCGCTTTGACCTCGAACACGCCCTCGCCGATCTCGAGCACCGACACGTCGAACGTGCCGCCGCCAAGGTCGAAAACGAGGATGGAGTGATCTGACTCCTCTTTGTCGAGCCCGTATGCCAGCGCGGCCGCGGTCGGCTCATTGATGATGCGCAGCACTTCGAGGCCTGCAATCTGGCCCGCCTCCTTGGTCGCTTGGCGCTGGGCGTCGTTGAAGTACGCCGGAACCGTGATGACTGCATCGGTCACCTTGTCACCGAGGTAGGCCTCGGCATCCCGCTTCAATTTCATGAGGATGCGGGCCGAGATCTCCTGGCCGGTGAGCTTCTTGCCGTCTACTTCTATCGACCAATCGGTGCCCATGTGACGCTTCACGGAGCGCACCGTCTGGTCGGGGTTGGTGATGGCCTGGCGCTTGGCGACTTCGCCAACCAGCACTTCACCATCTTTGAATGAGACGACCGAGGGGGTGGTCCGCCCGCCTTCTGCGTTGGGGACGATGGTCGGGTCACCACCGTCCAGCACCGCAATGACACTGTTGGTGGTGCCCAAGTCGATGCCTACTGCACGTGCCATGTTTGATGATCCTCCGAGGTCAGGTTGAGTGGGTTACGATGGTACAACCTGAGTCGGGTATTGTCATATTCCGCGTAAAACGCACGACGCAGAACTTAGAACGGCTCGTCGTCAGCCCAGCGATTTGATGTATTCCACCAGGTCGTTGATCTCGGCCTCGCTCAGGCTGTCCGCATAGGTGGTTGGCATAACTGCATCGAAACCGGCCACGACCTGTGAGGCGGGGTCGATTATCGAGTTGAACAGATATGCATCGTCGGCGACGACCGTCTCACCGCTGGCCAATGTCACATCCGACCCGGCCATCCCGCCCCATCCCGGCCCGGTGCCGGAGGTGTCGTCGATGTTGTGACAAGCGAGACATCCGGTCGCGGCAGCGAGGGCCTCCCCGCGAGCGGCCGCCTCGCTGTCGAACGAGACCGGTGACGTCGAGTCGGTGGCTCCGGCGCCGAGGGGTCGCCCGCTGAACGCCCACAGAGCCACTCCGAGCAGGATTGTGAGGCCCAGAGCGGCCAAACCTTCGGCCCAAGTTTTCATGCCGCCGGAACCGTAGACACAGGGACGGCAATCCTATGGTTACCTGAAGTGCATGGCGCCACATGTGGCGTTTGGATGAACACCGAAGGCACGCCGCGAGGAGGAAATATGACGGCCATCGACCTCGTCCTGTTGATGTTTCGATTGTGGGTGGCGATCGTGTTCATCGCCCATGGGGTGAACCATGGCAGGACGCAGGAGGGCACGGCGAGATGGTTCGCCTCCAAAGGTTTCAGCTCGCCACAGTTGAACGCCCGGATATCGGCCGGCAATGAGGTCCTCATCGGTCTTGCCCTCATTGCCGGCCTGCTGACATCGGTCGCGGCGGCCGGCCTCGTTGCGACGATGGTCGTTGCCTTCTGGTCGATTCACCGGTTCGCGGGATTCTTCAATTTCCACCGCCCCGACGAGGGGTGGGAGTACGTGGCCACCCTGTCGGTCATCGGGATCGCCTTGGCGGTGCTAGGCCCGGGCCGATATTCGGTAGACGAGGCGCTCGGCATAGCCGGGAATCTCGACGGGCGGGTGGGTCTTGCCATCATCGGAGCAGGGATTCTGCTCGCCGCCGGTCAGCTGGCCATCTTCTGGCGCAAGCCGAGCGGAGTCGGGAGCTCGAGTTGAGGGTCGGACCCCTGCCCGACGACTTCCAGTTCGCACGTGATCAGTTGCATCAACTCGCCTTCTTCGCTCTCGCCCCGGCCCGTTACGCAGTCGAGGAGCGGATGGGGCTGCGGGCCACGCCGGGTGGGTTCGGGACCCCGGTATATGGCGATGGGCTGATCTCCAGGATCGAGGGCAGGCTGCTGGTGCATGAGACGGGCGGGAACGTCGCGACCCAGGCCATCACCACCATTCGCGCCGCCGCGGAGTTCTTCGGCGGCAGCTACGACGTCGACTGGTTCACAGAGTTCAAGGACCCCCTGGCGGCGATGGACCCCGAACGCCCCCTGAAAATCGAGGAGGCACCGGCGGTCGCGTTAGGGGAGTGGTTCGCGTTCGGCTTTGAGATCCTCGAAGAGCTGCGAGGTCATGGCAAAGCGGGGGACGAGGTTTCCGAGGTCCAACTCTGGCCCGAGCATTTCGATCCCGCGATCGAGATGGGCACCGAGGGAACGAAGGCCAGCTACGGGGCGTCCCCGGGGGACCGGGGTCATCTCGAGCCGTACCTCTACGTCTCCGCCTGGTCGGAGATAGACCGGGAAGAACCTTTCTGGAACGACCGCAACTTCAACGGCGCCAGCCTCCCTTTCACCGCTCTTCTCGAGGCCGACGACCAATCTCGGGTTGCCCTCGAGTTCTTCCTGGAGGGATATCGCATCCTCCACGCTCGATAGTCAGACCCTGCTGTGCTCGAGCATCTCAGAGACCATGCCTGCGGCCGCGGCCCTGACGATGCGAATGGTCTCGTCGTACCCGGCTTCGGGACCACCCCACGGGTCAGGAACCTCATCTGAGGTGGCGGCAGGGTCATAAGTTCGGAAGAGTCGGGTCCGCGCCTGCGCCTCCAGGGATGGAGCCATCTCGTGCAGATCGCGGAGATTGGCCCGGTCCATCACCACGATGATGTCGAAGCGGTTGAAGTCGGCTTGGGTCACCTTTCGCGCCCTTCCCTCGACAACGAGACCGGCCCGCGCACCTGCGGCGACGCTTTCTGGGTGGGGTGGTTGGCCGATGTGCCACGCACCCGTGCCGGCCGAATCGGTCTCGACCTCGACCCCAGCCTCGATCGCGGCCTCTCTGATCGCCGCCTCGGCGGCCGGCGACCGGCAAATATTCCCTGCGCAAACGGCGAGGATCTTCACGAGCCCTCCTCGGCGAGACGGCTCCTGGCCAGTTCGATGTAATCGGAGTCCGTCTCGACCCCGACGTAGTGGCGGCCGGTTCGCATCGCAGCCACCGCCGTGGTGCCAGACCCCATGAAGGGGTCCAGGACCAGGTCTTTCTCGTAGGTGTACAGCTCGATCAGCCGGCGGGGGAGGGCAACCGGGAATGGGGCGGGATGACCGATCCGCTTGGCGCTCTCCGAAGGAATTTCCCAGATGTCGAGAGTGGCCTCCAGAAACTCGTCGGTGAGGATCGTGGGCTTATGGGGCTTACCCTCGATCTCACGTCTCCCTCTCTTGACCGCCCGGTCGAAGCGGCCCTTCGAGGCCACGATCACCCGCTCGGTGACGTCACGTAGAACCGGGTTCTGCGGCGATCGAAACGAGCCCCAGGCGCAGCTCCCACCTGCCCCTCGTGCCTTCTGCCAGATGATCTCGCCACGCATCAACATGCCGAGGTCGTCTTGAAGGATCGAGATCACGTCGGCAGACAGCGACCGATAGGGCTTGCGCCCGAGATTGGCGACGTTGATCGCCATGCGTCCCCCCGGCTCGAGCTTGCGCAGACACATGGCGAAGGCGTCGCTCAACATCTCCAGGTACTCGACATAGGAGGAGGGAACATGACCTGCGGCGAGATCAGTCTCGTACTCCTTTCCGGCGAAGTAAGGGGGCGAGGTGACCATCAAAGCCACAGACCGGTCTGCGATCATGTCGTCGGTGATCTCACGGGCGTCTCCGTGCCAGATCTCGTCGACGACTACCGGCGGCTCGACCCGCTCGTCCGGCGAGATCAGGGGCGGCGTGAACCGGTTGTAGAAGGACGACGAGTCGTGTGACTCGCGCCTACCCGAACCGAAGAGGGATGTGGCCGTAGCCGTCCGCCGCCGCGCCATAGGTGGGGAAGTTACCTCCGCGCCTTCCGGGGATACCGGCATACCGGATTGCTCGCGGTATGCTTGCTATTGCAAGCACCAACCTCATGACCAGCAACCACCCAGACCCGGTCGTCGTGCCCGTCACGCTGCGTGACGGCTCGATCGCCGAAATACGACCGATCGGGCCTGCCGATCAGGGGCTCCTCATCGAGGGTCTCCAACAGCTATCGCCCCAGAGCAAGTTCGCACGATTTGGCTCGGGGATCTCCGGCCTGAGCGCCTCCGAGCTTCGATACCTCACCGACGTGAACCAGGTGAGTCATGTCGCCTGGGGGGCCACCATCGACGATGAGCCGGCCGGTGTTGGCCGCTACATCGTCGACAGCGCCGCCGAAGCGGAGATCGCCATCACGGTCGTGGACAGATTTCAGCGCAGGGGGCTGGGACGCGCCCTGTTCGACGCCCTAACGGCTTCGGCGCGGGCCTCCGGGATCGAGTCGTTCCATTTCGCCATCGAGCCCTGGAATCGGACTGTGCTCCGCATGCTGCCCGGCATCGAAGTCGGACAGGACGAGAGCGATGGGATGCTCACCGGGCGCATCGCGCTCGCCGAGATCCCCACCAGCGGGCAGGAGCCAGAGTTCGTCCACCTACTCGACTGGAGCCGCCAGACCTGGCCCGAGTCCGGCTGAACTACTCGTTGGAGTCGAGCTCGAGCGCCGCCGAGTTGATGCAGTAGCGAAGGCCTGTCGGGTTGGGGCCGTCATCGAACAGATGACCCAGATGCCCACCGCAGTTTGCGCACTTCACCTCGGTCCGCACCATCCCGTGGGAGAGGTCACGGGACTCTTCGATCCGCTCCGGCTCCAGGGCCCGATAGAAGCTGGGCCAGCCCGATCGCGAGTCGTACTTGGTCTCACTCGAGAACAGCTCTTCGCCACATCCGGCGCACCGGTATATGCCGTCGGTCTTGGTGGCCCAGTACTTGCCGGTGAAGGCAGGCTCGGTACCCGCCTCCCGTAACACCTGGTACTGCTCCGGGGTGAGCTTGTCCCGCCACTCGGCGTTGGTCTCCGGTGTGCTCGTCATGTGTTGTCTCTCTTCGTTCATGACAGATTCAATCGTCCTCTAGGTCACAATGTTCCGGGCGTCGTCCAAATTCGTGATGAGCCGGTCGATGAACACCGTCTGCGCCTGGTTGAGCTTCACCCGGGCCTGATCGACGCTCATCCAGACGACCCGATCGATTTCCGGGAAGCTTCGACCGCTGATCGTGATCAAATTGGAGGCGAGGGTCTCGGGGTCCAGATCGGCTTCGACGGCGTATGCGACCACGATCTTGCGTGATTTGAGTGTCGTCTCGCCCAATTCGATCCAAGGCAGAGGTGGGGCAGGCCAGCCGGTCTCCTCCTCGAATTCCCGGGCAGCGGCCTCTTCGTCGCTCTCGTCGGCCTCGACGATCCCTTTCACGATCGACCACCAGCCGTTGTCCCGGCGAGCGAAAAAGGGCCCTCCGGGATGGGCCACCAGGAGACGCAACTCATCGTCCAAGCGATAGGGGAGAAGACCCGCGGATCTCAACCGGCCCAACATTACGCTGGCTCGGTGACTGTGATTCAGGCCAGGGATCGGCTTGCCGACACCGTGGTTATGACCTTGCCCACGTTCCGGTTGCACCCCGGTGAGCCTCTCGGACATGGTCTCAAACGTCTCGGCGTAGACGCGATCGACGAGGCAATCCGGGTCTTCTACGACGGCGATGTGCCGTTCGGGGAGGCGGTTCACATCGCCCGAAAGTCGACCAAGAAGGTGAGGTCGCTGCTCCGGCTGGTCCGGTTCGAGGTCGGGGAGCAGGTGTACCGCTTTGAGAACCAGTGGATGCGCGACACCTCCCGACTCCTCTCGGCAGTCCGCACCTCCGCGGTGTTGGTCAACGGGGCTCAGGACATCCGGGACATGTACGGGCCGCTTTTGGCAGAGGGCACGTTCGACGAGGTGTTGGGTCGACTCGTCGTGAACCGTGATCGCATCGAGGAGCGTGTGATGGAGGATCCCGAGATCATCCCGCGCGTCGTCTCGAACCTGGAACGGGCCAGGGGGAGATATTTATCATGGTCCGCAGATCCCGAAGCCAGGCCGGTATACGGAATCGGTCTCCGCAACGACTACCGCGCGATCGGACCCGGGGTGAACGCAATGCACGCTCGAGGGCGACGAGAAATGGTGTCCGCCTACAGGGCCCCCGGCCCGGAGTCATTGCACCGCTGGCGGAAGCGGGTCAGATACCTCGAGCGCCAGCTTGAGATCCTGACTCCGTTGTGGCCGGAGGTGATGATCGGGATGGCAATGACGCTGGATCGGATCTCGGAGCTCCTCGGTCAGGACCACGATCTGGCCGAGTTGCTCCAAGCGCTGGCCGACCGGCCGGATCTCTGCCCCAATCCGCTCGAACGGGCTCTCATGACCGCTCTGGCCGAGCAGCGTCGCTCCGATCTTCAGACTGCATCCCGGATCCTTGGCCGTCGGATGTATGCCGAGAGCCCAAGCGCGTTCACAGCGCGTTTAGGGGCCTACTGGAAGGCGATGGAGCTGGCCAGGACCACCGAACTGGTCTCTCTCCCCGCCTGATCGAGGAACGCTTCGGGCCATCTAGTGTTGCCCGGGATATGAGCGACGCCGGCCGCGTCCGGGTGGAGCCGAGCTCGAAGCGGGTTCGGGTGATGCTCGGCGGCGAGGTCATCGCCGACACCACGGCACCCCTCCTGGTCTGGGAGGTTCCGTATTACCCGACCTACTACTTCCCACCCGGTGATGTCCGGACCGAGTTCCTCAGTCCGACCGGTGAGGTCAAGCGGTCCCCCAGCCGGGGAGACGCCACCCAATACGCGGTGAGCGTCGGCGACTCGATTGGGGCCGCCTACGCATTCCACGATTCGAAGATCCCCGAGTGTGTTGATCATTACGTGTTCGTCTGGCGGACCATGGACCAGTGGTTCGAGGAAGACGAGGAGGTCTTCGTCCATGCGCGGGACCCATACACGCGTCTCGACATCCTGCCCTCGAGTCGCCGGGTCCGGGTCGAGATCGACGGCGTCACGGTCGCCGACAGCATCAACGGGAGTTTCCTCCATGAGACCGGTCTGCCGACGCGTTACTACCTGCCCAAATCGGATGTCAGGATGGACCTGCTCACCCCGACCGACCGCGTCACGGCTTGTCCGTACAAGGGCACGGCGCGCTATTGGTCGGCCACGGTCAATGGAGCGACGTACGAGGACATCGTGTGGGGGTACGACGAACCGTTTCCCGAGTCGGAGCGGATCGGCGGCCTCGTGTCCTTCTACAACGAGAAGATCGACATCTACCTCGATGAGGTCCTTCAGGAGAGACCCAGGACCAAGTTCTCATGAGAACAACCCACCTGGCGGGGTTGTAGCATCTCTGCTATCTTCCGTAACCCAATCAGTACCGAAGGTCAGCAGACGTGACAGATCGTATAGGCAACACTGTGGTCGAGGTCCACAACCTGCGTATGCGTTATGGGTCCAACGACGTTCTCGATGGGGTCGAATTCGACATCAGACGGGGCGAGGTGGTGACCCTGCTCGGTCCCAACGGAGCCGGCAAGACCACGACGATCGAGATCCTGGAAGGCTTCAGACTTCGTTCCGAAGGAGAGGTGTCGGTCCTCGGGGTCGATCCCGCTCAGGCCGACGAAGACTGGAGGGCGCGGGTCGGAGTAGTGCTCCAGTCCTGGCGTGACCATGCCCGCTGGACACCCCGATTGCTCCTCCACTATCTGGGCCGCTACTACGCGCCATATTCGACGTCCGAGCGAGAGCGTCCCTACGACGTCGATCAGCTCATCAAGCTGGTCGGGATCGACGAGCAGGCCGACCAGAAGATCCGCACCCTCTCTGGGGGCGAGCGCCGCCGCCTCGACGTCGCGGTGGGGATCATCGGGCGCCCCGAGCTTCTCTTCCTCGACGAGCCGACCGCAGGTTTCGACCCCCAAGCGCGACGTGACTTCCACGACCTGATCCATCGCCTCACCGATCTCGAGGACACCACCGTCCTCCTCACCACCCATGACCTCGACGAGGCGGAGAAACTGGCCGACCGCATACTGATCCTGGCCGCGGGTCGGATTGTGGCCGACGGGAGTGCTGACCAGCTGGCTCGGATGATGAACCGCGAAGCTCAGGTGCGCTGGACCCGTGATGGGGAGCAGTTCGTTCATGCCACCCCGGAACCGACTGCTTTCGTCCGAGAACTGTTGGGCCAATACGACGATGTCTCCGACCTCGAGGTTCGCCGGGCCACGTTGGAGGACACCTACATCACCATGGTTCAGCAATACGAGTCAGGTGAGGTCGCGCCGGGAGCGACCGCCTTCGAGGAGGTCGGCCGATGAATCCCACCACCAACGCGATCAGGTCAGGTTTCGCCCGCGGGTGGACGGAGTTCAAGTTGAGTCTGCAGAGCCCGCAAGACCAGGGCTTCTACGTGTTCATGTCCGTATTGGTCCTCGCTTACCTCTGGTTCAATCGCAACACCGAGATCGAGGGGACCAACCTGTCGTATCCGACGGTGGTGCTGCCCAGCATGCTGGGGGCTCTTTTGGTCTTCAGCCTGATAATCGGCCCCGCCTACGCCCTGGCCATGGAGCGCGAGGACGGGACGCTGCTCCGGGCCAAAGCCGTCCCACACGGTGTCGTCGGCCACGTCACCGGGCACGTGGTCCTCAACGTCCTGAGCATCCTCCCTTCCTTTCTGATCATCCTGATACCCGCCGCGTTGCTCTTCGACGGGCTGATGCAGAACGGAGCCAAGGGATGGACAACGGTGGCGTGGGTCACCCTCCTCGGGCTTTGGGCAACGCTTCCTATCGGGATCATCATCGGGTCCCTGGCTCCCAGTGTGCA
>JARDZU010000282.1 GCA_029240695.1 Acidimicrobiia bacterium | reverse complement strand
GACCAGCAACCGATTGAAGCCTGGGCCATGGCCGACGCATGTCTACGCGCCATCTCTGTCGACGAAGGGTCCCTATGGGACACCGGCCTCGCCGCCGCCGCCGCCTGGTTCCTGGGTAGAAATGACACCGGCGCACTCCTCTACGACCATTCGACCGGCGCTGGATACGACGGGCTCGAAGCAGCGGGGGTCAACCTGAATCGAGGCGCCGAGTCCACGCTCTCCGCCCTCGGCGGCCTCCAGGCCGGGCACAGACTCGTCAGGGCGCCTGTGGGGTGAGCCTGCGCATCGGGATGATCGCCCCGATCAGCCATCCCTATCCACCATCCGGCTACGGCCCTTGGGAGAGGGTCGCACACGATCTCACGGAGCAACTCGTGGCGATGGGCCACGACGTGACACTGTTCGCCGCAGCCGGGTCGGCAACGTCGGCGCGACTGATCGAGACCGTAATTGCCCCGCTCGACTCCAGCGGGGCTGATCCACGCCTGGAAGAGGAGCGTCATCTCTCGGTTGCGATGGAAACCTCCCGGAATGGGACGTTCGATGTCATCCATTCACATCTCCACGTCCACGCATTGGTGTTCAGTCGCCTGATCGCCACCCCGATCGTCACGACCCTGCACGGGGTGGCTTGGGACCCGGCCAGTCATCCTCTGCTATTGCAATATTCCGAGATGCCCTTTGTGTCGCTCAGTCAGAGCGAGCGAGCGTTCCTGCCCGAGCTCAACTACGTCGCGACCGTCCCCAATGGCATACGGACGAGTGAGATCCCTGTCGGCGGTGGCGATGGTGGATACCTCGTGTTCGCGGGCCGCATGGCTCCCGAAAAGGCGCCCGACCTCGCCATCGCGACAGCGCGTGCCGCCGGGCTTCCGCTTCGTTTGGCCGGGATCGTCGAGGATCGGCACCGCGAATTCTTCGAGACGAAGGTGTTGGCGGCCCGGTCGAGAGAGGTCGAATACCTGGGGCCACTGGACAGGAAGGACCTGTGGCGGCTCCTTGGCAGGGCGCGTGCGACTGTTATGCCACTGCGCTGGCACGAGCCGTTCGGACTGGTCGCGGTGGAAAGTCTTGCCACCGGCACACCGGTCATCGCGTGGCGAATGGGTGCGCTCCCCGAGGTCATCGAGGACGGAGTCTCCGGCTACATGGTGGACGATGTCGCAGAGGCAGTTGACTCGGTCGAGCTGATAGGCAACCTGGATCGCGCCGTCTGCCGAGGCATTGCCGAAGCACGGTTCTCCGACGTTGTGATGGCGGCCAACTACGCAGACGTGTATCGGCG
Source organism: Acidimicrobiia bacterium (assembly GCA_029240695.1). Classification (GTDB taxonomy): domain Bacteria; phylum Actinomycetota; class Acidimicrobiia; order Spongiisociales; family ZC4RG35; genus JARDZU01. The sequence continues at coordinate 1,245 of JARDZU010000282.1, read as the reverse complement.
ACTGTCGGCTACGACATCTGTGAGAGGACCTGCTCGACAGGGACCGTCGCCACCCTGATCCCGTAGTCGGCGTAGCCATAGGGCAGGATCAGATGATCGTCGTGGATCATGCTCCCACACGAGTAGACGACGTCGGGGACGTACCCGAACGACTCATCCTCCTGCGGCTCGAGAAGCGGGGAAGTGAGCCGACCGAGGACCTTCGTCGGCTCGTCGAGATCGAGCAGGACCGCGCCGAGCACGTAACGACGCATGGGCCCGACGCCGTGGGTGATGAGGAGCCACCCGGCATCTGTCTCGAGCGGTGAACCGCAATTCCCGGTCTGGATCGCCTCCCAGCCTTGCTCGGGGACGAGCACGGCCTCGGCATTACCCCAATGGCGGACGTTGTCGCTTCGCATGACGAACGTCGTCTCCTGATCGTGGCGGGAAACGGCGGCAAACTCACCCCTGATCTTCCTCGGGAAAAGTGCGAGTCCCTTGTGATACGCGGTGGGCCCGCTCATCGTGGTCATCCGGAAATGATGGAAGTCCTTGGTCTTGATCATCTGGGGCAGGATCCGCAGCCCGTCGTAGGCGGTGTATGTGGCGTAGTAGGTGACCTCACCGTCGTCGTCGACGAAGCGCACGAACCTGGCGTCCTCCATCCCGTGACTCTCGGCGGGTGCTGCGGGCGAGATCAGATGCTCGGATACGGGTAACGCCGAGTTGAAGATGACCTCGTAACTGGAAGCCGACAGCCAATGGACCATCCTCACCGTGTCAGCGAGCAAGATCGGGTCGAGATCGATGTCCTCGGCGGTGGGTAACGCGGCGTAGAGGTCCGCCGGGGTGAACTCCTCGGGCAACACCGAGAGGATTCGTTCGGATACCTCGTTGGCGAAGCCGAGTTCTGCCAGTTTGAGAGTGAATGAGAGACGCTGGTACAGAGGTTCCTTGCGCTCACCGTTGTCGGCAAAGGGAGACCGGGCATCGAAGATCAAGCTCCCAGCCTGGCCGGCGCTCCCTGTGAAGAAGGCGACCGAGGAGATGTGCCCTTCGCCGATGGCCCGTGCACTCATCACGAAAGGCTGTGACCCTCCGCTCGCTTCGCCGAGCGGGACGATCGACGGGTTGGTGAGTGCAGCGCCCTCGTACGCATAGCCGAGTGTGAGGTAGGCCCCGATCAGGAGTCGGACATCGGGATCTGACACATTCCTGATTCGTGGTGACCGCTCACATGCCATCTCGAAATGTTGCATCCAG
>JARDZU010000281.1 GCA_029240695.1 Acidimicrobiia bacterium | reverse complement strand
CGAAACGCCGACGCCAACTCGTCGACCAGATCCTCGGGAGCGATCAGCCCAAGAGGCGGTTCGGTGGGGAAGTTCGAAGTCTCCACAACATCGAACATACGTTCGACTGTATCGACAGGCTCTGACAATTACAAGGTTCCTGCGGCAGAAATCTAAGAAATCTGGCGTCCGTACTCGTCGTCGTTGACCTTCCCCTCCCAGGCCGCGGGCCCTCCCGTGGTGAGGGAGAGATGCATCATCGGCGAGTCCGGGCGTGCTCCGTGCCAATGTCGTTCGCCAGGGGGCGCGTGCACCACGTCGCCCGCCGAGATCCGGACTGTCGAACCGTCGTCGGTCTGGACCAGCCCCGACCCTGAGACCACATAGAGGAGTTGACCTCGGGGGTGACTGTGCCAGTCGCTGCGTGCACCCGGAGCGAACTGAACGGCGATCATCGTGATGCCGTCATCGGACTCGCTCAGTCTTCGGTTCCAAACCGTCCCTGTGAAATGCTCATTACCTGACGGGCTCCAGGCGCCCGTTCCGGCCGCGATGTGTTCCATCAGTGCAACCTAGCCCCGCCGGTTGTGGCAGCCTTCCCGACGTGACCACGACCAGCTCACGGACGGTTCGCCTGGGCGCCACCGACTATCCGTTGGTGCTGCCCAGCTGGCGCGATCCGCGTCTGCATCTCGCCAGCGTGATCATCACAATCCACGTGCTGGGTCAAGTGGCGCTTGATTTTCGGGTCTCGGTGCCCCAGATCCTCGCTGCCATCGTCACATGCGCCCTTCTCGAGGTCACACTGACGTTTCGGAAGACCAAGCAGGTGGTCTGGCCGGCCAGCGCCATGCTCACCGGGAGCGGCGTCGCCCTGATCCTCCGGATCGTCGGTCAGGAGCGTGGGGATCACTGGACCTGGGACGGCTGGTATCTGTTCGCCGGAATCGCCGCACTGTCCCTGCTCACGAAGTACTGGATCCGATATCGAGAGACCCACGTCTTCAACCCATCGAATGTCGGACTCGTCGCAGCCTTCCTCGTGCTGGGCAGCGCGGTGATCGAGCCGCTCGACTTCTGGTGGGCGCCGCTCGATTTCTGGATGCTCACCGCCTACGCCGTGATCCTGGTCGGCGGTGTACTGATCACCTCCCGGCTCCGACTGCTCACCCTCGCCGCCATTTTCTGGCTGACGCTCGCCGTTGGTCTGGGAATCCTTGTTGCCTCGGGACATTGCATGACCGCGGCATGGGCCCTCGAGCCAGTGTGTGGGACCCACTTCTGGTCGGTGATCGTCGCCTCACCGGAGGTGCTCGTCTTCCTCTTCTTCATGATCACAGACCCCAAGACCATCCCGGAGGGACGGGCGGCCCGGATCGCGTTCGCCGTTTGCCTCGGTGTGACTTGCACGCTGCTGATGGCGCCTCAGACGACGGAGTTCGGGGCCAAGGTTGGACTGCTTGCCGGCCTCGTCGTCATGACACCCCTCCGCTTCCTCCTCGACCGTATCTTCAAGCGGGAGAGGATCAAATCGCTGGCGACGTCCTCGAAGACCCGACCTGCGCGTGCCTTCGTTCCGGGCGCGGTCGTTGGCGCACTGCTCGTTGTGATCCCTCTGGCCATTGTCATCGCCGGGGCGCCGGCGCGAGAGACGGCGGAGGCAGCCACGGTCGCAGCTCCGCTGCCCGAGATCGAGATCGACCCGACACAGCTTCCCGAGGTCACCGTCAGTGCCGACGCCATAGCCTTGAGCGACGAGTTCGACCCGAACGCTCTCGCTCTAGGCCTCGCCCAGGCGCTTGCCGTCGAGGGAGAGGCGATTCGCCGCGCCGACACTTCGCTGTTGCGATCGGCCGATGACGCCGACCGCCTCATCGAAATGGAACGGCTGGTCGAGCAGGCGGCCACCAGTGGCCTGTATGCGGTTCCCACCTACACATTCGACTCGCTACACGTCGACGTCGCGCCCACCGACGAGACACAGAACGCGGCCAGCCTCGGGCTGGTGGCAACGGGAACGGTCGACACCGTCACCTACGATGCCGCCGGCGCCGAGCAGGGCCGGGTCAGCGAGCCCTTTTCCAAGACGTTCGTGCTCATCCCGGCGGTAGGGGACAGATGGCTGATCGTGGACGAGGTGGAGGATGGCTGACAACCCGGTGATCGAGATGTTGGGTCGCAGGCTTCGTCTCGCGGTCATAGGAGGCGGGCCGGGGAGCTTCATCGGGGATATGCATCGGTCGGCAGCGCGCCTCGATGACCGCTACGAACTAGTGGCGAGTGCTCTATCTGCGGACCCTGATCGCTCCCGGGCTGCCGGCACTGGCCTCGGCCTGGCGGAAGACCGCGCCTATGGCTCGGCCATCGGGCTCATCGAGACCGAGGCAGCGCGGCGGGACGGAGCAGACGTGATCTCGATAATGACTCCCAACGACAGCCATCACGAATATGCAGCGGCGGCTCTCGAGCATGGTTTCGACGTGATCTGCGACAAGCCGATAACCAACACGCTGGACGAGGCTCTCGACCTGATGAAGCGTGTGGAGCAGACCGGTCT
>JARDZU010000133.1 GCA_029240695.1 Acidimicrobiia bacterium | reverse complement strand
CTTCCCAAGCGGTTAGCCCTCCCGGTCTTCGCCTCCGACCCCCTGTCTTCGGTGGCGTATGCGACCGAAGAGGCGATGTTGGTGTTGGCTCTCGCCGGTACCGCCGCCTTTGCCCTGCTGACCCCGATCTCCCTGGCAATCGCCACTCTGCTCGTGATCGTCATCGTCTCCTACCGACAGACGATCAAGGCTTATCCGGATGGGGGCGGGGCGTTCATCGTCGCCAACGACAACATCGGCATCCGCACGGGGGCACTGGCCGCCTCTGCCTTGTTGATCGACTACGTGCTGACGGTTTCGGTTTCAGTGGCAGCAGGTGTGTCCGCTATCACTTCGGCGGCGCCCGCTCTCATCCCCTGGCGCCTGGCGATCGCACTCGGCTTCGTGGCTCTGTTGACTGTCGCCAACCTCCGGGGGGTCAAAGAGGCCTCCACCTTGTTTGCCCTCCCAACATATCTGTTCGTGGCAACGGTGGGGATCATGCTGGCAGTCGGCTTCGCCAAGTGTCTCGACGGTGCGTGCCCGGCCGCGATCTCGTCGGGGGCCGACCTCGAGGCGGAGGTCGCAGTGATCGGGCTCTTCCTGATTCTCAGGGCTTTCGCCTCCGGATCTACGGCTCTCACCGGTGTCGAGGCCGTCGCCAATGGAGTACAGGCGTTTCGACAGCCGAAGGCTCAGAACGCAGCCGCCACGCTCGGAATCATGGGTGCGATTTCGATCACCATGTTTCTCGGCATCTCGACGCTGGCCCTGTGGTTCGATGTCCGAATCTCGGAGGACACCATCGACCAATACGGGACGGTGATCTCACAGATTGGTCGAGCTGCCTTCGGCGGCGGCATCGGCTTCTACCTCCTACAGGTGTTCACGGCTGCGATCCTGATCCTGGCCGCCAACACTGCGTACCAGGACTTCCCTCGACTTTCCGCCATCCTGGCGCGGCACAAGCTGGTGCCTCGCCAGTTCCTGAACCGGGGCGACCGTCTGGTGTTCTCCAACGGGATCATCACCTTGGCGCTGGTGGCCGCCGCGCTTCTGGTCGTGTTCCAGGCGGAGGTGAGCCGTTTGATCCAGCTGTACGTCGTGGGCGTCTTCACGGCCTTCACCCTCAGTCAGACCGGGATGGTGCGGCACTGGTTGAGGACGAGAGAGCATGGGTGGAGACGGTCGGTGGCGATCAATACGGTCGGCGCCCTGACTACCGGAGTGGTCCTGATCGTCGTGGCCACGGTCAAGTTCTCTCACGGCGCGTGGATCGTGATCCTCATGATGCCGATCCTCGTCAGTCTCATGCTCAGCACTCGCCGCCACTATCTGGGCGTTGCGACACAGCTCAAACTGGTCCCGGTCGAGGCCCAGCCTCGTCCGACGAGGATCATCGTCCTCGTGGCACATCACGACGAAGGAACCGACAGGGCTCTGCGCTATGCGCAGTTGGTCAACGCCGACGTGGTCACCTGTGTGCATGCCGAGGAGCCTGAGTCCGACGACCTGGTCTACACGTGGGATGCGGCCCACCCAGGGCACGCGCTGGAGATCATCCCTGGTGAGAGAGACTCGATCTCGAGACGAGCCGTGCGTCGGGTTCGTCAGGAGCGAGACGACCACCCTGAGGAAATCATCACCGTCATCCTCGCCGATCGCGTACGCACCCGGTCGATCCTCGCCCCCTTCGCTCACCGCCACAGTCTCGCCATCAAGTCCCGATTGCTCTTCGAGCCGGGCGTGGTGGTGACCGACCTCAACGTCCCCATTCGCTCCCGACGTAGCAAATTGCCCCGCGTTCCAACCCGCCAGGTTGAACAGGTGGTCCTCGTCTCCGACATGACGCGTCCTATCAGGGAGGCGCTGGCCTACGCCCTGAGCCTTGGGCCGACTGTCACTGCGATTCACATCGACGTCGACCAGTCACAACGGGATCGGCTGGAGCGACAATGGGGGGAATCGGGATACGAGTTTCCGCTCGTCGTGGTTCCCAGTCCGTACCGCAGCATCGTCGGCCCGCTTGTCAGATATCTCCGTGATCGGAGACGGGCGGCCAGTCCCGGAACCTTGATTTCCGCCGTGATCCCCGAGTTCATCGTCCCGGGGCGGGTCACCCAACTTCTACACAATCAGACCGGTCTTGCCATCAAGGGAATTCTGGCCGCAGAAGCAGGCATTGCAGTCACCAGCGTCCCCTTCCATCTCCGGACCAATGGCGACTCGGGCGACTGATCCATTTCCGCACTTGCCCCGCTGAAGTGCTGACGCGATATCGCCGAGATTCCATTAGCTCGCTCTCACCTTGGGACCTCTCAGCTCGTGAGCCACCATCAGATATCGGTCGCAGACGCATTTCGGAACAGAGCACGAGATGCCTTCAATGTGCTCTCGTCGGGGATGCCCGCAGTGGTCACAACGCGCCTTCGAGGGGTTCCGTGAAGGGTTTCGTCGTTCCACTATGAGAGAGTCTGGGACTGTTGTAGGCGTTCGAGATGGTCGCGGTCACGTTGCGTCCGCCGCCTTCTCGATCGATAGAAGAGGCCGACCAACTCGGCGAACACGACGCCGATCAGAATTGCGCCAAGGATGAGGACGATCAAAGGGGTCGAGAAGTCCCATGCCGTGAAGGTAACGGTGATGCTGGCTGTGTTCTGTGCGGCCAGGATCAGGACACCAATCGCCAACACCACCCCGATGATGAGCCCCCAGAAGAGCCCGGTGCCGACAAAGACACGTTCCTTGGTTGCCGCTCGAGCGGTTGTAGGGGGTACGGCAATGCCGTCAGGTGACAGGACAGCCCGGCCACTCATTTCGCTGGAGGTCGTGGTGGACCGGGTCATGAGCTTGCCCCGTTCCCGGCTCCCTTGGCCCGCGACGGGAATGAGGGCGGAGGGGTGGGTGACATCGTCACCGGTACGGGGACAAGACGATCGACCCTGATCGGCCACGGTCGTCGATAAACGATTTCGGCGAGACGGGTTTTGAATGTCAACTCGAATCTCTTCCTGGTAAGGGCCACAACAAGCTCCTTCGTTTGCGGTCTACTTGAGAGATTACTTGCAATCTAACTATATGTCAAATAAGATGCCCGACGACGCGAAGGAGCGCAGAGGACAATGGACGATCGCATCGACAGCATCATTCGGGAATGGCAGGAGCGTCGGCCCAAACTCGACTTCTCACCTCTCGAAGTGGTGGCTCGATTGATTCGCGCTGCCCACTTCCTTCAAGACAGATTGGACCGGATCGCTGAGGCTTACGGTCTGAGCCATACCGGCGATCTCGATGTTCTCACCGATCTCGACCGGGCCGGCCCGCCCCATCAGCGAACACCGTCAGAGCTGGCCGAGACCCTCCTCCTCACCACCGGAGGCATGACCGTCCGTCTCAACCGTCTGCAAAGAGCCGGACTCATCGAACGGCTCCCCAACCCTCGAGACGGTCGTGGTGTCCTGGTGCGTCTCACCCCGATCGGAAAGGAACTGGCCGAAGATGCCCTGGCCACGCTCCTCGACACCCAGGCGGCCAGCCTTGGAACGCTCCAACCCTCAGAGCAGGTCGACCTGGCCAATCTGCTCCGAACTCTCCTCCGAGGTCTCGGCGACACCCCGGCATTTCGACCCGCCATCGCGGTGCAACGCGGACAGAGCTAGACAGGTCGGACAAGAAAGACCCCTTCTGGATTGTCCTCCAGGGAGCCCCAGTTTTTCAGCCCCCGCCTAAGACTGAGAACCGTGTCGCAGGTTCGAATCCTGCCGAGGGCGCCGATCCAACTACTTGTTGGCGAAAGTCCAAAACCCGGGGCGTCCCGATTGCTTTTTCTATCAGGGGAGGCGTTTGAGCACCGAAGCCCGGATTGGCTCTCGGACCACAAATTCACCGCCTTCGGTTTCCAGCAACCGATTGGCCGTGGCGATCAACTCCGCCGGAATCTCGCCGCTGTATCCCTCTCGGGCCTGGTACGCGACCCAGTCGTCTGCACTTGGGAAATGGGCAAGCAGGTCGAAGAACCTTCGGCGCTCGGTGACGTACCAGCCGTCCCCTTCGACTGAGTCAAGTCGGGCCCGCGCCTCGAGGATGTCCTGTATGTCCTCCTCCTGGTCGAGGTGGCCGAGACGGTCGACCCGGCCTTCCTGCCACACCTCTACTCCAGCCCGCTCCGGCTGTGGATGAAGGTCGAGAAGGACCCCCTCGGATCGAAGCGAGCGATGGATCCGCCTCAGGGCGTGGACCACGCCCTCCAATTCAATGCATCACAAAGAGTGGGCGAGGATGGCCACGTCATAGGCATCCGGGGACAGCTCCACCTGGCCGATATCGGCCACCACAAAACTCGTCTTGGAGCGGAGCGAAGGAGGCGTAGCCTCCCTAGCTCGCTCGATCTTTTCCCCGTTCATGTCCATGGCGAGCACGGTGGCGGCCTCCTCGGCGTACCGCCAGGTCAGACGCCCATCCCCGCACCCCACCTCGAGCACATCAGCACCCGAGAAATCCACCAATTCGTGGATGACGGTGATCTCGCTGCCTTCCGGATCGATCGATGAGCTCATGGCACCTCCCCATCCCGAATTTGGTGGCGATCATATTGCTAAGAGAAGGTTTGCTCCGCAGGAGAAACCGCGGTGTCCGAAGCAAGCGATACAAGCCACAAGCTCCCAATCCTCAGACTGCCATCGGAGTATCACGGGAGGGGGCGGCTGGCCTGTCGCTTCGACCGTGCAATCCCCTCTTTAGGGCGGTCTCTTCGAATCTCGTCGATGCGCTCCGGGACGAGAAGCTCGAACACGATGATCTTGAACATCGCCGCTATTGGAAGGGCGAACAAGGCGCCGAAAAGGCCAGCCAGCGATCCTCCAATCAGGAGGGCAACGATGACTCCTACGGGGCTGAGGTCGACGGCGCGGTTCATGACCCTCGGTGCGATCACGAAGTTCTCGACTAGCTGGTAGACGAGAAGCAATGCCACGGCCGCTATGACGACACTGGGACCCTGAAACGCAGTCACGGCAGCGACACCGGCTGCACCAATGAATGCCCCGACCGCCGGAATCAAGTCGGTGAAGGCGACCCAAGCGGCCAGGACGAGCGCAAACCGGACACCGATGATCTGAAAGCCGACAAATGAGACCATGCCGGCCATCAGGCTTATGACCAAGCTCCCCACCATGTAGTTGGCGATCAGATCGGTGGACTCGTTGAGGACATACAGGAAGTCTTCGCGATGTCGGTGTCGAATGAGTCGCGCCACCCAAACCTTGGCCTGTGGGAGCCGAATCGCCAGGTATGGGGTCACGGCGAGGATCGTCACCACATTGAAGAGCATTCCTCCAAACGAAGAAACCAGTCCCAGTGCGGCAGGAGCCACCCCCGACTGTCCTTCAGATCCGCCGGCCAGAGATCCGACGTCTATCGATTGAGCGATCGAACCCACCATCCCCGGCGTCTCCTGAAGCCGTTCGACAAAAGCAGGAAGCTCCTCGACAAGAGCCGAGATCTGGTCGACGAGGAAGGGAACCAAGACGATTCCGAGCCCGATCATCAGGATCAGACCCGCCAAGAGGATGGCTGCTAGTGCCCAGCCTCGCCGTAACCCCCTGTTTTCGAGCCACCGGATCGACGGTTGAAGGCCGATCGCAAGGACCAGGGATGCCACCAGGACCAGCGCCACACCGCGGAGGATCCAGAGCAGGCCGAAACCTACGACTACCAAGAGGACCACGACCGTGACTCTCGCCCAGTATGAGACCGGTGGCCATCGACTCGAATCCGCGTCCTCGTCTGTCATTGTTTCACGCGATGGCGGGGCCAGCTCCGCCCGGGAGTCTTCGACCATCAGAGCATGTCGTCGCGGGATTGTTCTGCCCGTGATTGACCGATGGCAGTCACGACCTTCTTCTCTTCCTCTGGTGGGGGTAGCACAGCGGGCATTCCGAGTGCCTCTATCCACAGTTCCCGGGTCCAACCCATCGTGTGGTAGAGATGCATGTCCTCTTGTTCCCCAACCTGCTCGTAAGCCTCGGTCAATGCCTCCTTCTGAACACCAGTCGCCTCTTCGGCGATCTTGCCGATCAACTCCCAGTTGGCATGATCCTTGGTCTCGGCATCGACCACACATTCGGCAGCGACCAGTTGAGCCCCAGCAGGATCACCGGCCTGTTTCGCCATCTCCATCGCCTTGAGCAGCGACTCGGCCTTATGGCGCACGACTTTCCGACCCGGGGTCTCGACCGAAGTGTCCAGACCTAACTGTTCGAAGACTTGCTCGACGACCTGGACATGGGTCTTGGTCTCGCCGCCGTACTTCTCCCACTCCTTGCGCAGATCCTCATTCACCGCACAGCTGATCGCCATCTCGTAGACCTGGACACCGCCAAGTTCTGTTTCCAACGCCTGGTAGAGCAATTCCTCTACTTGGGCAGAATTCATCAAAGGCCTCCTCTAGGGGGATCGGGGAGAACACCAATACCCAAATCTGATTCAAGGCAAACGTTGGTCACGCCAGGGAAAGCCTGCGCGTCGGAGAAAGCCGCTGGCTCGCTATCGACTGGTTCAGGGCGACCGGAATCCCAACCCACTTCCCGCTGCGCGCCGTGGCTTCGGCCGAAAGGCCCCCGAAGCCGCCGAGATCGTGGCCGTCAGGTGACGGAGGTCACCGGGGGCTTTCTCTCTCTGACTGACGTTTCAAGATTCTTCGTTGCATCTGAGTTGCTGCCAGCCAGGTCGTAATTGGTACCGCGGCGACCAGTCCAATTGAGCCGACGAGCGTTCTGATGATTTCCACGGCGATTACTTCGGAGCTACCCACCGTTGCCAGTGAGAGTCCTGAAAGGCTGTAGAGGATCAGTAGCGGCATCGCCGCCCCCGCGTAGGCGAGAAGCAGGGTGTTGACGGTGGAGGCGATGTGATCTCTTCCGATTCGCAGGCCCGAGTCGACCAGGGCTCGCTGTTCCAGATCCTGATTCGCCCCTGCCACCTCCCAGACCGCTGACGCTTGGGTGACAGTGACGTCGTCCAGGGCACCGAGCGCTCCCAAGACGATGCCTGCGAGGAGGAGTCCGTTGAGGTCGATGTCCGGGAGATTCAGCAGGTAGAACGCCTCTTCACTTGCCAGACCGGTGAAGTGGGCGAACTCGACCACCACCCAAGACAGAGCTGTGGTCAGGGCGAGAGCGGCAAATGCGCCGACCGCAGCTACGTGTGTCAGCGGGGTGTAGCCGTGGGCGAGATACAACGAGACGAGGACGATGGCCCCTCCGCCGACCAACGCCACCAACACTGCATCCCGACCGGCGATGATCGCTGGAACGATGAACCAGATCAGGACGGCCACGCTGATTCCAAGTCCGACCAATGCCGCCACCCCGCGCAACCGACCCAGAGCGACAACCGCGATACCAAACACGAGGCCAACGGCGAGGAGGAGGGGTCCTCGGTTTCTGTCGTAGTAGTTGGTCGAAATGCTTCCGTCCTCGGCCACCGTGAGCGACAGGTAGACCGAATCGCCGGGCTCGAACTGGGGCTGACCCGGATCGTCAGGAAACTCCTGAGAGAAAGTCCCGGTCCCATCCGTGAACACCACCGTGTTGCAGGTCTCCTCGACTGCGTAGCTGCACGGGGCAGGTTCAATCGACTCCACCGTTGCCGGTATCACCGCGCTGGCAAAGCCGAATGCAATACGGTCGATCGTCGGCGGGTCACGTGGCCAGAGCACCAAAAGACCAATGGCAATTGCAACCGCTATCACGGCGACGATCAACGCCATCCCATGAGGCCGACGTATCGGTCTGCGGTCTGGTCCAAGAAGACGCTCTAGGTCAGACGGCTCCTGCGTCACCTACCGCATCGTAGGTCGCCAACGGCATTCGACCCCGGGTCAAACCGGCCCTTAGGGCGGGGCCTGCAAGGGTTGGAAGAAAGGGTTCGAATCCTGCCAAGGGCGCCCAGTGACTCCTTGTCAGCGCCTCGGTCTCTCTAACCGGTTATCGGCAGGACGCTGCGATTGGTTCCTGTCAGCCACGTACTGGTTACGTCCCACCACGAACATCGTCGTGACGATGAGGACTGCACCGAGCCATTGGCGGGCACTCAGGCGTTCCCCGAGGAGCGCGTAGCTGGCGGCGATACCGAAGACTGGAATCAGGTTG
>JARDZU010000280.1 GCA_029240695.1 Acidimicrobiia bacterium | reverse complement strand
CGCGTATAGCGAGAACCGGCCGTCCTCATCAGTGAGCGTGGCGATGTCGGGCATCGGCACCGGACTCGTCCCGAAGAACACCCGTGCCTCGATCACCGGGCTGTCGTCGGCGAGATGGGAACGTGCGTCGATCCGCGTGCCTCCATCGTTCACGCCTGGGACGCCTCCTTCCAGGCTTTGATGTTTCTGAAACGGTTGGCTGATCCGGGTCCCGGAATTCACCGTGGCACCCCCGTACGCATGGATGGCGATCCCATATCTGGACCCGTTGGCGAACCGGTAGACGGCGGATCCACTCTGGCCGCGCACCGGGTACGACCACGACTTTGGGCACCGGATTGGCGAACTTCGCCTTCGGTTTCTCCTTCTCGACATAGACCCGCAGGGCCAAATCGCCCGTGGGCTCGCCATGGATGAGCTTGTCTCCGATCCCCAAACCTTGGACACCTGAGCCGTGGACCCAGTCACGCGAACGGGAACGGACCGATTCGGCTTCATCGGCCATACCGGGGTCCGCTTCCAGCGAGAAATCACCCCTGGCTCGGCGAACCCCTCTGCGGCCCTCGGTGACCACCTCGAGCGCCAACTCGAGGTCCTTCTCATTGCCGGCGCGTCCCACCCGGATGTGAGCATCGACCGGCGAACGGATTGTCAACCGCGGAAGACCCCCAGGCCTCAGCCCGGGATTTTCTTCTCTGCCTGGCGAGCCTCCTCGGCTGCCTTGTCCGCTGCCGACCGGGCCTGTTTGGCCCTACGTCTCGCCTCGGCGAGAGCCTGCTTGGCCGCGTCGACTTGTGATTCGGCGTCGGTGGCTTCTATCTCGCGCGCTCGGGCGCGCTCACGTGCTTCATCTGCGACCCGAGCATCTTCTTTGGCGGGATCTGGCTCCGGCACAGGGGGCAGCTCCATCTCACCCCAACCGCCCCCGGACGGCTCCAGCTCCCGGACCAGGGTGCCTGCGGCGAGATCGGCCTCACCTTCGGCATCGGTGGCGACCGCCAGCAACGTCCGATTGACGCGATCCCGGGTCTGGAGCGATCCTCTGTCCAACTCGGTCATGGCGGCATCAGCCAGGGCTGCTACGGCCTGACGGCGCGTCACCGATGCCTCCTCGACCGCCTGTCTCGATCCCGCCTGCCGCAGCATCTTGTGGCTGTCGACAAGCTTGCTCACCAGTTCGGGATGGCTCTGTGCCGCCCGGTTCAAGGCCCAGGCCGCTACTGAGGGCTTGCGCAGCTTGGCCACCCGCTTCGCCTCATCGGCATCACCCTCTGCCTTGAGTCGTTGTGCCAGCGCATCTCGAGCTGGGGTGAACTTGTCGAGAGGGATGACGTAGAGGTCGGCAACCTCGGGGGCGCTGTCGTCTCCTGGCATCACCCTCATCATCGCGCCCCGCCATAGAACTTGCACGCAAGGGCGTGTTAGCGGGTAAGGTCCTGAGAACGGGCGGAGGCTCAGGGGCAGGGCTGTCATGCGCACTCGTCCTCGATGCACGCATGAGTAAATGGGAGGCAAGATGAAACGGCGTCGACGCTGGTGGCTGGCTAGTGCGGCGGGAGTTGCGGCGGCGGTCTCGCTGCTGATGATCCCTGCCATCGGAGATGGTCCCGTAGTCGAGGAAATCGGAGTGCTCCATCTCCAGATGGACTCTGGGGGAGACAGATTCCTTTTCGTCCCTTCTGATGGTGGGGACCCCACGGAGCAGCTGCTGACCACGACCACTCCAACTAGTTGCAAGCTGACCGAGACTGCAGGTGCCTCGCTGGTTCAGTTGGTCGGCTCGGGATCGCAGACCGTGAAGAAACCCTTTGCCGGTCTCAAGGACCATCGCCTCGGCGTCGGTCAGAACGGTGAAGGCAACGGAGAGCCATGCGCCCGGATCAATGGGGACCTGGGCCAGGCTCTAACACTCGGCCTACAAGCGGCGGACCAGGGCCAAAGTATCGATTACGCCGAGATCGATCTCGGCTTCAAATTCAACGGCAGCGCGACAATCCAGCTATACCGTTCCGGCAACAAAGTGGGCGCTGACATCCCGGTGCCTTGCAGCGGCGCCTCCGACTGCGGGCCCGACTCGGGGGGCAGCGACAACGAGCGTGTGATCCTCTACCTCGACCCCCTCGACAATCCGGGCTCAGGGCACTGGCAGGCGTCCAAGATTGCTGGGGTGTTCGACACCATCGTCATCAAGCCGAGCACGACCGCCTCATCGTCGGTCGTCTCGCTAGAGGGCGGTTCCAATGGCTCACCTCCCGGGCCCCTGGGTGTCGAACTCGAGACCGACGACACGCTGTTCCGCGTGGTGAACGCGTTTGATGGGGTGCTCGACTGCACCGAGAACGAGATCCTCATCGAAGGCGAAAACGCAACGTTCAGCGTCACCCGCGGCTTCGACACCAACGGCGGATGCAAGGGTCCGACAGACGGGCTCTTGTTCACCTTCGACGCAGGGATAGACGGAGATGAGCTTTTCGTCGACTTCATCACCGAGCCGGTTGACGAGAACGCCGACACGGTCGCTCAGTTCCTCGTGGTGATC
>JARDZU010000279.1 GCA_029240695.1 Acidimicrobiia bacterium | reverse complement strand
GGACCGGGGCTTGGCTCGACCTGGCACTCGTTGTGCTAATCGATGATGACTCGGCTTCAGGTGCGGAAGTTCTGGCTGCCGCGCTTCGTGACAATGGACGGGCCCAGCTCATCGGGGAGACGACGTTCGGCACTGGCACGGTGCTGACGACCTTTCCTCAGGATGATGGATCGAGCGTCGTACTTGCGACGGCCTTCTGGCTGACGCCAGAAGGCGATCACATTTGGCAAGAGGGGGTCGAGCCCGACCAGTTCGTCACGCTCGTGAGGGACGCGTTTCCTTCGCGACCGGAGGACGATCCTGAGCTGACCGAGAGCGAGCTGGAGGGTTCGGCAGATGCACAGTTGCGGGCAGCCTTCGAGGCGCTGGGGAAAGCCTCACCGGCGCCATAGCACAGTGTGCTGGCCGGTAACGGGTTGCCAGCGACACCGTGGTACTGTTGTCGATGCCGAGTCCGGACTCCCCGGACATGACCGAGCAATGCCCGAAACCCGCCCTCGGAGGGACCCCCGCTGATGCTCTCTTCGGAAGGCTTGCCCCGCCCTGTCATCCGACCGGCAGCAATCACTCGTCGATTCCAGAAATTCCTCCTGGTGGGAGCCGTCGGTCTCGGCGTCAATCAGGGCGTTCTATTCGCGTTGGTTGACCAGGCCAATCTGGCCGTGGCCATGGCCTCTCCAATCGCGATCTTGTTGTCAATGATCGTGACGTTCATCTTGAATGAGAGGTGGACGTGGCATGACCGCGGGCAGGGCCGCATCCTGCATCGCGCAATGCTGTATGGGTCGATCAATTCTGGAGGGCTGCTCATCAACTGGCTGACGCTCGTCTCCCTGCATCAGACCGGACTCGACTATCTGGTTGCGAACCTCGTCGGAGCCGGGATCGCCGCGGTCTGGAACTTCAGCCTGAATCACGCGCTTACCTGGCGCCGGTGATTGAAACATGGCCGTTCGTGTTAGTGGGAACCTCTCGATCCACCCTGCCAGATGCGGCGACAGGGCTCGCATGCACTGGCTATCGACTGGCTGCTGACTGCAGCCAACGCGTCTTCTATGCTGGCGCGCCGATACTGTTCGGCCGCCTCGCCTGATGAAATCGAGGGTCAATCGAGATTATGGATGCACCACACAATGGCCGCCCGAATCGACCTAATGGTGTGGGCTCCAATGGAGCCACGCCACATCAGGCGGGATCGACGGTGGTGATGGGAGCGGGCCCGGGAGGTCTCTGCTCGGCCTACGTGCTCTCCAAAGCCGGTGTGTCGACGACGGTGCTCGAAAAGGCCCCATTTGTGGGCGGGCTGGCCCGGACTATTCGCCGCCCGACCGAGTACGGAGAGTTTCGCTTCGACATCGGTGGGCATCGCTGGTTCACCAAGAACGACGAGCTCAACGAGCTTTTCCGTGAAGTCGTCGCAGACGAGCTGCTCTGGGTGAACCGGGTCAGCAGAATCTATTTTGATGGTAAGTACGTCGATTACCCACTCAAGATTTCCAATGCCCTGAAGGCTATCGGGCCGGCAGTGGCCGCCAAGGCAATGGCTGACTACGGCCGTACCAGGGTGAAGCAGCGCCTCAGCCCCTCGACAGTCGAGTCGATGGAGGACGCCTACATCGATCAGTTTGGTCCGACGCTCTACCGACTCTTTTTCCAACGCTACTCGGAGAAAGTTTGGGGTCTACCCTGCGACCAGATGAGCGGAGACTGGGTCTCGCAGCGGTCGAAAGGCATGTCGCTGGTGACCGCCGTGAAGGACGCGGTTGTTCCGACGAAGGGCAAAGTCGTCAGCCTCATCGACGAGTTCATGTACCCACGGGGGGGATTCGGGCGCTTTTCGGAGAGGATGGCCGACGCGATCGGCGCGGCGGGCAACGAGATTCGACTCAACACCGGTGTCGAGAAGGTCCATCGCGAAGGGAACCGGGTCGTCGGGGTAACGGTTTCGACCGAGAACGGCACCGAGCGAATCGAAGCGGACCACTACATCTCGTCAATTCCGCTGACGCTTCTGGCCAAGATCATGGACCCGGCGCCCTCGGCCGAGATCTTGGCGGCTGCCGACGCTCTGACCTTCCGCAACATCATCACTGTCAATCTGATGCTGAAGAAGCGCCAGGTCACGCCGGACACCTGGCTCTACGTCCATGACCGCAACATTCTCTTCGGCCGGTTCCACGAGCCGAAGAACTGGAGTCCGGCCATGGTGCCCAGCGACGATCTGACCTCTCTGGTGGTCGAGTACTTCTGCTCGTTTGGCGATCATATCTGGTCGATGAGCGAAGAGGAGCTGGTGGCCCAGACCGTGCGGCACCTCGTCGACGACCTGAAGTTCATCACTCCCGACGAGGTCATTGGCGGCTTCATCGTGCGGGCGCCGCGTGCCTACCCGGCCTACGTCATTGGGTATGAGAAGCCGCTCGCCAAGATCCGAGCATTTATCGGCGAAATGGACAATCTTCAGATTATTGGCCGCTATGGCACGTTTCGTTACAACAACACCGATCACTCGATCGAGACTGGTCTGCTAGCGGCGAAAAAC
>JARDZU010000132.1 GCA_029240695.1 Acidimicrobiia bacterium | reverse complement strand
CACCTCGATCATGCCATCGACATGATCGAGAAAACCCTGGTCGGCTGTCCCCGTGTCGGGGGTTCCGGGTCAGGTGTTGGGCGGGGCGTCGCTGATGCTGGCGAGCGCCGACCCCCGCTCGCGCTCCATGGCGAGGTCGCCCAGCGAGACGATGCCTACGAGCCGGCCGTCATCGATCACTGGAAGACGACGGATGGCCCGGCCACTCATCATCTTGACCGCCTTGCCTACAGGATCACTCGATTCGACAGACTCGACCGCGTGGTTGCAGACGTCGCGAACCACCATTGAGGTGGGGTCCTTGCCCTCGGCGACGACGTTCAACGCGAGATCACGATCGGTCACGATCCCACAAACGCTCCCGTCGGGGCGGATGACGACAACGTCGCCGATATCGGCCTCACGCATCAAACGCGCCGCCTCGCTGACGGGCGCCCCCTCGTCGACGGTCAGCGGATCCGTCGTCATGACTTGATGAATGGTTTGCACGGCTACCTCCTGTTCGCCGTGTCTGTTACCCGATGTGACATGCCCTGAAACGTTGCGGGTGCGCGCACCGTGACAACGAGACCGCTCACGAGCAGGACCACCATTGCGACGTGGATAGCGATGTCGAGAAGGGTGCGTGGGCCCAGGGTGACGAGGAGGATCAGGCCGACAAACGTGCCGACCAAGGCGAAACCCTGGACCAGGATTCCCGCTCGCCGCGTCCAGTCGGGGCGCAACAGGCTGGTCAGCAGACCGGCCAAAAGAACGATCGCAATGACACTCTCCGCCATCCCGGCTTCCTGGTCGTTGTAGCCATCCAGGACTACTCCGAAATGGATGAGGGCGGCCGCGATGAAAACCGCTGCTTCCAACCCGAGGAGCAGACGAATTCGGTTGACCATGTCTCTCGCATTCCACGAACCCGGGTATGTCAAACCTTGTGATCCAGATACAACCCGCGTGGTATGACCGCTTCGCCCATTGATCGGTACCGTCCGGGCGGTGACCGCCACTCCCACTCGCATCGCACGGGCTTTGTTCGCCCCCCTCGCCCCCGGATACGAGCGTTGGGCCCGAATCCTCAGCATGGGACAGGACGGTCGCTGGCGGGCGCACATGATCGAGGCGATCGCGCCACGCCCGGGGGATGTCGCGCTCGACATCGCCGCCGGCACCGGCTCGATCACGCGGCGCCTCCAGGAGGAAGGTGCAATGGCGATTTCCCTCGACCAGAGTGCCCAGATGCTGGGACCGGCCATCGCCCGAGGCGCAACCGGAGTCCTTGCGTCCGCCGAGTGGCTCCCTTTTCCCGATGCCCGCTTCGACATCGTCACCTTCGGCTATCTGCTCCGCTACGTGGGGGATGTGGGCGATTGCATGACCGAGGTCACGCGTGCCCTGAGACCGGGGGGCCGCGTCGGAATGGTGGAATTCAGCCGACCGCGGGGTATCTGGCGGCCGTTGTGGTGGATCTATACCCGTCTCGTGCTGCCCGTCGCCGGGCTCCTGGCCGGAGAAGGCTGGCCCGAGGTAGGAAGGTTCCTCGGTCCGAGCATCGAGGAATTCGCTGACAACTACCCGCCGGATCGGCTCACCCTCATCTGGGAGAGAGCCGGTCTCGTCGGGGTCCGGTACGAACACCTCTCCCTTGGTGGGGGTCTCGTCATGTGGGCGCACAAACCAGAGCATTCCGAGGTCGGAGGCTCGTGAGCGATCGGCGCCCGGCCTTCTACGCCCCCACCGGCTCGCTCACCGGGGACTTCGTCTCCCTCCTCCATGCCCCTTACACGTTGTGGCACCTTTCTTATGTCCCCATCGGAGCCGCCCTCGCCGCAGAGCTCGATTGGTTCATCCTCGGCGGCACCCTGGTTGCGTTCGCCGTAGGGCTCGGTGTGGGGGCCCACGCCCTCGACGAGGTGAAGAGCCGCCCTCTGGGGACGCGCATCTCAGACCGGGCGTTGTGGTCGGTAGGCATCGGCGCCATGCTCGTGTCGCTGGCGATCGCGGTGATCGGGTCGTTCGTGGTCTCACCTTGGGTTCTGCTTTGGGCGATCGCGGGCATCTTCCTCGCCGTCGGCTATGCCCTGGAATGGCCCTTCTTACACAGTGACGTAGGGTTCGGGCTGGCCTGGGGGGCGTTCCCTCTCCTCGTGGGCTACTGGGCGCAGACCATGACGATCACGCTGCCCGTCATCGTCATGGCTGCCATGGCCTGCCTTCTCAGCCTGGCTCAACGGGCGTTGAGCACACCTGCTCGTTTTGTCAGGAGACGCACCGGCGAGGCGGTCACCGTGTTCGACGGGGAGCGGTCCTGGGATCGAGGACAGCTTCTGCAAACCTGGGAGAAGCCACTTCGCCTCCTCACCTGGACCACGGTCACCCTCGCCATCGGGCTCCTGCTGACCCACGTCTAGGGCGTCACACCGTCGTCACCCTGACCGGGAGATGCTTGATCCCGTTGATGAAGTTTGAGCGAAGACGATCGGGCGGTCCGGTGATCTCGATCGCGGCAACCCGTCTCAAGAGCTCCTCGAACACGACCCGCACCTCGAGACGAGCCAAGGATGCGCCGAGGCAAACGTGGCGGCCCGTGCCAAAGGTCAAATGGTCGTTTGGTTGGCGACGGATGTCGAAAGTGAACGGGCTGTCGAACACCTCCTCATCGTGATTCGCCGATGGGTACCACATGACGACCCTGTCTCCGGACCGGATGGTCCTCCCCCGCAACACCACGTCCTCGGTGGCGGTGCGCCGGAAATGCATGGTCACCGAAGATGAGCGAAGGATCTCCTCAGTAGCCGGCGCCGAGAGACGCGCCGGGTCGTCGCGCAATTGTTCCAGCTGGTCGCGATGATCGAGGAGATAGATCAGACCATGACTGATGGTGTGCCGGGTCGTCTCGTTCCCGGCCACCATCATGAGGGTGAAGAAGTTCTTGAACTCCAGGTCGGTCAACGGCTGACCGTCCGGTTCGGCGGTGAGGAGCGCCGTGACGATGTCGTCGGCCGGGTTGCTTCGCCGTTCCAGCGCCATCTCCTCGGCGTAGCGAAAGACTTCGAGGGCAGCCGGGGATCGGAACGGGAGGAGCCGGTATTCCTCCGTGTCCATCTTGTCGATCACCACGGGGGTGTACTCGGGGTCGGCGTTGGAGATCATCTGATCCCCCCAGGCCACCAACTGCTGGGCGTCCGTCTCGGGCACGCCGAGAAGGCGGCATAGGAGTCTGATCGGGAGCTCCCGGGCGATCTCGGTGACGAAGTCGAACTCTCCGAGGGGGAGAACACGGTCGAGGACCTGGCCGGCCAGGGTCCGGAAGGCGCTTTCGTAGGTCGCCACCACCTTGGGCGTGAAACCGGGTTGGACAAGCCGTCTCAACCTGGCGTGCTCCGGAGGGTCGAACTCCATCATGGTTCGTCGTGCCTCGAGCTCGTCGGGCGCCATCTGCTCGATCCTGATCCCCCTCGAGGCGGTGAATCTCCTGAAGTCCCGGCTTGCCACAGAGATGTCGGCATGCTTCGTCAGCGCCCAGAAGCCCTCGCCATCGCTTTCCTCGACCCATGCCACCGGCTCCTCCCGGCGCATGCGGGCGAAGGTGGCGTGGGGGACGAACCGCACGAAGGTGTCGTGTGATGTGATGTCGGCGTGGGCCTCACCGGGATCCTGGTGAAGGGTGCTCAGAGACATTTGCCAACATGATCGCACTCATCGCCTGGGTACCGTGGGGCGGGATGGCGGAACACCGAAGGATCCTGCTCGACGGCGTAGCCACCCGGGTCGTCAGAGAAGGCGACGAGCTCGTGGCGGATGACGGACACAGGGTCCCGGTCGAGCAGGCGGTCCACCTCCCCCCGGTCGAGCCGTCGAAGATCATCGCCGTTCATCTCAATTACCGCAGCCGCGTGCAGGAGTTCGGGACGAAACTCCCTCCGGCGCCTACCTATTTCCAGAAGCCGACGACTGCACTGAACTCCCACGACGGCAGCGTGGTCCGGCCCGCGGGCTGCCGGTACCTCAACTACGAGGGCGAGATTGCCATCGTCATCGGGGAGCCATGTCGCAATGTCTCAATCAGCCAAGCCGAGTCACGGATTGCTGGATATACGATCGCCAACGACTTCGGGCTGCACGACTTCCGTGACACCGACGCCGGCTCGATGCTCCGGGTCAAGGGCTCTGACACACTGTGCCCGATCGGCCCCGGGCTCGTGACCGACTGGGCTTTCAGGGGAAAGACGATCACGACGCATGTGAACGGTGAGATCCGCCAGGAAGGGTCCACCAACGAGATGGAATGGGACATGGGGTATCTCGTGGCGGATTTGGCCCGCACCATCACGCTATTGCCCGGGGACATCATCCTCTCCGGGACCCCGGCCGGGTCGAGACCAGTCGACCCCGGAGACGTGGTGACGGTCACGGTGGAGGGCCTCGGCGCATTGACCAACACCATCGTCGAAGGACCGACGGCGATCGACCCGACCTTTGGCGCCCAACCGAGCAACTCCGAAGAGGTGGTCTCGACCGCACTCGGTGGTGAATGGGAGCATCGTGGAGTTCGCGCCCCGATGGGTCCCGGCTCGGCGCATTACCAGTCGGAGCTCGATGCCTGAGACTCCGGAGCGCGTGGTTGCGCTCCTCCGCGGAGTCAACGTGGGAGGGGTCAGGGTGCCGATGCCCGAGCTCAGATCATTGCTCGAGCTGCAGGGCCTGGGCAATGCCCGGACTCATCTCCAGAGCGGGAACGTGATCGTGACTCCCCCGTCCGGCAATTCCGATGAGATTGTCGGGCTCATCGAGAAGGTGATCAGTGACAGTCTCGGATTGACAATCCGTGTCATTGTCCGGGACCGGGATGAGATGGCAAAGACGGTCCTGGCCAACCCCTTCCTCGGGCCGGAGATCAATCCCACGATGGTTCATGCGGTCTTCCTCGAATCTGCGCCGGCTCGCGACCGAATAGCCGCGCTCGATCCTGATCGCTCACCTTCCGATCGCTTCTCCGTCGAGGGCCGGGAGATATTCGTTCACTACGGCCCCGCCGGCTCGGGACGCTCCAAGCTCGACCTGAGCTATTTCGAGAAGATCCTCGGCGTGACCGGCACCGCCCGCAACTGGAACACAGTGACCCGACTGCTCGAGATGCTCGAAGAGAGCTAGACGGGGTCCAGAACGGGTGGGCTGAGAGCGTTCCTTATCTCGTCGAGACGTTCCGGGACGACGCGGTAGTGGACCCATCGCCCCCGCCTCTCTCCAACAACGAGGCCGGCCTCGCGCAGGATTCGGAGATGGTGGGAGACCGTCGGTTGAGCCAGCCCGAGCGGGTCCTCCAGCTCGCAACCACAGGCCGTCCCATCTGGAGCGGCCGCCACCATCGAGACGATCCTGAGCCGGACAGGATCCGCCAACGCGGCAAACATGGCAGCAGTCCGTGCGGCCTCCTCCTCCTCCAGGATCCCGCCGAACAGCGGCTCACAACATTCCATTCTCATATTGACATTAGTCGATATATCGACAATGATCAATGTATCGAAGATCATCGATACGAAGGGAGTGGTGATGATCCTTCTCGATGACAGCAACTGCTGTGGCGGCGGCGACGGGATTCGCTGCTGCTGATCGGCATCCGGTCGGGGTGTTGCTAGTCGAGCAGCGCCCCGACCGATTTCCCCTCCTCACAATCCTCGAGAAGCGGGCAATACCGGCACCAGGGTCCACCGGTCCGGGGAAGATCGGCGCCGGTCGCCCAGGCGTTGCGGAGGAGATCGACCAGCTCCGCGATCTCGGCGGCCACCCTCCCCGCGTCTGCCGATGACGGCACAGTTCGATAACGCTCCCCCGTTCTGACCGACACCGCTTCGACGTAGGCCGGCATCTCCCCACTGTCGAGCAGCCACAACAGCGCATAGAACAGAAGCTGATCCTCGGGATCGGTGAGCTCGCCGGTCTTCCAGTCCACAAGGCGGAACCCACCGAGGTCCTCGCGGTAAACCGCATCGACTGTGCCCATCAAATCCACACCTTCGGCCACGGTCGCCTCGAGGTTGTGCTCGGAGCCTTCGAACCCTTCGGAGGGCAGCCGCGTGAAACGCTCGTAGAGGCCACGGACCTCCTCGATGACGCCAGCCAGGGCGGACGGACGCATCTCTAGATCCGTCATCTTGTTGTTCAGGCTCGAGCCGCCGATCTCCTCACGACATGCCTGCACAAAATCATCAGACGGGATCGAGCCCGAGGTCAGATGCCGGCTGAAGATCCGATGGGCAAGGATGCCGAGGAACGACTGACGGCTCTCCGGGCCATAGATACCCTGCAGCCTCGCCCCGGCCTGGGCCGGGCATTTCTTGAAGGTGACGTAGGTCGACGCCGAGACCTTGAGGGCTTCCCCATGAACCATTTCCGGGAATCGGATCGTCACTCGAGTCGAGAGTACAGAGCGGTCCCGTCACATTTTCGGATAACAGCGGACTGCTCATTACCATCGCTGGCCCCGGGCAAAAGGTCGTTTTGGGGCGGCCTTCCATGAAAAAGCATCTCTCCGCAGTCAGGACTCCGCTTGGCGCGCTCATCGTGGGTGCAGCCGGCCTCGTGCTGCTCTTGCTCACCGCCTACGGCCTGACCCGGCTGGCTTCCCGAGGTGAGGTGATGGGGCGTGTGGAGGTCTCCGATACGCAGATCGGCGGTCTCGACGAGGAGCAAGCACTGAGCGCGTTGGTGGGGGTGGAGGAGGAATACCTGGGCCGGCCGGCCGTCTTCAACATCGAGGGCAAGTTCGTCAGCATGCAGCCCCCTGAGGCCGGCCTCGACATCAACGAGCAGGCGATCGCCGATGAGGCGCTGCTGGTGGGGCGCAACGGCAACGTGATCTCCGAGTTCGCCTGGTGGATCAGCCACATATTCGACACGGTGCACGTGCCGGTCAGAGGTTCGATCGACGACGTGGCTATCGGGGAAGTGTTCGACTCCTGGGACGCCGAGGTGATCGCTCTTCCCCCGTCACCGGGCGGAGTGATTCTCACCGATGGCCGCCCGACTGCTGTCTACCCCGAGGTCGGCACCGGCGTCGACCGACCGGCGGCCCGGGCCATCGTCGAGACAAGTCTTCTCGCTCTCGAGCCGGAGCACACCTCGATCCCGACAACGACCATCGTGCCGGTGCTCACAGATGAAGACGTCGACCGTGCCGTCGATCAGGCTCAAGCAATGCTCGTCGAGCCGATTCAGCTCGACCATGAAGACGTCGATGTGGTCTTCACCGTCGACCAGTTGACCGAGTCCTTCCGATCCGAGACGGTCACCCAGAGTGAGCCACGAATCGTCAACTCCTTCGACCCTGAGCTGATCGACAGTTACCTGGACTCGATTCGAGACCAGGTCGAGGCCGAGCCGGTAGACGCGACTTTCGAGATCTCTGGTGACAGCATCTCGATTGTCCCAGGCTCCAGCGGTACCCAGATCGATGCCGAGGAGACCGCCGTGAGGCTGGCAGATGCGGCGATGACCGCGGAGCGCACCGGGGAGCTGCCGCTGGTCGAGGCCGCAGAGCCCGACGTCACGACCGAGGACCTGGAGAGGCTCAACATCAACCACCTCGTGGCGCAATTCACCACCTACTACGACTGCTGTCAGGACCGTGTCGTGAACATCCACACGATCGCCGACGAGGTCGACGGGGCCATCGTGGGCTCCGGACAGACATTCAGCCTCAACGACCATGTCGGCCAGAGGACTCTGGAGGACGGCTACCTCCCTGCCGGCACCATCATCGCCGGTGAGGTCGAGGACACGGTCGGCGGCGGGGTCAGCCAGTTCACGACGACGATGTACAACGCCGTGTTCTGGGGTGGCTACGAGGACGTCGAGCACAAGCCCCACTCCTATTACTTCTCCAGGTATCCCGAAGGCGTCGAGGCCACCCTCAACTGGCGAAGCCCCGACCTCAAGTTCCGCAACAACACCGATAACGGCATCCTCATCGACACCACCTACACCGACACTTCGATAACCGTGCGGATATTCGGGGAGAACGACGGCCGAACTCTGAAGGGCGAGCAATCGGATGGCCAGAGTCGGGCCTGGGTGGACACCGAAGGCGGGCCCAACGCCCTCCACGTCAAGGGATCGGTCTCCGATCGCTTCGCTGAGACCGATCCGCCAGAGCCCCGGTATGAGCCGAACCCGGATTTGG
>JARDZU010000131.1 GCA_029240695.1 Acidimicrobiia bacterium | reverse complement strand
CCAGTGATGATCAGAGCCACTGGCCAGTGTCGGGGGTTGGCGGCGAAGGTGAGTATTCCGGCGAGAACCAGGACCGCCGGCCACCAGGTGCCGAAGATCTCGCCGGCATCGAGCACACCGGCGTTGTCGAGGAGGAGCACCGTGCCCACCGCCACAATGAGCAGGCCGAAGAAGAGCCGTCCCCAATTCATCGGCGGCAAGTTACCAGCCGACCCTCAGTCTCCTGCGACGAAGAATCTCCACTCACCGGTCTCGGTGATGCCGATGCGCCAGAGGGCGTAAGAGCCGAATTCGGCGGACTGGTCGAGCTCCTCCTGGGTGTAGACCGTGAGAAGCGCGTCCATGTCGGCGGGGGGGATCTCTTCCCAGGAGTCGTATACGAAGGCCGACGGCCAGTAATAGTGACGCGGTAGGTCCTCGTAGTCCTCGAAGGCGTACGGAGTGTCGAAGAGCTCCACCAGAAGGGCGAGGGCCGGATAGGTGCCCTCGTCCTCCCACATCGGGATGTTCTCGAATCCGCCACCGCCGAAACTGGTGACGAAATCGGGAGAGGCCAATGCCTCGAGCCCCTTGTAGTCGCAGGCAATCGCAGCGGCGGCGATTGCTCTCCTGGCGTCGGCGACCGGCGCGGGCAGTCCCTCCTGCTCCGCCGGCATCGGCAGCCCGGCGGCCGAGCAGTCATCGGTGACGGTTGAAGGAACTGTGGCGGGGGCCGTGGTGACCGGTTCGGGCACGGTGGTCGATGCGACGGCCGCAGTTGTCGAGGGCGTCGACCCGTTGGCAGGCCGGGAATCCTCGGGGGTCGAGATCATCGGGAGCACACCAAGGGTTACGATCACCACACCGAACGCGGCGGCGAAGATCAGCCATCCGCGGGGGAGGGTGCGACGAGCCCCGGTTTCCAGCGGCGGCGGCACGGCGTGCTTGGCGGACTGGCGTACCTCTTGGGCGGCCTGTTCCATCCTCTGCTCGAATTCGTCGAGATGCTTCATATCGTCTCCTCGGCCCAAGCCACCAGACGCTTGCTGAGGTAGGCCCGCGCCTTGTGCAGATGTGCTTTCACCGCACCCGGGCTAACACCCATGACCTCGCCTATCTCCTCGATCGAGAGCTGGTCGACGTAGTGCAACACCGTGGCCTGGGCCTGTCGTCTCGGGAGTTTCCTCACCTCATCCCACACCTCGATGCTCCGCGGGGTCAGTTCAGGAATCGTGTCCTCAGCGTGGCCCCCGAGGCGGGTGAGAGCACGCAGCTCGGCGCCGGCCTTGCGATGAAGGGACGTCGCCCGATTGATCAGCACCCTTCGGACCCAGGCCCCGGGATCGTCGTAACCGGAGACCCGATCCCAATTGCGGTGGGCCGCCACGAAGGATTCCTGGGCGAGATCCTCCGCCGAGGAACCGGTTCGCATGAGGGCGCGCGCGATCGCCACCATCCGGGCGTATTCACGTCGGTAGAAGCTCTCGAAGGGCTCGATGTCGAGCGCCCCGATCTCTGTCGAAGACACTTGTCTCCTCGATTCATGAATCGTGTTCACCCACCTAACACGCACAACCGCGCTACTTGGTTTACCTGCGGTCGGCGCCCGGGTACGACATAGGGCGGTGTGAATAGATTGGGATTGGTCATGGACCTGAATCGACTCACCGAAAAATCGCAGCAGGCGCTTTCCGAAGCACAGTCGACAGCGGTCCGGCTCGGTCACACCGAGGTCGACGGCGAGCATCTGCTCCTCGCCCTATTGACGCAACCAGAAGGCTTGGTGCCTCGTCTCATCTCGCAAGCCGGCGGCGAGCCCGCACGCCTCGCCGGTGATATGGAGGCGGATCTCGCCAAGCGCCCGAGTGTCAGCGGATCTGGCGTTTCGCCCGGAGAGATCCGGGTGACGCAACGCCTGGCCAGGCTCCTGGAAACGGCAGAGAGGGAGGCGACGCGTCTCAAGGACGAGTACGTGTCGGTGGAGCATCTCATCATCGCCTTTCTCGGTGAGGCGGACACCGTCGCCAAGCGTGCCCTCACCGAGCAGGGCATCACACGCGACCGTTTCCTCGAATCACTGACGGCTATCCGGGGCAACCAGCGGGTGACTTCGGCAACGCCAGAGTCGGCATACGAGTCTCTGGAGAAGTACGGGCGGGACCTGGTCGCCGACGCACGGAGCGGGAAGCTCGACCCCGTGATCGGCCGCGACACCGAAATTCGTCGAGCCATCCAGATCCTGTCCAGGAAGACCAAGAACAACCCGGTCCTCATCGGTGACCCGGGAGTTGGCAAGACCGCCATCGTCGAGGGCCTGGCCCAGCGCATCATGCGAGGCGATGTCCCCGAAGGGCTCAAGGACAAGACGGTGTTCGCCCTCGACATGGGTTCCCTGATCGCAGGCGCCAAGTACCGGGGTGAATTCGAGGAGCGCCTCAAGGCCGTCCTCGGCGAGGTGAAGGCAGGGGAGGGCCGGATCCTTCTATTCGTAGACGAGCTTCACACGGTCGTCGGGGCCGGTGCGGCCGAAGGGGCGATGGACGCCGGGAACATGCTCAAGCCGATGCTGGCCCGTGGCGAGCTCCACATGATCGGCGCCACCACACTTGCGGAGTACCGAAAGCACATCGAAAAGGACGCCGCGCTCGAGCGGCGCTTCCAGACCGTGCTGGTCGACGAGCCAACCGTCGAGGACGCCATCTCGATCCTCCGCGGTCTGCGCGAGCGCTTCGAGGTGTTCCACGGCGTGAAGATCCAGGACTCGGCGCTCGTTGCTGCGGCCGTCCTCAGCCATCGGTACATCACTGACCGATTCCTTCCCGACAAGGCGATCGACCTCGTCGACGAGGCATGCGCCATGCTGCGCACCGAGATCGACTCCATGCCCGCCGAGCTCGACGAGCTCACCCGGCGGGTGACCAGACTCGAGATCGAGGAAGCTGCGCTCAGCAAGGAGAAGGATGCCGCCAGCAAGAAGCGGCTGGAGCAGCTGCGTAGGGAGCTGGCCGACCTGAAGACCGAGGCGGCGGCGATGCGCGGGCAGTGGGAGTCGGAGCGGCAGATCCTGAGGGACGTGCAGGAGCTTCGCGCCTCGATCGAACGCGTGCATCGTGAGACCGAGGAGGCCGAGCGGAACTACGACCTCGACCGAGCTGCCCAGCTGCGCCATGGGGACCTTCCCGAACTGGAGCGCGAGCTGAAGGAGATGGAGGAGAAGCTGGCCGCCGAACAAGGTCAGCACCGCCTCCTGCGCGAGGTCGTGACCGAGGAGGAGATCGCCGGGATCGTGTCACGATGGACCGGCATACCTGTCAGCCGACTCCAGGAGGGCGAGCGCGAGAAGCTCCTGCGACTCGACTCGATCCTCCACGAGAGGGTGGTCGGTCAGGACGAGGCGGTCCGCCTCGTAGCCGACGCCATCATCCGTGCCCGTTCAGGGATCAAGGACCCTCGACGACCCATCGGCTCCTTCGTGTTTCTCGGTCCTACCGGGGTTGGGAAGACCGAACTGGCCAAGGCATTGGCCTCAGCTCTGTTCGACAGCCAGGAGAACATGGTCCGCATCGACATGAGCGAATACCAAGAGCGGCACACCGTGAGCCGACTGGTCGGCGCGCCTCCGGGGTATGTCGGGTACGAGGAGGGCGGACAACTCACCGAGGCGGTTCGGAGGAAGCCCTACTCGGTCGTGCTCTTCGACGAGATCGAGAAGGCCCATGGGGACGTTTTCAACGCGCTTCTTCAGGTGCTCGACGACGGAAGGCTCACAGATGCACAGGGGAGGACGGTCGACTTCCGGAACACGGTCATCATCATGACATCGAACATCGGCTCCCAATATCTGCTGGAGGGCATCACGCCGGCGGGGGAAATCAAGCCGGAGGCGAGAGAGATGGTCACCGGCGAGCTGCGTCGCCATTTCAGACCCGAGTTCCTAAATCGGGTCGATGATGTGGTGCTGTTCAAGCCACTGACACTGGAGGAGATCGAGAGGGTCGTCGATCTGATGCTCGACGACGTGAGGAACCGGCTCGCCGAGAGGAATACGAAGCTAGAGGTGAGCGACACCGCAATGAAGTTCATCGCCGAGCAGGGCTTCGACCCGGTCTATGGAGCTCGACCGTTGCGCCGCTTCATCTCCCACGAGCTGGAGACCCGCATTGGTCGTGCTCTGATCGGTGGGGAGATCCAAGACGGCGCCACGATCAGGGTCGAGTTCGTCGAAGACGACCTGGTCGTGGAGTTCGAGAACCCTTCCGGGGCAGGTGCCAACGAGGCCTGACCTCTGCGGTGCAGGGCATCTCGATAGAGGTTTGGGCGGGATCACTGGTACGGTATGCCTTCGACGCGGCCTCGGTGCCAGTCTTTCGTTATCCCGCAGGGCTCATGGAATGCAGCTCTCCGTAGCCGGCGAATTGCTGTGGCTCAACAACAGCCGACGCATTCACCGGTCGTTCACACCACGGAGA
This sequence comes from Acidimicrobiia bacterium, assembly GCA_029240695.1. Classification (GTDB taxonomy): domain Bacteria; phylum Actinomycetota; class Acidimicrobiia; order Spongiisociales; family ZC4RG35; genus JARDZU01. The sequence continues at coordinate 3,735 of JARDZU010000131.1, read as the reverse complement.
TCTATATGAAACAAAGCCAAGCCAACCTTTCATCGATCGGATTCGTCAGCACCTATCCACCTACAGTTTGCGGTCTGGCCACCTTCACCGCAGCGTTGCGCGGGGCGATGGCAGACCGGCGCGGATCTGAGGAGGGTCTCGAGGTGGTGAGTCTCGGAGACCGCAGACTCGATAATTCACGACCCGAAGTCATGCTGCAGCACGTCAACGGTGATCGATCCTCCTTGAAGCAGGCGATTCGAATCCTCAACCGCCACGACATCGTCTTCTTCCAACACGAGTACGGGATCTATGGCGGGCCTGACGGCACCGAGATACTCGACTTCATCTCCGAGGTAGAGGTCCCGACGATCGTCACGCTTCATACCGTGCTCGACCAGCCGACGCTGAGGCAGAAGTGGATTCTGGAGAGGATCGTCGAGCTGGCGGGGCAGACGATCGTCATGAGCGACACAGCCGTGCGCCGCTTGCGGGACAGGTACGACCTCGACCCCGACAGAGTGACCATGATTCCCCATGGAGCAATGCCCGGGCTGGCTGTTCCGAGCGAGGCCAGTGGTCCGCGACCGGTCGCCCTGACTTGGGGGCTGATCGGGCCGGGCAAAGGGCTGGAAACCGCTCTCGACGCCTTCGCCACGGTGAAAGACCTGCAGCCACTCCCACGGTATGTGATCCTCGGCAAGACCCATCCCAAGGTGCAGGCGACCCAAGGTGATTCCTATCTGGATGGGTTGAAGAGGAAGGCGTACGCGTTGGGTCTGGAAGATGTCGTCGAGTTCGACAACCGCTATTTGGATACCGATTCCCTCGCTGCGGAGATCCGACAGGCCGACGTCGTGCTTCTGCCCTATGAGTCCACAGAACAGGTCACATCGGGAGTGTTGGTCGAGGCCCTGGCCGCCGGGAAGCCCGTGATCGCAACGGACTTCCCCCACGCGGTGGAAATGCTTGGCACCGGCGCCGGCGCCCTTGTCCCCCACTCCGATCCCGAGGCGATGGCGACCGCCTTGCGAAGCCTCTTTTCGGACCCCGGGGTGGCGGCTCGAATGGCGGCGACGGCAGTTTCAATCGGTTCGACCCTCCACTGGCCGGTAGTGGCCGATCGATACGAAGCCATCGCCTCCACGTTCGTCGAGCGCCAAGCCTTGGTGGCCGGGTTCTCCTCGGTGCGGCGTGCCGGAGGGCTCGTAAAGGTCGGGTGAACATGGCAAGTCGGTCGTCGGTGTTCGCCGGGCCTGGCATCCTTCAGGTCATCGAGGCCCTTCCGGCACCGCGTTTCCAACACCTGCGGCGGATGACAGACCACGTGGGTCTCTGGGAGCACGCCCGGTACACCACTCCGCGACCCGAGCATGGTTACTGCACAGACGACAACGCCCGGGCACTCATCCTGCTCAGCCGTGAATTAGATCCCTCTGCCGAGCTGATCGGGTTGGCCCGCGTCTATTTTCGGTTCGTGGCCGACGCAGCACTTCCCCAAGGCGGTTTCCACAACAGACGAGGAGCGGACGAATCGTGGGCCGACGAGATCGGATCCGACGACTCACAGGGTCGGGCCATCTGGAGCCTGGGCTCGGCTGCCCGACTCGGACCGGAGGAATGGATGCGTAGGGCGGCGCTGGGATTGTTCCATCAGCAGGAGGGGTTCGGGTCGACGTCGCCACGAGCCAACGCTTTCGCGATCCTGGGGGCGTCCGAAGTGCTCGCCGGAGATCCGGAGAATGCTGTGGCCAGGACGGCTCTTACACAGTGGGCCCGTGTTCTCCACGTCTCCGATGACCCCGGATGGCCCTGGCCCGAGCCGCGGCTTGCCTACGACAACGCACGAATCCCCGAAGCCTTGATCGCCTCCGGCATCTCACTTGGAAATGACCACCTCGTCGAAGCCGGCCTTCGGCTGCTCGAATGGCTGGTGACGATCGAAACCCGCGACGACCACTACAGCTTCGCGCCAGTCGGCGGCTGGGAATCGGGCGAGCCCCGGCCCGGCTATGACCAGCAACCGGTGGAGGCGGCGGCCATGGCGGATGCCTGCACCCGGGCCTGGCTGCTCACGGGTGACGGCAAATGGAGGGACGCGGTGTTGAGAGCTGCCCGTTGGCTGCTCGCCGACAATGACGGCGATGTGGTCCTCTACGACTTCGAAACCGGCGGGTGCTGCGATGGCCTGACCGTGAAAGGGCCGAACATGAACCAAGGTGCGGAGTCGACTCTCTCCGCCTTGGGCACCCTGCAACAGGCGCGAAGGGTCGTCTAGCCATTGAATTGATCGGTCGGGCAGTTGTCCTCGACGGTGTACTCCTCGCCGGAGCGCTGGTAGGAGTAGATGCAATCAGGCGCGCCGATCTGGACGTCGAGCGTGAAGATGTCCTCGTCCCAGTTGTACGAGCCCTCCCCGGTGAGGGTCAGGCCCTCCATGAAGACGCATTCCTCGAGGATGAAACCGTCCGTCGTCTCCCGGGCGGTGAACGTGATGACTCCACCCTGGTTACAGCCGGTGGGCATGTCGGTGACGGCGTCCCACCAGTAGTACTCGGGCATGTAGAAGATCTCGAACTCGACTGAGTCCAGCATCGTCTCGGCGCTGTCGAACGCATCGATGGAGATCGGGAGCAGGGTGATGTAGTACCCGACGACATCTCCCTCGCATTCAGTCACCTCGGGCGCGGTGCCCTCCAGGATGAAGCCCGTGACAGCGTCGTCCGGACACTCGTTGCCCCGTCCGAAGATGACATGTGGCCCACCTTGCTGGCTGATCAGGTGCCCCTCCTCGAGACGGCCCGAGACGTCGACCCCCTGCTGGTAAGGGGTGGCGGGGTCCGCGGTCGCTCCCAACACCACCGTGGGCGTTCCCGGAGCGACCAGAGCCTCCGGGCGCGTCGCATCCTCCCTTGCGTTGGGCCAGAAGGCACAGGGAAGATCCCCGAAGAACAGGATGCCCAGCCTTCCCGGGTTCAGATCGGCACTTGCCGTGAAGAACGCCTGTGCTTTCTCCGCCGGCGTGGAGCCGGGATAGTGGTAATCGAGGCATTCGACTGCATAGAAGATGGCGTCCGAATAGGTCGGATCTTCGAGCACGGCCTCGGTCTCGGCGTCGATGCCGAGGCTGAGATAGAGAAGCCTGAGCAACGGCACCAAGTCGCCGCGGCCGCTCTGGGCGGCCAGGGCGCGCAGGAACATCATTCGGTCGTCTTCCGAGTACATCTGCCCGCTGGCCACGACCTCGAGGTCTCCAAGCCCGAAGGTGCGCTCCTCGAACCCACCGCTGGGCAAGGGGAATTGTGCCGTGAGCGGCCCCTCGGCGAGTAACGCGAGGAGCTGGTCGTAGGCCTCGTCGGGCGCGACGCCCAGGTCGGATGCGCAGAACTCGTCCCCTGCGCAATAGTCCAGCGTCGATTGGAGTGTGTCCCCGAAGGCCGTTGCCTGCTCGTCGAAGAAGTCGAACGCCTCCAAGGTGAGGTCGACCGTCCCGTCGAGGATCAATCGGGCGACTCGGTCTCCGTGGGCGACGGCATAGGTCTGGGATACCTGGGTGCCGTAGCTCTCCCCGTAGAGGACGATCTGCTCGTAGCCGAACCTGTCCCGAAAAACCTCGAGGTCCTCGACGACTTGATCGGTCCCCAGATAGGGGAGCATCTCCGGATCGCCCATCTCTGCAACACAATCGTCGGAGAACGTGGAGGCGGCCGATGTGAGCTCCTCCTGGTCGAAGCCGAGAGCCGTGGTGGCATCGAC
>JARDZU010000278.1 GCA_029240695.1 Acidimicrobiia bacterium | reverse complement strand
CCTCGGGTGCCGCCCGGGCGAGACGGAACAAGACACTTGCTCGGAGCGGCCCCACGCCCGCCTCCGATCCGGCAAAGCCGGTGACAGCACGACGCACCGATCCGGACCGCCCGAACCCGGTCCAGTACCAGGCGGGGATGTCGTTGTCCTGCCTGCGGAACATCGGGGGCGGCTCGACTGTCGCCATCGCAATCTTGATCCCGACGCCCATCCTCAGGGACCCGAGCACGTGGGCGACCTCATCGGGCAGCTGCGGGTCGAAACTAAGGCGCTTCAACACCCCGAGTGGTGTTGCCAGCACCACAGCTGATGCGAGGAAGGCCTCATCGGCCGTCTCGACTGTGACGTCGTGCGCCGTCTGGCGAATCGAGACCGCCTCGACACCGAGCCGCACATCGAGGCCAGGGGTCAGCGCGGTGGCGAGTCGGTCGTTGCCGCCCTCGATCCGGACGTATGACCCTTCATCCCCGATCCCGAACTCCTCGCCGATCTCGGCTGCGGCAATTGCCTCCAGCGGGGCGCCGGCGGTCCCCTGGAGACGGCTTCGGAGGATTGACCCCGCCGGACCGGTGTCGCCCAGACCGTCGAGGACCTCCTCAGCACTCATCGAAGCCAGCCTCACCGGACCTATCTCCTGCATCCGGTCGGCGAGGAGACGGGCGACACGCTCATGCTCCTCATCGGCGATGGGCGGCCCACCTACCGGATCGCGAGAGATGAAGTCCATCCCGGTGTCGATGAGCTCGAGTCCGAGCTCGTTGGCGAGACCCATCACCGCCCTCTGCGTTGTCGAGATCCACTCGCCGCCCAACTCGACGATCTCGCCATTGGGCATACGGTGCGACCAGAGACGTCCCCCGACCCGGTCTCTGCCCTCCAGGACCACAACGTCGATCCCTCGATCGGCAAGGCGTCGAGCAGCTACGACCCCCGCCACCCCGGCGCCGACCACGATCACCTGACGATTTTCGGGGCCCCGAACCCAGGGTTCTGACCTGCGCTGGGCGGTGTCTGCAACCCTGGGTTCGCTCATTAGCGGACCGAGCGTATGCCAGGCCTTGGCTAGATTGCCGCCGTGCCCGAGGGAACCCCGGAGTACCCGGTCAGAGTCGACCGCCGCGTGTTCGTCCCGATGGATGACGGTGTCGCCATTGCCCTAACCGTCTATCAACCCGACAGCGACAACGATGGTCCCTACCCAACCGTTGTCGAATCTCTCCCCTATCGCAAGGACGACGCTTTCTATGCGGGCGACTGGGCGACCTACGCCTATCTGGCCGGGAAAGGATTCGCGGGTGTTCGCATCGACATCCGGGGAACGGGAGCATCGACCGGGATCATCGAGGACGAGTACGTCCCCAGAGAGCAGGAGGACACGCTCGAGATCTTCCGCTGGCTGGCCGACCAGGAGTGGTGCAGCGGGAATCTCGGCATGTGGGGTGTGTCGTGGGGCGGATTCAGCTCACTTCAGACCGCCATGCTCCGTCCGCCCCAACTCAAGGCTATCGCCCCGGTCCATGCCACCCATGATCGCTTCGCCTGCGATGTCCACTACACGGGCGGCTCACTTCATGCTCAGGAGCAGGTGGATTGGCCACCGTCGATGGTTGTTTGCAACGCGCTGCCGCCCGACCCCGACATCGTTGGGGATGGTTGGTACGAGCAATGGATGGACCGGTTGGAGAACACGCCGCAGTGGCCCGGGATATGGCTTCGTCATCAGCAGCGTGACGACTACTGGCTCCACGGATCGCCTTGTGCCGATTACGAGGCCATCCAATGCCCCACCCTTCTCATCGGTGGCTGGGTCGACGGCTATGTCGACGGGATGCTGGCCATGGCGGAACATCTCACGTGCCCCACCCGGACCGTCATCGGGCCCTGGGGCCACTATCGGCCCTCCACCGGTTGCCCGGGGCCGGGCCTCGACCATCTCGATCTATTGGCCCGGTGGTTCGGCCATCATCTCAGAGGTGATGAGAACGGTGTGATGGACATGCCGGCGATGACCGCCTACATCCGGACCGGCACGCCATACGACGGGCCGACGGCTCCCCCCTTCGACGACCCGCCGACATCCGGATACTGGCGAGCCGAGCCGTCGTGGCCGCCAGCCGACCGCATCATGGTCGATCTCCCCTTGGACAGACTTCGCCACGACACCATGACGTGGTCGGGACCGCAATGGGTCGGGATCCACGCTCCCGCCTGGGATCGAGCGGGACGGGGCAGTGCCGATTCGACCCATGACGATGCTCACTCGGCGACGTTCGAGACCGCCCCGTTCGATGAGCCCATAGAGATCCTGGGGACGCCCGAGATCGAGCTGGCGGTGGCCAGCGACCAGCCCGTCGGAGTTGTGGCCGCCCGGCTCCTCGCAATCTCCCCGGCCGGGGACGGTCACCTGATCACCAGGGGCAGCCGCAACCTGGTCTTCCCTGATGACCTGTCGACACCCGTGCCGATCGTGCCCGACACGTCGATCACGCTTCGCTTCCCGCTGTTGACGACGTCGGCGGTGTTGCCCGC